>CAZMFG010000022.1:0-3077 GCA_964565525.1 uncultured Thermodesulfobacteriota bacterium
TTGAAGTCCCCGCCGTTTAGTAGCGGGGGTGTGAGGGGATCAAGTCCCGCTATGTTCCTCCCCCCACCGGGGCGCTCCACGTGGCCATGGCCCTTTCGGGCCTGCCCTGCACCTGGTAGGTGAGGGTCGCCTTGGCGGTATATTGTTTCCCCGCTGCAAGCGTGAGGGGGTATTCATAGACAACGGTCTTTTGAACAGGAATCCCGCTTCCTTTCTGGCTCGAAAAAATCTCCTGTTTGGAGAAGACTGTTTTGTCCTCAGCGTCTACAACCGTCGTGGTGAGGACGACGCGATAGTCGCCGTATTTCCCCGTGGGCATCGTGTGGGCCGATGCCTTGTTGGTGAGGGATATCCTGATCGATCCTGTTCCTATCTCGCCGGTGAGGGAGGCTGCACCCGTTAAGAGTCCTTCGTATATCTGGATATGTTGACCTATCATCCGTTTCGGCACCAACGAGGACAGGGGAAACCCCTGCACCGCCTTCCCCTCCACCCTCGGCATGTGGCATTCCTGACACTGCCTTTTCGAACCGCTGGCCTGCCACTCCTGATAGGTCGGCATGTGGCATCCGGCGCAGAATTCTGATTTTATCATCGACGCATCTTGCTCGGACGGGTGCTTGGCAGTGAGCTTATAAGGACCATAGATCATATTGTTTCTCAGGTGGCACGTAGTACAGTTGATCCCTTCCTCCAGATGGACCGGCCTGAGTTTCAGGGCCTTTTCTTCTGCCATCTCCTGGGCGGCATGGCAGGGGAGACACGCCTTTTCCTGGTAGTCTTTAGTGGCCTTCTTGAACGGATCGTTGCTATAGGCCTTGGCGTGGAAGTTCTTGGACCAATCCTCGTATATTGCCTTATGACACTGGTTGCACTCCGCGGACTTCACCGTCTTGTCGCCCATCTCGAGAAGGTAATCGTACTTGGCCCCCACCAGGACGAGTAAGCCGATCATCAATCCGACAATGATCAAACCCTTTTTCATAATCCCCCTCCTATTAAAGCTTAGGTTAAAAACTCAAAACATGACCGTCCACCACCAACAACAACTATAGGAGAATCGGCAGATGGTGTCAAGGGGGTGGATTGGCGCAATAGACACGCTGTGCACGATGGGTGTGTAACCAACCTTTGAGGGGATACAAAAAAATTGTTTGGGCGAACGTCGAGCAGCGCCGTTCAAGCCTGATCCGCCGCGATCCAGCACTGCGGATCATCGGCAAAAAGATCGGGCTTCCCCTGGGCTACCGAGTAGGCATACGCGACAGCCCGACAGCCTCGGCACGAGGACCAATGAGGACAGCGCCCGCACGCCCCGTGATAGCTTTCCCTCCTGCGTAACTGCCAAAGGAGATCGGAGCCGGCCCAAATAGCGCGGAGCGATTGTTCCTTCAGATTCCCCGCCACCAACCCGATCCTCCGGCAGGGCATGACGGAACCGTCGCTGGTAATGGTCACCCCGGAAAAAGCCGCGCTGCAGCCGGCAAGGGTAAGGTCGGTTTCCACCGAAGGGTCAGCGGCATCGAGCGTGCCCGCCAATGGATCCCCTACATGAACCTCAAAGGAAGGACTGTTCAACGCAGTAACCTCTTGATAAGCGTGTTTGAGCTCCTGGGGACTGAGGAGGCTCTCGATCAATGCCTTACCCCTACCGCAAGGAACTACACGGGAAAATCCGATCCCGTGGCAACCAATCTTTTTTGCAACCTCGAGGGTCTCGTCAATGCTATCATAATTGAGGCGAGAGAGGGTCACGTTGGCATTCACCCGGTTGCCGGCCTGCGCCAATATCTCCACACCCCGTGCCGTTTTTTGAAAGCTCCCCGTGCCGCGGATGGAATCGTGTAGGCCCTCCGGCCCTTCCAGGCTTATCTGAATGTCGGATACGCCGAGTCCTGATGCCCTCTGGGCATCTGCCGCCGTAACCAGACACCCGTTGCTCATCAGGGCCACCGCATATCCCTGTTGCCGCGCATAGGCGACGACGTCCCAGAGCCCTTCATACAGCAAGGGTTCCCCGCCGGTAAAATGAATCGACGGAGCAACCGTGACGTCGTACTCCGCCTCCCAGGCCTGAAACATCTCGGTTGCCCCGTCGATCTCGTGCTTTACTGCATCGGGTGACATCTCATCGATCACCAGCTCCCCTTGGTAGCAGTGACGACACCGGAGATTACATCGCTCCGTGAGATGCCATTGGAGAAAAAAATCGAAGGTCGTTGTTGCCGAACCGGCAATCATTTACTTTTTCAGCTCTTTCACTTGAGGCATTGCTTCCCCGGTCCAGCTTTCCGCATCATCACCCAGAACTTAGCTTCCTGCACTCGGTCTTTCTCGCCTAACATACCCTTCTTGTGAGCCTTCATAGTATCCCCCCTTTCATTGCAATTGGGCCTGGGCACTGCCCGTTTGAGCTGGTAATTATCAATAAATCCTGCTACAATAAAAAGTATAAATAGCACGTGCTAAAAGTCAAGAGAATTCGTGATCCCGCGGCTCGTCCCCATCGACACCGCAGACAAAACAGAGCAACAGAGGGCAATCCGCAACACCATGCAGTAACCTCCCCGTCCACAGGGAGGAAAAGGGGGCGGTTCTATTTATTGATGCTCCTTGAAACCGCTGAATAATAGAACCATCCCAATTATCCTTCCATTGCCTTTACATAGTACCTGCTAGATTTTTTTGTCCCAGATGCGCATGCGTTTATAAATCTTACCCCCTATCTTTTCAATGGGCTTGATAATCGCGACATTATCCTCGAGTTCCCAGGAAAGCTCTCCATCCGTTATGCCGTGCTTCTTCCCGGATTCAAACGGGTGAACGTACAGGTAGGCATCCAGGCCCAGTCCCCGGTATTTGGGCATGACCCCGGCCAGGAACATCCGCGACCGCTTGAATTTGGGCTTGGGTTTGATGAAAATCCGCCAGGCCAGGTTGAGGAGCTGCATGATCTCCTGCGCCCAAAGCGGGAATTTCTTGGCCCAGTAGGTGGACTCCATGTAGTCGTAGAGCGAGCAGGCCATGCCCACGGGTTCTCCCTTGGGGCCTTCGATGATGACCACCAGGCCTTCGGC
>CAZMFG010000022.1:3177-16116 GCA_964565525.1 uncultured Thermodesulfobacteriota bacterium
CCATGCCCACGGGTTCTCCCTTGGGGCCTTCGATGATGACCACCAGGCCTTCGGCAACTATCAGCTTCATGTTCTGGGCCAGTTCGGTGGACTGGCGCTTGGTAATGGGCGTGAATCCCCAGTTTTCCGCCCAGGCCGTTTCATAGATATCCATGACGATCCTGATATCTTTCTTGATGTCCTTTTTATTCAGGTGCCTGAAGGTAAACCCCTTGGCCTCCATCTTTTGTTTGACGATCCGGGCGATCCTTGCGACGTTTTCAGGCAGGGGCCGGGTAACATCCAGGGAAAAGGCCACCAGGTCCTTGGCTTTTTTCATCCGGTAGTTCCGGCACAGGTCCATGTAATAGGGAGGATTATGGGGCATCATGAAATATCGGTGGCTATCGAAGCCTTCGTAGAGCATGCCGATCTCGTCCTGCACGTCGCAGCTCATGGGCCCCCGCATGACGGTAAAGCCCTTGGCCTTGAGCCAGTCCCTGGCCGCGTCAAAGAGCGCGTTGGCGACTTCCTGGTCGTTGCGGCATTCGAAAAAACCCCAGAACCCGGTGTTTTCGTGCTGGTATTCGTTGTGTCTGGGATTGGAGATGGCGGCGATCCGGCCCGCCACCTCCCCCTTTTTCACTGCCAGAAAAAAGTCGGCATCTCCGAATTCAAAGAATGGATGCCTCCGCTTGTTCAACCTTTTTTTCAGGTCCATCACCAGGTCAGGCGCCCAGTAGGGATCATCCCGGTAAATAGTCCACGGCAGGCGCATGAATTGCTTCATCCCTTTTTTATCTTCCGTGACTTTTCTGATCTCTACAGCCATCAGGTCCCTCCTCCCAGGATATATTCAATTGGCCTATTGTAGATAATTTGGCCGGATTTGCAAATGAATTAATAAAGAAGGATGTGCTCGTCCCTCCCAATCCCCCTCGTGATTCTATTGCCCTGTACGATTTGAAAGATAACGCCGGGCATCACCGGTGGCTTTAGCCGTCCGGTACATACCTTGGTTAGCCCAGTGATTTGAAATATTGAACTCAGTCAAGTAATATATCATTAAGCTTTAATCTTTTTCTAGCTTCAGGAAATTCTGCCGGATAGCCAATAGGAAGAAGGGCAACCACATAAATATTATCACTCCATCCAAACAGCTCTCGCACCTTCTGTTCATCAATCAGACGAATCCAGCAACTTCCAACTCCAAAATCAAGAGCTCTCAATACAATATGTTCAATTGCAATCGCAACATTTGCAGCGATTCGAGGACCAAGTTCATTCCGCTCGATTGTTTCCAAGTTCTTGGCTCTTCCCTGCAGGATTGTGACAATTCTGTCCTCAATAGCTCCTATCTTTCCAAGATCTTGTGCCCCTGAAACAGTGCCATCAAGATAGCCCTGAACATCTGCACAGCAAATAATTACCACTGGGGCCTGGCTGATAAACGCCTGATCATAGGCAGCCTCTGCTAACCTGGCCTTAATTCCCTCTTCTTTTACTATTTTGAATCGCCAGGGCTGCGCATTACAACCAGAAGGCGCCAATCGAGCCGAATTAAGTAATTCCCTGAGATGTTCGTCAGGTATCGGATCTGGCTTATATTTACGTATGCTTCTTCGCTTCTCTATTGCTTCTTTTGTGGTTAACATATCTAAAAAATTACCTCTAATAGTTTTGTCTAACAATTAATATACGACATTCCTGTTTGCTCTTAAATTAAGATATTAGAGCATAGTCACAGCATGCTGGCAAGGAAAAAACCTTTAAAAATCAGGTTAGTGCAAGTATGCTAAGTCTTAATTTTCGGTAATAGAGACTAAAAGCGCAATTCGTATAATAGACGACGGCATTAAGGATCACCCCCATCCGCAGGGACCGGCGATATCCAGCGGATTTCTTGAACAAAGCTATTACCTGCTTCATTTCAGAGGGAGGACATGTTTTTACGTGGGGGAACTCCTTTTCCCGGTAATCACCTATAACAATCCAATATCATTGACCTATTCCCATTTGACAGGAGATTTTTGGAAGGGCTCCGGTTCTTTATGAATTGACAAAAAGTGGGTAAATATATTAACATTTTCTTTTACATGGGGGGCGTTTATGAAGGATGTTATGAAAAAAGACGAAAAACTGATGCAGCAGTTGTGGGAGGAGAATGAGGAGTTCCGCCAGCTCAAGGAGGAGCATAACTGGTTCCACCGGAAGGTGGAGGACCTGGACAAGAAATCCTTCCTGACTCCGACAGAACGGTTGCAGCGCGAGGAGCTGAAAAAGAAAAAGCTTGCGTTAAAAGACAAGATGGAAGCGATTATGGCAACGTATCGTCGTCGGCTGGAGGGGAAGGAATGAAGAAGACAGGAGCTCAAATCCTCTTGGAATGCCTCAAGCGGGAAGGGGTGGAGGTGATCTTCAACTACCCGGGAGGGGCCATCCTCCCCATCACCCATGAGTTGCCCAACTGGGATTTTAAGACCATTTTGGTCCGGCATGAGCAGGGAGCGGTTCATGCGGCCGATGGGTATGCCCGGGCCAGCGGCAAGGTAGGGGTTTGCCTGGTCACCTCCGGTCCGGGGGCCACCAACACCGTCACGGGGCTCGCCACTGCCTTCATGGATTCCATACCGCTGGTCGTCTTGACAGGACAGGTCCCCACCCCCCTCATCGGAAACGACGCCTTCCAGGAGGCGGATATCGTGGGGATCTCCCGCCCCTGCACGAAATACAATTACCTGGTCACCGACGTGCGCAATCTGGCCCGGACAATCAGGGAGGCCTTTTATATCGCGAGAACTGGACGGCCCGGGCCGGTGCTCGTCGATCTCCCCAAGGATGTTACCGCGGGCGCCACCGAATTCAAATATCCGAAGGAGGTCCACATCACGGGGTATCAGCCCACCCTCGACGGCCATATGCCGCAGATCAAGAGGGCCATCCAGCTGATCCTCAAGGCGCACAGGCCGATTATTTATATCGGTGGAGGGGTCATCACCGCTGGCGCTGCCGACGAGTTGACCAAGCTGGCGGAGATGCTCCACATCCCCGTCACCATGACCTTGATGGGACTGGGTGGTTTTCCGGGCACGCACCCCCTCTCCCTGGGGATGTTGGGGATGCACGGGACCTATCGAGCCAATATGGCGGTGACCGACTGTGATCTCCTCATCGCCGTCGGCGCCCGGTTTGACGACCGCGTGACCGGCAAGCTCGACGCCTTTGCCTCAAAGGCCAAAAAGATCCATATCGATATCGACCCCACATCCATCAGCAAGAACGTGAGGGTGGATATCCCCATTGTGGGGGATTGCAAACGGGTCCTGACCACGATGCTCACCCTCCTCCAGGAGGGAAAAGGCTTGGATGAACACCGCAGATCACTGGGGCCGTGGCACCAGCAGATAGAGCAATGGAAGAACGCCCATCGCCTTGCGTATAATCAGAATCAGGTCATCAAACCCCAGTATGTCATTGAACGGATCTATGAGATGACCAAAGGCGAGGCCATTATCACCACCGAGGTGGGACAGAATCAGATGTGGACCGCCCAATTTTATCTCTTTGACCACCCTCACACCTTACTCACCTCGGGTGGTCTGGGGACCATGGGCTACGGGTTCCCTGCGGCCATTGGGGCCCAGGTGGCCTTCCCTGAGCGCACGGTCATCGATATCGCGGGTGATGGGAGCATTCAGATGAATATTCAGGAGCTTGCCACCGCCGTACACTATAAGCTGCCGGTGAAGGTGGCCATCCTCAACAATGGATACCTGGGGATGGTGAGGCAGTGGCAAGAGCTGTTCCATGAGCGCAGGTATTCCATGACCCATATCGGAGACGCCAGCCCTGATTTCGTCAAGCTTGCCGAGGCCTATGGGGCCATGGGGCTGCGGGCCACCAGGCCCGACGAGGTGGTCCCTGTCCTTCGAGAGGCCCTGCGGACCCCGCTCCCCGTGCTTATGGACTTCGTGGTGGAGCCGGAGGAGGGGGTCTATCCCATGGTGCCCGCCGGGGAGTCCATAGATCGGATGCTCTTGGTATGAGGAGGGGAAATGCGGCATACCATTAATGTCTTGGTGGAAAATGAACCCGGTGTCTTGGCCCGGGTCGTAGGCCTCTTTAGTGGGAGGGGGTTTAATATCGAGAGCCTCTCGGTGGCGGAGACATTGGACCCCATGGTGTCGGTCATGACCATCGTGACCAGAGGGGATGACCAGATCCTCGAACAAATCACCAAGCAACTCAACAAACTGGTGTGCGTGATCAAGGTGATGGATCTGGTCGGCAAGGAGTATGTGGCGAGGGAGATGATCCTCGTCAGGGTGGCGGTCAAACCTGAAACCCGTGCGGAGATCCTCAGCATCACCGATATCTTTCGGGGGAAGGTAGTGGATGTGGGTCCCAAGAGCTATACCATTGAGGTGACCGGGGATGAGGAGAAGATCAAGGCCTTTATCGAGCTCCTCAAGCCCATGGGGATTAAAGACGTGGCCCGTACGGGGAGTGTGGCCCTGGTACGGGGTTGACTTCAACAATAGTATAAGAATAAAGGGGAAAATGATGGCTAAGATATACTACGAGAAAGATGCTGATTTAACTGTTCTGAAGGGGAAGCGGATCGCGATCATCGGATACGGCAGCCAGGGACACGCCCAGGCCCAAAACTTGCGGGACAGCGGCCTGGAGGTGGTGGTCGCCGAACTCGAAGGCACACCCAACTACCGCTTGGCCAAGGAGCATGGATTTGTGCCGGTATCGGCCAAGGAGGCGGCCAAGGGTTGTGATATCATCCAGATCCTGGCGCCCGACACGGCGCAAGCCCGCATATACAAGGATGAGATCGAAGGGGAGCTCAAAAAGGGAAAAACCCTCGTCTTCTCCCATGGCTTTAATATTCATTATGGCCAGATCATGCCCCCCCCTGTTGTGGACGTCATCATGATAGCCCCCAAAGGGCCGGGGCATCTGGTGAGGAGGCAGTTTGCGGAGGGTAAGGGGGTCCCTTCATTGGTGGCGGTGGAGCAAGACGCCTCGGGAAATGCCTTAAAAACGGCCTTGGCCTATGCCAAGGGTATCGGTGCGACGAGGGCGGGGGTGATCGAGACCACCTTCAAGGAAGAGACCGAGACGGACCTCTTCGGCGAGCAGGTGGTGCTCTGTGGCGGGACGACGGAGTTGGTGCGGGCCGGATTCGATACCTTGGTGGCGGCCGGCTATCAACCCGAGATCGCCTATTTCGAGTGCCTCCATGAGCTCAAGCTGATCGTCGACCTCATGTATGAGGGGGGGATCAGCTATATGCGGTACTCCATCAGCGACACCGCGGAATACGGAGATTTGACCAGGGGGAGGATGATCATTAACGAGGAGACCCGCATGACCATGGAGGAGATCTTGGAGGCGGTACAAGACGGTTCCTTTGCCCGCGAGTGGATCTTGGAGAATGAGGCCCACAGACCGGTCTTCAATGCCTTACGCAAGAAGGACGCAGGGCACCTGATAGAGCAGGTGGGAAGGGAATTGCGCCGGATGATGAGCTGGATAGAGAGCAAGGATGCGCCTCACTAGGGAGCGATTCCCCCTCGTCGTGGAGGGGATACCGTTTATCATACCCCCCGCCGTGATCACGGTGATCGCGGGGGTGTGGGGGAAGGGCTATCTCTTTTTCCCCTTTCTCGCGCTGACGATCTTTATCTGCTCCTTCTTTCGCAATCCCCGCCGACGCATCACCGACGGCGCGGGCCTGGTCCTCTCCCCTGCCGATGGAAAAATAGTGGCAATTAAAAAAGAGCACGGGGGCACCATGGTGAGTATTTTTATGTCCGTCTTTAACTGCCACGTAAACCGCGCCCCCGCAGGGGGGACTATTGAATCGGTCCGATACCGGCGGGGTAAGTTCCTGCCGGCGAACAAAGGGGAGGCCTCGCAACAGAACGAACAGAACGCCCTCCAGTTACAGACCGCCGAAGGGCAGAAGGTGCGCTTTGTCCAGGTGGCCGGCATCATCGCCCGCAGGATCGTCTGCTATGTGCGTGAGGGGGACCCGGTGCGGCGGGGAGAGATTGTTGGAGCCGTCCTCTTCGGTTCACGCGTTGATATCCTGCTTCCCACGGGGGTTATCATACAGGTGCGGGAGGGGCAACGCGTAAAAGGGGGAAAAAACATACTGGGGGTGATCCAATGAAAAGAGTGAGATCCACAAAGGATCGATCTAAACGGAGAACGAAAGAGGGGATGAAGCGTGGAGTGTATCTCTTGCCCAGCCTGCTCACCTCTGGGAGTCTGTTCTGTGGGTTTTATGCCATCATTGCCGCCTTTAAAGGGGAGTACCTCTATGCAACGGTGGCCATTGCGATTGCCTTCGTCTTTGATGGCGTCGACGGCAAGGTGGCCCGTCTGACCAAAACTACGAGCCGCTTCGGGGTGGAATACGACTCACTCTCCGACCTCGTGGCCTTCGGGATGGCCCCGGCTATCCTGGTCTTCTCGTGGGCCCTGCGGCCGTACGGGAAGTGGGGGTGGCTGGCCGCCTTCCTCTATGTGGCCTGCGGTGCCCTCAGGTTGGCCCGGTTTAATGTTCAGGTAGATACGATGGAGCCACGTCATTTCCGGGGGCTTCCTATACCGGCGGCGGCAGGCCTCATCGCAACTACCTTCCTCCTTTTTAGGCGCCTGGGAATTGACGGAGGGGGGCCTCAAAACCTATTCTTACTTCTCATGACCCTTCTGCTCGCCTTCCTCATGGTGAGTAACATCAAATACCCCAGCTTCAAAAACCTGGAGCTCCTCAAGAGGAAGCCCTTCAACACCCTCGTCGCCATGATCCTGACCATCGTGCTGGTGGTGGCGCAGCCGGAGATCATGCTCTTCACCTTCGTCTGCCTCTATCTCGTGGCGGGGCCGGGGAGGGCGGTGCGTGAGTGGTACAAGAAGCGGGTGGCAACGGTTCGTGAGGAGAAGATAGAGCCGTTGGCAAGATAAAGAGGGGGAAAGGTGGCTGGATGGAGGTCTTTTTGTGCCGTAGAGCTCAACAAAGAGATAGCTACGGGGATACAAAGGATCCAAGAAGACCTCAAGGAGCGCGCCGGGGGGGTGCGCTGGGTTCGTCCGGAGGGAATTCATCTCACCCTCAAGTTTCTCGGTGAGGTAGATCCGGACCGTATTGAAGGGATTGCGCACAAGATGGAGGAAGCCGTCCGAGAAACAGGACCCTTTGCCATCGGGATGAGGGGGGGCGGGGCGTTTCCGAACGCACGGAACCCCCGTGTGATCTGGATAGGGATTGATGATCCCAGCGGCGAGCTCAGAAAGGTGCAGGACAGGGTTGAAGAGACCATGGAAGAACTCGGTTTCACGAGGGAGGGAAGGGCTTATACCCCCCACCTGACCATAGGGCGTCTGCGTTCAAGCAAGGGGAAGGGCATCGTTGCCCACGCCCTTGAGGCCATCAGCGAGTGCAACCTGGGGACCATGGAAGTGCGGGAGATTATCCTCTTCCGGAGCCACTTAAAACCAACGGGAGCGGAGTATACCAAGATCAAGAACGTCCCATTGGGGGCCCCGTAACCCCCTACTCCTGCCCCTAAATTTTAGGGTCTAAGGAAAGCAGCCGGAGGTGCCCCCTTGGGCAGATGTCACTCCCGTTTTTCAAAATATAAAGATACGAATGGCGGGATCCCTGCCGCTATGCGGCATCCCCTCATTAAGAATCTAAAGGTAGGGGAGAAGCGGGAAAAATGACACGTTTGGTATTTTGAAGCCGAAGGTGGCTCTGACCAAAAGGTCACCTTCGGTTTAGCCAGAGGGGGCGTGTCGGGATACGACACACAGAGCGACTCAACGACCAGGGAGGATAACGATGGAACTGGACAAAGAAAAGGACAAGGCGGTCAGCGTGGCCGTCACCCAGATTGAGAAGCAGTTCGGCAAGGGGGCCATCATGCGCCTCGGAGCTGAGGTCAGACCGGCAGAGATCCAAAGTATCCCCACCGGCTCTCTGGGCCTGGATCTGGCCCTCGGGGTGGGGGGGCTTCCGCGAGGGAGGGTGGTGGAGATCTTCGGCCCTGAGGCCTCGGGGAAGACCACCTTGGGCCTCCATGCGGTGGCGGAGGCTCAAAAGAGCGGTGTGGCCGCCTTTATCGATGCCGAGCATGCCCTGGACCTCAACTATGCCGAGCGGTTGGGGGTAAAGGTGCAGGACCTCCTCGTGTCCCAGCCCGACACCGGGGAGCAGGCCCTGGAGATTGTGGAGATTTTGGTTCGAAGTGGGGCCGTGGATGTGATCGTCGTCGATTCGGTGGCGGCCCTGGTACCCCGGGCGGAGATCGAAGGGGAGATGGGGGATACTCATGTGGGACTGCAAGCGAGGCTCATGTCCCAGGCCCTGCGGAAACTGGCGGCCACCATCAATAAATCGAAGGCCATCGTAATCTTCATCAATCAGATCCGGATCAAAATCGGGGTGATGTTCGGCAACCCTGAGACCACCCCCGGTGGGAACGCCCTCAAGTTCTACTCTACGGTGAGACTGGACATCAGGCGGATCGCCACGATCAAACAGGGGCAGGATGTGGTGGGAAACCGAACCAGGGTCCGTGTAGTGAAAAACAAGGTGGCCCCTCCCTTCAAGGAAGTACAGTTTGATATCGTTTATGGTGAGGGGATCTCCCGCGAGGGGGAGATCGTGGACCTCGCCACAGATCTCGATATCATAGAAAAAATGGGCACGTGGTATTCCTTCGGCGATACGAGGATCGGCCAGGGGAGAGAGAACGCCAAGACCTTTCTGAAGGAAAACCCCGAGATGCAAGAGGAAATCGTGGCCAAGATCCTGGAGCACCACCAGCTCCCCATAACACACAAGGAGGCGGAGGATGGAACTGAGTGAGGTACTCCTGGTTGCCCTGAACAATCGAGCCTCTGATATCCATTTTAAGGTCGGACAACCCCCCGTCCTCAGAATCGATGGGGAGTTGGTCCCGTTGAAAGATTACTCAGCGCTGGACGCCAGCGAAATAGCCAAGACGGCCTATCAGATCATGAGCGAGCGACAGCGGGAGCGTTTCCTGCAGGAGATGGAGATCGATATGGGCTATGGCATCTCAGGGTTGGGGAGGTTTCGGGTCAACATCTTTCAACAGCGAGGTACCATCGCCATCGCCCTGCGGGTGATTCCCTTCGGGATCAAGGGGTTTGAGGAACTCAACCTCCCGGTGGAGGTGATGGAGCGGATCGCCAATGAGGCGAGGGGCTTGATCCTCTTGACCGGCACCACGGGCAGCGGCAAGTCGACCACCCTGGCGGCCATGATCGACCATATCAACCAGCACAGACGAAGTCACATCATCACCATCGAGGACCCCATCGAGTTTCTCCATCGCGATCAACGGGGAATCATCAGCCAGCGAGAAATCGGCACGGATACCGACAACTTCGCCCAGGCTCTGAAGATGGCCTTGCGTCAGGACCCGGACGTGATCCTCGTGGGGGAGATGCGCGATTTTGAGACCATTGAGACGGCCATCTTGGCGGCCGAGACCGGACATCTCGTCCTCAGTACCCTCCACACCCTCGATGCCGCAGAAACGGTGAACCGGATCGTCGCCGTCTACCCCCCGTATCAACAGAAACAGATCCGGCTCCAGCTGGCCGGCATCCTCACAGGGGTGGTTTCCCAGCGGCTCCTCCCTCGGGCCGATGGGATGGGACGGGTCCCGGCAGTGGAAATCATGCTCTCCACCGCGCGCATCAAGGACTGCATCGTGGACAAGGACAAGACCCATGATATCCACGAGGCCATCTCCGAGGGACACGCCACCTACCGCATGCAGACCTTTGATCAATCCCTTATGTCCTTGCTCAAACGGGAGTTGATTACTTACGAGGAGGCCCTGCGCCACAGCAGCAACCCCGATGACTTCGCCCTCCGGGTCAAGGGAATTCTGGCCACGAGCGATATGACGTGGGATGAGTTCGAGAAGGTGACACATGAGGCGGAAGAAGAGCCGGAACCGGAGGTAGAAAAGTTTTAGATGATGCGCGGGGCAGAGGTCAGGGCCGCCTTTTTACACTATTTTGATCAACGGGGGCATCGGGTCGTCAAGAGCTCTCCCTTGGTCCCCTATGACGACCCCACCCTCCTCTTTACTAATGCCGGCATGGTCCAGTTTAAGCGGGTCTTCCTCCAGGAAGAGACCAGGGAGTATACCCGAGCCGCCTCGGCGCAGAAATGTCTGCGGGCGGGGGGGAAACACAACGACATGGAGAACGTCGGGAGGACGGCCCGCCATCACACCTTCTTTGAGATGTTGGGGAATTTCTCTTTCGGCGACTACTTCAAGGAGGGGGCCATTGAGATGGGGTGGGAGTTCCTCACCCAGGACCTCGGTCTCTCACCGGAGCGACTGTGGGTCTCGGTCTTCGAGGAGGATGACGAGGCCGCCGGCATCTGGCAGGATCGGATCGGCCTCTCCCCCGAGCGGATCGTGCGGATGGGGGAAAAGGACAACTTCTGGGCCATGGGGGATACCGGGCCGTGCGGCCCCTGTTCGGAGATCATCATCGATCAGGGAGCGGACATGGGATGTGGCTCTCCGAACTGCGGGATAGGGTGCGAGTGCGACCGATTTCTGGAGCTCTGGAACCTCGTCTTCATGCAATACAATCGGATGACGGATGGTCGTTTGGATCCCCTCCCCAAGCCGAGCATCGATACAGGGATGGGTCTGGAGCGTATCGCCGCAGTAGTCCAGGGGGTGAAGAACAACTACGACTCCGACCTCTTTCAGGGGATTATCGGGCGCGCTGAGGAGATCAGCGGAACACAGTACGGCGCCGATGCAAACAAGGATGTATCCATCAAGGTGATCGCCGACCACGCCAGGGCGGTGACCTTTCTCCTCGCCGACGGGGTCCTTCCGGCCAACGAAGGGAGAGGATACGTCCTGCGCAGGATCATCCGCCGGGCCCTGCGCCATGGCAAGCTGTTGGGCATCGAAGGCCCCTGCCTCCCTCCCATGGCGGAAAAGGTGATAGCGGAAATGGGCGAGGTCTATCCGGAGATCACGGAGGGGAAGGGGCATTGCACGCAGATCCTCCAGCGGGAGGAAGAACGCTTCTCGGAGACCTTGGACAATGGACTCACGGTCTTGCAGGAGGAGATGGAACAACTCAAGGCACAAGGCAAAAAGATCCTCTCCGGTGATGTGGCCTTTAAGCTCTACGACACCTTTGGTTTTCCCCTCGATCTGACTGAGGATATCGTCAGGGAGCAGGGGATGACCATCGATCTGGAGGGATTCGAGCGGTCCATGCAAGGCCAGCGGGAGCGGGCACGGGAGGCGTGGAAGGGGGATATGGGAGCGGGTCTTCCCCCCTTGTATCAAGACCTGATTGCCGAGGGGGTCGCCACCCACTTCGTCGGCTATGAGACCCTCCAGGCCTCTTCAGAGGTAACAAAGATCATCAAAGGGGGCCAGCTTGCAACCTCTGCCCGCCGAGGGGAAGAAGTGGGAATCATCACGACGCAAACCCCCTTTTATGGCGAGGCAGGTGGACAGGTGGGGGATCAGGGGGTTATCCAAGGCGAGGGATTTCTGTTCGAGGTGCACGATGCCATTCGTCCCCTCCCTGAGCTCATCGTGCACCACGGGGTGATCACGGAGGGCACGGTCAGCGTAGGAGACGGGGTTCAGTTGCAGGTGGATGGGGAGCGCAGGCAGGCCACGGCCCGCAACCACACCGCCACCCATATCTTGCAGGCCGCCTTGCGAGAAGTGGTGGGGGGGCACATCAATCAGGCCGGCTCGTTGGTGTCACCAGAGCGTTTGCGCTTCGATTTCTCCCACTATGAGGCCATCGACGAAGATACCCTGGAGCGGATCGAATCGTTGGTGAATCAAAAAATTTGGGAGGATGCGCCGGTTTTGACCGAGGTCATGGCCACGGAAGAGGCCATTGAAGGCGGTGCCACGGCCCTCTTCGGCGAGAAATACGGAGACCGGGCCCGGGTGCTATCCCTCGGAGACTACAGCCAGGAGCTGTGCGGGGGCACCCACGTGGCACGGGCCGGCCAGATAGGGATTTTCAAGCTGCTCTCAGAGAGCGGGGTCGCCGCCGGGGTGAGGAGGATAGAGGCCCTCACCGGAAGGGGGGCCTTGGATTACCTTCGATCCCAGGAACATGAGCTCAAAGCAGTTGCCCAGTTCCTCAAGGCGAGGCCAGGCGAAGTTGCATCCAAGGTGCAGCGGCTCTTAGGGGAACAGCGGGCCCTGGAACGGGAGATCGATGCCTTGCGCCGGAGGCTTGCCACGGCGCAAACGGGGGCAGGGCCGCAGGTCAAAGAGGTAAAAGGGGTGAAGGTAGTTGCTTATCGGGCGGATGGGGTGGGCCACAAGGGCCTCCGAGAGATAGGGGACGGGATCAAGGACAAGATCGGCTCAGGGATTTGCCTGGTGGGAGGGGAGCACGAGGGAAAGATCACCCTGATCCTCATGGTCACCAAGGATCAAGCAGAGCAATTCCCCGCCGACGAACTGATCAAAGGCATAGCAAAGGTAATAGGGGGCAAGGGGGGCGGCAATCCCGCCCTGGCCCGGACCGGGGGCACCAACGTTGAGAAGCTGGACGATGCCTTGAAGGCGATCTATGAGATCGTTAAAAAGCGAGCCTAAGGGAAGTTCCTTGACAAAGACTTCGGGCCTCTTCAGGCCTTTTTTATTTTTAATGCTTTTACGATAGAAAGGGTTCTAGGGGCCGAGGATTCCAGGGTGCAAGAATTAGAAAGACTTACTTGAACCCTAGACCCCTTGAATCCTGCCGCTGGCGGCATCCCGCTTTCATAAATCTATATTGCCGAGCGGGATTGAACCCTCAAGCCATCCCGACTAGACGGGATGGCAGTCGGAGGAACAATGCAACTCGATGATCTTCAGGCAATAGCCGTCCGCGCAGTCAAGG
>CAZMFG010000022.1:16216-22048 GCA_964565525.1 uncultured Thermodesulfobacteriota bacterium
GGAGGAACAATGCAACTCGATGATCTTCAGGCAATAGCCGTCCGCGCAGTCAAGGAGTCGGGCCAGATCCAAAAAAAGTGGTTGGGAAAAGACAAAAAGGTCGAACTGAAGGGGGAGATAAATCTGGTCACCGAGGTGGACAGACGGTGCGAGGCGAGGATTATCGAAATCATTAAAGAGGTTTTCCCCGAGCACAACATCCTGACCGAGGAAACCCCCATGCCTGAAGGTCCTTCACCTTATCGCTGGATCATCGACCCCCTCGATGGGACTACGAACTACGCCCATGGCTATCCGTGCTTCTGCACCTCCGTTGCCCTGGAACAGGAGGAGGAGATCATTGTGGGAGCGATATATGATCCCATCTTAGATGAGCTCTTCACCGCCCTGCAAGGCAAAGGGGCCTTTTTCAACGGCGAGCGGATTGCCGTCTCGGCAACCGAGCGGCTCACCAATGCCCTCATCTGCACGGGCTTCCCCTATGACCTGAGGGAGAGTCCGGTGAACAACGTTAATCACTTCAACAACTTCATCATGGAGGCCCGGGCCGTCAGGCGGGACGGCTCGGCAGCCCTGGACCTCTGCTATGTAGCTATGGGGAGATTTGATGGATTCTGGGAATTGAAACTCTATCCCTGGGATGTGGCCGCCGGCAAGCTTCTCGTAGAGGAAGCGGAGGGGTCGGTAACGGATTTCAGCGGAGGACCTTTGGACATCTACGGCCAGGAAATCCTGGCCAGTAATGGGAGGATCCATGAAGAGATGGTGGGGGTATTACAGAGAGAGTGACAAAATGGGTACCCTCATGGCACTGTTGCTACCAAGTGCATAGACCAGCCAGCGCCGGATTTCCTGCGATTGTCTGACTAAGCTGGTTATGCCAATTCCTTTAGTATGTGATTTGCAAGGTTTTCGTCGATTTCATTATGTCTTGGGATGGGCTGCTTCTTGCCGGTTTTTGGATTTCTATACAGATCGTGGCGCGCGCCATGCCTTACCAGCACGCAGCCGGCAGAGGTAATTCTCTTTATCAACTCCTTTCGCTTCATACGCTCAAGGCGAGTTCTTTGACTTCGTGCTCGTCAGGGACATCCTCCATAGTCATCAGCGTGTAGGCGTCTTTTATGTTTTCTTCAAGCTCTTCCAGTGTCTCGCCTTGCGTCATTATTTCGGGATGTTCAAGGAGCTTTCCCACCCAGAATTTCTTGCCCTTCCAATAGATCATTTTTAACCTTGTCTCCATTCTACAACCTCCTCAATGCGGTTTCACTATATCATACTATCACACGCCGTAAAGATAGAAAATCCCTTTATAGTCTTAGCCTAACAGGCGGGACGGCTCGGCAGCCCTGGACCTCTGCTATGTAGCCATGGGGAGATTTGATGGATTCTGGGAATTGAAGCTCTATCCCTGGAATGTGGCCGCCGGCAAGCTTCTCGTAGAGGAAGCGGAGGGGTCGGTAACGGATTTCAGCGGAGGACCTTTGGACATCTACGGCCAGGAAATCCTGGCCAGTAATGGGCGGATACATGGGGAGATGATGGGGGTGTTGGAGAAGGGGAGGTAATATGAGCGCCCCTATTACCCTGAATCCTTCTTCTTAACGATAAAATCTCCGGTCTTAGCCCCCACTCGATTCGCGATCAGATCGCATTTGGTCACCAGTAGAAAATAGATGGTATGTTTCACGTCAATCAAGCCTTCCAGATTGCCTTGCCCTTTGGCTATCACCACGTCCGCTGTGAGGAGTAATTTTTTGAAATCATCTGACGCCGTTTCCCAGACCGCGCCGGGCGCATCGTCTCCGGTGGTCACGATTTGTGCCACTTGACTCATCCCAACTATTTGCGCATCCTCGACGGTCACATCGTTAATAACAGGGCTGCCGCGTACGGCAAAATAAATATGTGGATGGTTCATCATCTCGATAAAAAGTTTGTCAGTAACAATTTCTCCACAATTATCGCCCACATACAGAATCGTCGATGCGCTCTGCACATCTCTGCGCAATTGTGAGGAATCATCGATAGCAAGATCGGCGTGAACCACACGTTGCATGGTATCCATGACATCCAGTTGCCGTTGCGGGCCAAAATCTATGACATTACCCGCAATGGCCAGGCGCATGGCCATATCAAAAGGATCGTCTGCGTGCCGAACCATTTTTTGAAAATCGTCATACAAGCCCAGCATCATGGTGTTGAACTTTTCTTTGATTGCTTTATAGGGATCGGGGTTTTTCAGCACTTCCCGTATCATGCGATGCATTACTCGACCCAATGCCGGTGGAGATTGACGGTAATCGGCCCTGGCCAAAAAATCCAATAAACGCCTTATGGCGGGTTCCTTTTCGGCATCGGGCAATATGCCGGATTGCAACAACCGACGAAAACTGTTCACAATACAGGGGATGCAGTCTAATGAAATATTCATTGTTTCAACGTTGCCGAGAATGAAGACGTGTTATTTCGTATGGCTTCTCTTTAGATTTCTATGACTTTGCCTGCTCCACCCTCCTCATATTTTTCTGGATACCTCAACTTAATCTCTTGCTTATGTTGCGTACAGTGTGTCGGGCAGATCAGAGTCAGGTCCTTAAACAAATCATAGTGATCAAATCCATGTAAGCCGCCGATAATAGCATACATAGTTCCGAACTGTGAAGCCGCATTGATAATGCCGACCATGTTTGGATGCGAACAGCCGACCAGCAGGACAAGGCCTTTCTCCGTTTGAATAACAAGAGACTGTTCAATATGTTGCAGTTCTCCTGTGGTGTAGATGTTCTCATCCAATCTTTTCGCCGTGTCGATGTGGACAACATTGCGCGCATGGTGCACTCCTCGAACGGAATGAGGAACATACAAGATGACATCGCTGTTTTCATCAAGAAAAGCGGACAAACCGCCGATATGATCAAAATGATTGTGAGAGATAAAAACTTCTGTGATGACCGAAGGGGCAATGCCTAACGTTTTCATATTGTGGAGCAAAATGGCACCCTTGCTCCCTGTATCGAAAAGAATTTTTTTATTGTCAGCTTCGATGTAACAAGCAAAGCCCCAATCGGCAATGAGATCTTTGCGCGTCGTCGTATTGTCATACACGATGGTTGCCTTCACGCGCACCTCCTTTGCATATAAAACAAGAATAACGTATCGTTCTTATTGACGCAAATCATTATCGATGCTTCCATCCGGCAGCATCCAGTCCGGGTGGTAGATGCCGTCTTCTTCCTTTTTATAACGAACACAATCCTCCCAATTACCCTTACAGTATAATTCAATCCATTTCCTTTCCAACAGTCCACGCTCAACATACCGTTTCATGGGGCACATGGGATACCATTTACAATCATGGGAGAGAACGTTGAGCTTATGATATTTCTTCATCGTCTCCGGCTTGTAAGACGGATTGTAAATCAAAGAAGCCGGATGTGGCAAAGGAAATAACTTTTGGCTATGAGCAAAAAACAACCTCCCGTACAATGCCTGATAATCTGCCCGGGCTGGCGGGGGGCCTGCGGCATACGTGGTCAAAATATATCGCGTTGCATAGTAACCTAACGGGACAATGACCTGTGGCGATACAACAGCTATTTCTTCGTCTAGAAAACAGCTGCACGCCTCGATCTCATCCTGTTTTGGTCTGCGATTTTTCGGCAACATACACTTGATCAAATTTGTCATGTAAATCGAATCTCGTGCAATGCCCGCGGAGAGCATGAGTTCATCCAATATCTTACCCGAAGGACCGATAAACATCTTATTTTCTCTGTCCTCATTCTCCCCCGGCGACAGGGCCACAAGCATCAGGCGAGCGGTTAAATCTCCCTCACCACACAGGGCACGGTGCCGCGTCAGAGATAATCGGCATCGATGACAGTGTCTTATCCGATTATGTAATTGAGTAATTGCTGTTTTCTTGCGATCCATTTTTTTCTAAAGGGGAGGAAACGTGCTTACTGCTTACGAAAAAAAAGGGGCTAGGCACTATTTATTGCCTAACTCTCTCCGGTGCTGGTATAGGCACTTTTATACACGGTTGTGCCATGGCGGCCGGGCGATTCTATAACCAAACCCGGCCCCTTTAAATACTCCAATGCCCGCTTGATGTCCTCTAAATCCACGGGATGCCCGTGCTGCTTCAGCCATTTCGCAATACCTTCCAAGGATTCCACCTCATTGGTGTTCGTCGATAAATAATTGAAAATCTCATCCGCAATCTCAACAATACCATTCTCCTCGTCTGGTGAATTCATTGTTTTAAATCTAGATTGTGATTTAACTCATACATGTTAGAGATGGCTAGTTCCTCAATGTTGACTACTTCTTTGGGGTCAGGGGGTTCAACCAATAAAAAAGCCCCCAAGAGAGCATAAAAGACCCTCGAAGGCCATGCTAACGGCACCCTTCGAAAGCCCCCTACTCATAACTTCCCCAGAAGGTTAAAGGTTAGGTTGCAAGGTTACTGAGGACCTTGAGAAATATATGCATGCAAAACCTAGGTGAAAATACAGCTATTGTCAAGCATAACCTGGGATCAATGTTCTCTCAGCTTCCCCCAACGGGCAAATTGATAATAAAGGTAGTCCCCTTCCCTACTCGGCTATCAGGGATAATAGTCCCCCCATGCTCCTCGATCACCTGATTCACCATGGGCAATCCTAACCCCGTTCCTCCGAATCTGGTAGTAAAAAATGGCTCGAATATTCTGGACAGGTTTTCTTTTGCTATCCCTGGCCCGTTATCCGATATCTCTATACGTACACACTGTTGAGGTTTGCCCGCGGGACCTAATCTAACTTTTTGTTTGTGAGATATCGAGGCGATTATCTCACCGCCAGCAGGAAGAAAATCCAATGCATTTCTAAAAAGGTTAAGGAACGCCATCAGCAAAAGCGGTTCATCTCCCTGCACCTTGGGAACTTCACCATACTGCTTGACTATCTTTATGTCCTTTTCCTCGTAAAGCTTCTGTAAAAGAGAAAACGCCTGCTCGATCACCATTCTGATCTCCAGAGGTTTCAAATCTTTCAAATCACTGCGTGGTTGGGCCAGCTTCCTCATCATATCCACCAGTTGTGATATGCGGTGCGCATCATTCAGGGCGGTCTTGCCGAATTTGTTGCAGAATTCATCATCCAGCCGCCTTTCGGGGAACAACTGCAAAAATGTTTGCACCGAGACGATCGCATTGCCTATCTCGTGTCCTATGCCGGCGGCCATCGTCGCCAATCCGATTAATTGATCTTGCCTCCTGAGTTGTTCCTCCATACGCTTATAGTTTACGATAAGGGCAATCTGATTGGCCAAGGTCTCTAGCAATTCTATATCTAAATGAGAGAACATCTCCTTGGAGCGCTTTTCCCCTAATGCGCAAATCCCGATCACCTCATCTTCTGCCACAAGGGGGATACACAGGGCTGCCTCCAGTGGCTTTAACTCGACCTCAATCGCGGCCATTTCCTTTTGAGGCAACATCCGCTCCATCTCTTCTTTGAGAAAAGATTTTTTGTTCTTCCTGAGGTGCTTAAGTATAACGCTGTCTTCCGAAAGGGTTGAATCACCTGGCAACTTTCCTCCGGCCTGGGCCCGCAGCTCGAATCGCCCCGTCGATTCATGGGCCACAAAAATAGAGGCCATCTCAAGGCCCATCAGCTCCGCCACATTCTTCGCGGTCGATTGCAGGAGCTCCTCTTGATCCAGGATAAAGGTCATCTGCCGGCTGAAGTCACGGAGGGTATCGAGATAGGCAAATTTGTTTTTGTACAGGATCTTCTCTATCGTACTCTCGGTCTTCAATTTGATCCGAGGGAGCAAAAAGGTAAA
>CAZMFG010000023.1:0-6894 GCA_964565525.1 uncultured Thermodesulfobacteriota bacterium
TCAATCTCAGGAAGTGGCATCGACGCATTGGTATCATACTGGCGCTTTTTATCATCCTTCAGGCGGGAAGCGGGCTCGTAATCACGCTCGGTGACCTGATTTCTTCCGAGGGCCATGCCCCTACCGAACCCGCCGTAGCCGCGACAGTAGCTGATGAAGAAGAGCCGTTCTGGGACGAAGCACTTCAATTCATCCACTTCGGGGCCGGCACGGCAGGGGCCCTGTACCGCATTGTTCTGGGGGCCGGAATCCTGTGGATGGCGGTCTCAGGGGGTCTCATCTTTTTCCGGATCAGGGCCCGCTCCAAAAAGAAGTAAGCCCAGCGCCGACAATAAAATTCCCTGCTCTCGACTCACCTCATAAAGTGAAGTCCTGAGCTACGTGAATTGGCAAAGGAGGAATAAATGGAAGACGGATCTTATATCAACGCATTCGACCCCGAAGGAAAAAGCGAACAGGTCTGCGCGAAGTGTGGTTTATGCCTCCAAAGGTGTCCTGTTATGCAGATGGACAAGGAGGAGGCCCGCGCCGAACACGCCCGTCTGAGAAACGGCGAGGAGCCGCTGCGGGTGCTTAAGGAGTGCACTTTTTGCTACGACTGCAATCGGTATTGCCCCCACGGCCTCAATCCGATGGCGCTCATCATGGAGCGCGTCGTGGATAAGATCAGAAAGTCAGGAAACGGCGTACCGGAATATCTTCGGTACCTCTTTACGGGGCACGGAGATGCATCCGTTTTTTCGGACGTGTACAAGACGCTTCCCGAACATGAGCAGGCGGTCTTGGACAAATGGGCGACACCTCCCCCCAAAAGCGAGGAAGTGCTCTTCATCGGCTGCATCGGCAGAGAGATTCCCTATGGGATCGAGCATTCCGCGGCGCTGAAGGCACTCCCCAAATATGCCCCCCGCGACGCCTGCTGCGGGGAGCTCCCCTTTCGTCTCGGGGATTTCAAGGCGTTCACCCAAACCGTGGAACGCACCAGCGGGTTTTTTAAGGGGCTCAAGACGGACCGTCTGGTATGCTACTGCGGCTCCTGCTCGCACTCCTTTAACAACATCTGGCGCGAGTATCTCGACGCCAAGCCGCCCTTTGAGATTATCACTATCTGGGAGTGGCTGTGGGAACGGGTTCAAAAAGGCGAGCTGACGGTTCAGAGGAAGATAGAGAAGAAGATCGCCCTCACGGATTCCTGCTATTCCAGTGAATTGGGCGATCGATTTTTCGAGGCCGTCAGGGGCTTACATAAAGCAGTAGGGATGGAGGTCGTCGAGCTTGGGAATAATCGGTATGACAACCTCTGCTGCGGCATGCCGTGCGTCATCCGCAATAATTTCGACATCCTCGAACCGCTCAAAGTAGCGGAAAAGAAGATCGAACAGGTGAAAGAAGCCAAGGTAACCGATCTGTACTGTTACTGCCCGGGCTGTTTCATACAGCTACGCGGGGCAGCCAAAAAAGCCGGGGTGGCGACGCATTACGCCTTGGAGGAAATACTGTGGGCATTGGGGGACGATCCCCCTGTTCCCTTGAAGGAGAGATCACGGGTGCAGGGTAAGCTCTTCATGGAAAAGCTTCAATCGTATATGGCAGCTTCTCAAGCCTCCTAAGGGGGAGCTGAGCGAAGGGGCTATCAGCTATCTGAGGCGAAGGTCAATTTCGTTCCGGCCATGTTGAGCAAAAATTGTTCGGGCATCTCCTTTTCAATGTAGTTGATGGCGTTCCTGCCGGTGCAATGGGTGGGGATGACATAATTCGGGTCGAGTTGCTTGAATGCCTCCGCCGTCGGTTTGATGAAGGGCTCGAAATGCCTACCCGTCAGATGGAACCCGCCCATGACGGCGTGGATGCTGTCAACGCCGGTTACCTTTCTGGCATGGTTCACGGTATTGATGATCCCGGCGTGTGCACATCCTGAAAGGACCACAAGCCCTTTGCCCTTGAGATTCATCACCACGGCGGTGTCATCTTCAATGGCGTCAAACCGCTCCTCACCGTCCTGCTCGTAGTAGGCATTGGGCATCCCCTTTTCAAATGCCGTCTCCCGGGGTATCTCGCCTAAAAAAAGGAGGTCGCCGTCCAAGAGCGGATAGGGCTCAATGGTCTCCACTAGGTCAATCCCGGCCTCCTGAACCGTCTCCCGGACAAAGGCCGGGAAATAGACCTTGAAATTCTCGGTGATCTTCAGATAGCGGGGGCGTCTGAAAGCGGCGGGGTGCACCGCAAGTGGGATCCCCTGTTTACCCACCTTCCGGGCCAGCTGTTGGAAACCACCCGTGTGATCGATATGCCCGTGGGACAGGGCCATGGCCTCTACCGCTGTGAGATCCGCATTCAGGGCTTCGGCATTAAAGGCCGCCCCGAACTCCGAGAGTCCGAAATCGAAGAGGAGCGTCCTGGCGCGATCGCCGGCCGATACCGTAATGAGGGCGGAGAAGCCATGCTCCGCCAGGATGGTATTTTTTATCTCTCCGTCCTTCAGCGGCAGTGCCCGTTGTACGATTTCGTTGTTGTCTCCGGACGCAATATCGATATAATTGTCCTGAAGCGTCAGTATCTCCACCCGATCCAAGGGATTGAGACTGATACCCATGATTACCTCCTTTCAGCGCTGAGCCCGATCACATCCACTGCATGAAGTGCTCTTCATACTCTCGCTCAAGGGTCTCCTTGTGGCGCAGCTCCTCCTGGGCAAGCCTGGAAAAGAGCTCCTCGATCTCCGTCCCCCCGTAGTTCCCGAGAAGCATATGGTAGATGTTGTAGGCCTCCTGTTCCTTCTTCATGGCGAACAGCATCACATCCTGGGGGCTGCTGTCCGGACCGACCTCATCGGTGACCATATAGTCGCTGAGGCGCAAGTCCTGAATCTTTTTCTTCCCCCCTATGCGCGCTATATTTCCCCCTTTGAGGGCATTCTCCAGTAAATTTTTGTGCCCCAACTCCTGATTGGCCAGGTCCTCCAGCAGTGCCTTGGCCCCGGGGTCCTTGACCATATCGCGAAACATCAGATAGAGCTCATAGGCGTCATGCTCCCTGCGGATGGCAAAGGTCAAGACGTCGTTCAGTGATTCAAGGTTCATAGCCTCCTCCTTTTAATTAATAGTTCTCGATGAGGGTTTTCTATTGCCGATGCATTTTCCTACTACATAATACATAAAAGATAACCGCACTTGTCAAGGGACAATTCACGATAGTTTTCATGTGGTATCAAGAGGCGGCGCTCTCTAGGCCTTTCTGGTGAGAGGCATACGACTAAAATATGGGTCTGATGAATAAACGAAGCACAATTTCGTCAAAAAGGGTGAAAAAAGACTTGACAAGAGAGGGGCGGACAGGATAAATCTTTACACAACTCTAACACAGAAAGGGGGGAAACAGATGAAGAAATGGCTTTATCTTATGATAGCGGTGGCGTTCTTGGCAGGGGGTATTCTCAGCCTTGCCATTGCGCAGGCTGATAAGGTTACCATCGACAACAAGTACCCGAAAAAACTGAAGAATCCGGTAACCTTGTCCCACAAGTTGCACATAGACAAGGGTATAGCCTGTACCGAGTGTCACCACACGTGGAAAAAGGAAGAGAGCAAGACGCCCCAGAAGTGCGCCGAATGCCACAAGGCGGACGATACGACGGAAAAGGGGCTCAAGAGGGCCTACCACAAGAACTGCCAGACCTGCCACAAGGATCTGGCGAAGCAGGGGAAGCCGACGGGTCCTACCACCAAGTGTAGCGAGTGTCATCCTAACAAGTAATACAAGCGACTAAAAGGCCAAAGACGAAAAGAGAGGGGGATGCACAAGATTCCCCCTCTCTTTTCGTGGCCAAGAGGGTAATGATGCCGTTGTATAGACGGATCAGGGGGCTTGGGCCGCTATGGCGAGGATCAGGACCCCCTCTTCATGTTTCGGCCCGCCGATGAGGAGGGTCCCCCCCTTTTTGAGCTTGGCCGTGGTCTTAAAGATCCCCTTCCCCCCCTGCAGGATCTCCACGGCGATCTCCGCCGTCCCCCCTTGCTCTTGAAGGAGTTTGACGTGCAGTTCCTTATTACCGGCCAAGGGGAGCTGACCGCTCCGGCCTTGCGCCAGGCGGAAGGAACGCTCTTGCAGGAGTTGATAGGACGAATAATTCAAGGTATCGAGGTTTTTTTGTATATCCTGCAGGCGCGCATCCGGTGCCTTTTCTTGATGGGAGGCGAGGATCACCCGAACCCCTATCCCCACCTCCTCTCCCAGGGCGACAGATGAAAGCAATGCTATGGACACCGTGCTTACGATACCTAAAACGAGTAATTTCTTCACCTCTTCCCCTCCTTCCCTTCTTCTTTTTCGAACAGCCAAACGATCGTTGTTTCCCCCTCCCCTTGAAAGATCATGACCGGATGCTCGCTCTCCACCGACTCTACCACCACGCGGGGTGTCGGCGGTGCCGTCAGCAAGGGAAGGGTGACGAGGAATAGTACCACAAGGGCCGCCCCCCAGGCCAGCGCCTTGATCGGACGTACGGGGAACACGAGGGTTTTTCCCCACCACCAGATCCGCTTCATTGCGGTGGGGGCCTCCAGCCGTTCTGCCACCCCTTCCCATATCCCGGCGAGGGGGCAATCGGCGACCTCTGCTGCCACCGCCTCTCGCAGGTGTTCCCGGATGGCGAAAAGCTCCTCCAGTTCCTTTTGACAGCGACGGCATCCCTTCAGGTGGCCCTTCACAAAGGCCGTCTCGTCTTGAGAAAGCGCTTCATCCACGTACTTTTCCAGGAGGGATGCAACACGGCTACAGTCGGGCATCTAATCCCCCCCTTTCAGATACGGGGCCAGGGCTTGTCGCATGCCTTCCCTGGCGTAGTGCAACCTGGACATTACGGTACCTAGACGACACCCCATGACCTTCGCGATCTCCTTATAGGTGAGCCCCTCTATCTCCCTGAAGAGCAAGACCGCCCGTTGTTGCGGCGGGAGTTGGGCCAGAGTCCGGTTGATTTGCTCATTGAGCTCTTTGCGCAGCAACGAGGAGTCAGGACCCCCACTGCCGGGGGGATCAACCTCCTTTTGTATCTCGGGGTTTGCCACCCGCTGGCGCCGGAAATCGAGGGCGAGGTTGACGGCGATCCGGTACAACCACGTATAAAACGAGGAGGCCATGCGGAACCCTTTGATGGATCGATAGGCCTTGACGAACACTTCTTGGGTCAATTCCAGGGCATCCTCCCGATTCCATACCATACCATAGAGGAGGGAGTAGATCTTCCTCTGATAGGGAGCCATCAGATCCCGAAAGGCATCTTTCTCCCCCCGCTGTACCCGCTCTATCAGCTCCCGTTCTTCCAAAACAGTTTCATTGGCTTAGATGCACAATCGTGCACTGTTATTCACTACCGTGTGCCTTCGCCCACGTTATCTCGGCGTCAGACGGCCGGACGTAGATGGGCGCCAAAGAAGCGATATCGTCCCCCCCACCGTGCGCCAGGCGCTGCAAGCCAAGCTTGGCCACCGTCGTGCCTCGGAGATACCGCAGATGAGGGGGGGCGAAGAGGGCCTTATCGCCCAGTCTCTCAACGATGAGCTCCCCATAGACCTCCACCCCGTCACCCACAAAGACCGTCTCCCGAAGGGGAAGCTCTTCCAGCAGCCGAGCAGGAGGAAGGACCTGGTACGGGGTCAATTGCTCAACGTTCCCATTTCCCCCCTGTTTATAGAGGGCGGTGTAGACCTCGCCCTTGCGTGCATCCACCAGGGGGCAGATATGAGAGGTTGTGGGGGGTAGTTGAGCGGCGAGGGCTTCCAGGGTGGGGACCCCTGCCACCGGTTTTTCGAGCGCCAGAGCCAGCCCCTTGACAGCGCTCAGCCCTACCCTGAGCCCGGTAAAGGAACCAGGGCCCAGGGAGACGGCTATCCCGTCTATCCCCCCCAGATCGAGCCGGGCCTCCTTGAGGAGGGCCCGGATGGCAGAGACCAATCGGGCGGAGGGAGTCTCCTCGTGATCAAAGGCATACTCAGCCACCACCGCATCATCGTCTATGAGCCCGATACCGCCGCAGGAGGTTGCCGTGTCGATCCCCAAGATTCGCATCACTTGGCCCCCTGTGGGAGGAGTCTCATGATATCATTATAGAAGATGAAGGCCATGAGCAGGATGATGATGATCAATCCGATCTGCTGGGCCACCTCCATCTTCCGCACACTCAACGGCCTGCCGATAATAGATTCGATGCTCAAAAAGAGGATATGGCCGCCGTCGAGGATGGGGATAGGGAAGAGATTAATGATGCCCAGGTTGACGCTCAAGGCGGCAGTGAAGAAGAGGAGGTAGAGAAAACCTTCCTGGGCCTGCTTGCCGGCCAGCTGGGCGATGAGGATGGGGCCTCCGAGGGCCTTCTTGGCCGGGATGACCCGCTGGATGATCTTGGCGATGCTCACCACCGTCAGTTTGGTGAGAAGCCAGGTTTGATAGAAGCCCGTACCGAGTGCTTTCAAAAAGGGTTTTTGTATAATTACCATGTCATCCGACTGCATTATTCCAATTTGGTAGGTCTTTTTTCCCTCACCGAAGATGTTTGGTACGGTTACAGGGCGCGGGGTTACTCGCACCGTGAATACCTTCTCGCCTCTTTGTATGGTCAAACGGAGTTCTCGGCCTTCACTTTTGGGAATCGATACCAGCAGGTC
The DNA here is from genome assembly GCA_964565525.1 of uncultured Thermodesulfobacteriota bacterium. Lineage (GTDB taxonomy): Bacteria > Desulfobacterota > B13-G15 > B13-G15 > RBG-16-54-18 > JAFGNJ01. The sequence continues at coordinate 6,663 of CAZMFG010000023.1, forward strand.
GGACCAGTAGGTTATCTCATGGTCATTTATCTTTACGATCTTGTCCCCTGGTTTGATCCCCACCTGTTGGGCAGGAGCCCCCTTCGTTACTCCCCCCACCACCGAAGAGGGTTGGGGTATCCCTATCCATACCAGGAGGGAAAAAATGAAGACCGCAAGGAGGAAATTCGCGAGGGGACCGGCCGCAACGATGGCCATCCGCTTGGGCACGGATTGATGGAGAAAGGCCCTC
>CAZMFG010000023.1:6994-13181 GCA_964565525.1 uncultured Thermodesulfobacteriota bacterium
GTATAAAGTCTCGGGCCTTCTCCTTGGCCCAGTGATCCGCCTCAAGGGCATCCTCTACGCCGCGCAGAGGCTTAGCCGTGTGGCCATTCATGGTAGCGGCGACCACCTCTATAATACGGTCAAAGCCGATCAGGCCTTTAAGAAAGGCCTCCACCGCCACCTCATTGGCGGCGTTGAGCACCGCGGGCATGGTCCCCCCGGTCTCCAGGGCCTGGTAGGCCATCCTCAGGGCGGGGAACTTCTCATGGTCGGGAAGGGCAAAGGTCAAGTGGTTGAGTTCGACCAGATTCAGGGAAGGGATGCCTGTCTCCAACCGCTTGGGATAGGAGAGGGCATAGGCGATGGGGATCCGCATATCGGGGACACCGAGCTGGGCGATCAGGGAGCTGTCCACATATTCCACCAGGGAGTGAACCACCCCCTGGGGATGGATCAGGACCTCGATCCGCTCAGGGGGGACCTGGAAGAACCAGTGGGCCTCGATGACCTCCAGTCCCTTATTCATCATGGTGGCGGAATCCACGGAGATCTTGGGCCCCATCTCCCATACGGGATGGGCCAGGGCCTCTTGAGGGGTTACCTTTTTTAACTGCTCGGCGGGGAGGGTGTAAAACGGCCCTCCCGAGGCGGTCAAGATGATCCTCTTTATCCCGTCCCCCCCCATCTTGCCCCCCAGGGCCTGGAAGATGGCGCTGTGCTCGCTGTCGATGGGTAAGATCGCTACGCTGTTCTGTTGCGCCTTCTTCACGATGATCTCACCGGCCATCACCATCGATTCCTTGTTCGCCAGGGCGACATCCTTCCCCTCGTCGATGGCGGCAAGGAGGGGACTGAGCCCTACGGAACCCACCACCGCGGATACCACGAGGTCCACTTCGGGAACGGTGGCTGCACGGATGAGTCCCTCCGCCCCATAGACCACCTCAACGTGGTGAGGATCGCCATCTCCCCGAAGTTCCTCGTGGAGGGCGTGGGCGCGGTCTCGGTCGAGGACGGAGACGAGGCGGGGTTTGAACCTTGTGATCTGTTCGCGCAGGACGGATAGATTCTGCCCCGCGGCAAGGGCGAGGACTTCAAATTCCTCCCTGAAGCGCCCCACGATTTCGAGGGTATTGGCCCCGATGGACCCGGTTGATCCTAAGATGGCCAGGCGTTTCATGAGACCCCGGGAAATAGTTTATAGACCAGGAAGTAATACAAGAAGGGGGCGGCGAAGAGGAAGCTGTCCAACCTGTCGAGCATCCCCCCATGTCCCGGGAAGAAGCCCCCTGAATCTTTCACCTTGGCCCCCCTCTTGATCATCGATTCTGAGAGATCCCCCAACTGACCGAAGAGGGCGATGCCTAACCCCACGGCGGCGGCGTCTGTGGGCTTCAGCGTCTGGAGGAACAGGGCCTTGCAGGCGAAGACGGCGAGGACGGCTCCGACAAAACAAGCGACAAAGCCCTCGATCGTCTTGTTCGGGCTGATCTGGGGGCTGAGTTTATGTCTGCCCCACCAGGAGCCGAAGAACAGGGCAAAGGTATCCCCTACCCATACCGCCGCCAAGAGTAAGAGGACCCAGAAGACCCCCTGGGGTACTTTGTTGATCAAGATAACGTGGGAAAGCAGGAAGGGGACATAGATGATGCCGAGAAAGGTGATCCCCAGGTGGTTCGGGACCAGGGAAAGCTCTCGTGACGCAAACGCATGGCCGAGGAAGAAGGCGAGGAGGATCACCCCCAGAAACAAGATGATCGCTCCCAAGGGAGCCCACTGGAATAACCCGCAGAGGATGATACCGAGGGTGATCCCGCCGATTTTCCCCAGCCCTCCGCCCTTCGGCAGGGTCATGTGATAAAACTCATAGAGCCCCATGGCGGCTGCCACCGACACCATAACCAAGAGGGTGTAAGGAGGCCCAAAACGGATCAACAATAAAAAGGGCGGGATGATAATTAGTGCTGTTAACCATCTCTTGAGCATAGCAAGACCTCTCAATCCATAGGACTGATAATGACCGGGTTTCTCCTCATCGAGGTGCAGCACCCTCCTGCATTTGAGTTGTGGTGAGACCGTAGCGCCTCTCCCTGTTCTGATATGCGATGCAGGCCTGAATCAGTTCTTCCTTGCCGAAATCGGGCCACAGAGTAGAAGTGAAGTAGAGCTCTGTGTAGGCGATCTGCCACAGGAGAAAGTTGCTGATGCGCAGTTCCCCGCTGGTGCGGATTAACAGATCCGGGTCCGGGAGGTCCCGGGTGAAGAGATATCTGGAGAATGTTTCGGGGGTGATATCATCCTTGGCGATCCTCCCTGCCGCCACTTCGTCAATGATCTTTCTGACGCCGGCGACGATTTCCGAACGCCCCCCATAGCTGAGGGCAAGGTTGACGATGAGGCCGTCCTTGTGTTGAGTCATTTCTTCTGTCTCCACGAGGAGATCACGGATGGGGGCGGGGAGGTCCGCTAGGTCTCCGATGATATTGATGCGGATATTTCTTTCCTGCAACTCTCGTTGACGCTTCCGCACATGGTTTTGCAGAAATCGCATCAGGGCATTCACCTCTTTTCGCGGGCGACGCCAATTCTCTTTGGAAAAGGCGTAGAGGGTGAGGATACGGACCCCAAGCTCTTCACATGCATCCACCACCCTTTGGGCTGCATCGAGTCCCCTCTGGTGCCCTTGTATCCTCGAGAGGCCTTGCCTCTGAGCCCACCGACCATTTCCATCCATGATAATGGCTATATGGCGGGGCATCCGTTCTGGATTGAGCCTCTCCATATCCTTTTCCTGAGAGGTCATGATAGTCTGTTAAGAGTAGTTGTTCTCGGAAGACATCACAAGCCGCGCACTCTGATGTAGTCGCATTTCACGATAACTGTAACACAAGTGCTGGGGCTTTGCAATGGAGAGACCAGGAAGGCCTCAAGGGGGACGGGCTATCATTGAAAAGGGGTGAGGGAGCAGAAATCCTTCTGCTCCCTCATGACCTATACTTCGACAACTGCATCGACAGGGCAGACCTCCATACAGGTCCCACATTCTGTGCATTCATCTTGATTGATTGTATATTTTTCTTCGCCTTCTTCGATGGCGTCTGCAGGGCATTCCTCGGCACAGGTTCCACACGCCACACACTCATCGGTGATCTCATACGGCACTGCTCTCACCTCCTTACTGTTTAAATCTCCATTATTTCCTTCTCTTTTGCCTCAAGCACCTCGTCGATCTGTTCGACGAAGGTGTCCGTTGTCTTTTGTACCTCATTCTGCATTTGATGTAGCTTATCCTCGGAAATCTCCTTGTTCTTTTCCATTGTTCTCAGGTTTTCGATGGTCTCTCTCCTGATATTGCGCACCCCTATCTTGCTGTTTTCACCCATCTTTTTGACCAGTTTCACCAGTTCTTTTCTTCGCTCCTCCGTCAGCCTGGGGATAGTGATGCGAATGACTTTTCCATCATTTGTAGGGGTCATACCCAACTCAGACTTCAGGATCGCCTTTTCTATATCACCAAGCAAAGAATTATCCCAGGGTTGAATAACAATAAGTCTGCTCTCAGGTATGGAGAGAGAGGCTACTTGGCTGAGAGGGGTGGGGGTCCCATAGTAATCCACGCGGATATCATCCACGAGGGCCAACGATGCCCTACCGGTACGCACCTTCCCCAGGTCCTTTTCCAAAGCGGAGATGGCCTTCTTCATCTTTGTTTCGCATTCTTTGATGACCGGTGACTCCATGGGATCTCCTAGTTAATCAACGTCCCTTCTTTTTCACCTAAGAGTATCTTCCGCATCTTCCCCTTGATCCCAATATTAAAGACGACCACGGGGAGGTGATGCTCCATGCAGAGGGAGATGGCTGTTGCATCCATCACCTGCAAATTCCTCTGCAACACATCGTGATATGAGATACGATCAAATTTCACCGCCGCAGGGTTCTTGAGGGGATCGGCGTCATACACGCCGTCGACCTTCGTGGCCTTCAGGACAATCTCCGCTCCGATCTCCAAGGCCCGGAGGACAGCCGCTGTGTCGGTAGTGAAATAAGGGTTTCCCGTTCCACCCACGAAGATGACCACCTTTCCTTCCTGTAAGGTCCTCAGGGCATGGCTTCGCACAATGGGCATTACTATCTCGCCTACGGGAAGGGCAGATTGGATTATAGCCGGGATCCCCCGTTTTTCCAATATGTCCCGCAAGGCCAGGCCATTGATGATGGTGGCCAACATTCCTACGTGATCCGCCGTTACCCTCTCGAGGTCATAAGCAGCGGACTGCGCCCCTCTGATGAGATTGCCTCCTCCGATCACCACGGCGATTTCAACCCCGAGACCCCTCAGTTCATTTAGTTCCTCAGTCAACCCCTGTAAGGCCGCAGGCTCTATGCCCCCCCCCTCGTCGCCTGCCATTACCTCACCACTGAGCTTTATCACTATCCGTTTATATATGGGTTTCTTGTTCATTGATGACGGCCACTGTCAGGCCGTGGAATCAGTCGTCATGTTCACCAAAGACCTCGCCCAGCTGGTATCTGGTGAAACGTCGCACCGTAATATTTTCCCCCACCTTGGCTATGGTATCGTGTATGAGATCTTTCACCGAGATATCAGGATTCTTAATATAGGCCTGCTCCAGCAGACACTGCTCGGTGAAAAATTTCTCCAGCCTTCCTTCCACGATCTTATCCATCACCTTCGCTGGCTTGCCGGATGCCGCAGCTTCGGCTCGGAGAATGTCTCTTTCTTTCTCTATAACAGCTGGAGGGATTTCTTCCCGATCGATGGCGATGGGATTCATGGCGGCAATGTGCATGGCGATATCTTTCGCCAGGTTCTGGAAGTCCTCTGTCCTGGCCACAAAATCCGTTTCGCAGTTTATATCCACTAAAACCCCTATCTTGCCCCCCGGATGTATATACGAGGTGATCAGACCCTCCGTCGTTTCCCGCCCCGCTCTCTTTGCCGCTTTGGCCAGCCCCTTTTTGCGGAGAACGTCAATGGCTTCATCGACATTCCCCCCGCACTCCACGAGGGCCTTCTTACAATCCATAACGCCGACCCCCGTTCTCTGTCGCAATTCCTTAATTGCACCTGCGGCTATCTCCATCGTTCCGTGGCCTCCTCATCCTCCTCTGCCGGGATTACTCCTCTTCCTTGCTGGAATCGTCCTCTTCGTATGCATCCGCGTCCTCGCGCCCTTCTCCTTCACCTTCCTCTGCACTCCCCGCATCGGGAGCGGTCTCCGTCGGGGTCTCTCCCCCTAGGGCTTGTTGGAGTTCTTCCTCACGGAGCCTCTTTCCCTCGATCACTGCGTCGGCGATTTTGGTGGCGAAAAGACGGATGGCTCGTATGGCATCATCATTTCCCGGAATGACATAGTCTATCTCATCAGGATCACAATTGCTGTCCACGATGGCAACCGTTGGCACCCCTAATTTCCTCGCCTCACTCACCGCTATCCTCTCACGTTTGGGGTCAACGATGAAGAGGGCACCCGGGAATCGATCCAGATCCTTTATTCCCCCCAGATACTTATTCAGTTTGGCCCCCTTTTTTTGCAGTTGTAGCACCTCTTTTTTGGGAAGTTTCTGAAACTCCTCTTTCTGCTCCATTGTTTCCAGTTCTTTGAGCTTATCGATACTTTTCTTTATGGTTTGAAAGTTGGTGAGGGTACCCCCTAACCATCGATGATTGACATACAGCATGCCGCAGCGCTCAGCCTCCTCATAGATGGCCTCCTGTGCCTGTCTCTTCGTTCCGACAAAGAGGATCTTCTCCCCCTTGGAAACGGTCTCCCGAATAAATGCATATGCTACGTCTAAGAGCTTAACAGTTTGCTGCAAGTCGAGTATATAGATGCCGTTTCTGGCCCCAAAGATGTACGGTTTCATCTTGGGGTTCCAGCGCTTTGTCTGGTGACCGAAATGGACCCCAGCCTCCAATAGTTCTTTCATCATAACAACGGACATATAACCTCCTTATGGTTTTTCTTCCGCCCCCTTCATCTCGTTTGGAACCCTTACGGGCACCCCCAAATCGATCACGAGGCGTGTTTGTTGAAAACGACCTTTAGCACACCACCCCTCGTTTTGCAAGAGAAAAGTTGCCTGGTAGATCACAGGCGAACCCCCATACATTTCTTGTTGCTGACTTATTGCAAAGGCGAGTGTATGTGACAACAGCTATTATTATCTCATAAAGGGGGGC
>CAZMFG010000023.1:13281-21818 GCA_964565525.1 uncultured Thermodesulfobacteriota bacterium
TTCTTCTTGGTGAGCAAGCTGTTTCGTGTCACCGAAATGGTTGTAGAAAAAGGGGTCCCCCTCGGGTATGCGATAGAGATCTTTTTGTGTCTCATCCCTGCCTTTCTTGTCTTCGTCGTCCCTATGGCCTTCTTGCTCGGGATCCTCGCGGCCCTGGCGAGATTATCTGCAGACAACGAGGTCATCGCCCTCAAGACATCTGGGGTGGGGCTCTACCGGCTGAGCCCGCCGGTGATCATCCTCTCGGTGATCACCTTTCTCTTCACCTCCTTCCTCGTGTTTTATGCCGTGCCCTGGGGGAGCAGGCACTTCCAGGAGACCCTCTTTCGGGTTGCCGGGTCCACGGCGAAGCTGGATGTGAAGGAACGTGTCTTTAACGCTACCTTCGGCGACTTAGTTATCTATGTGAACAAGGTCTCCCCCGGCGGAAAGGTGTTAGAGGGGGTTATGATTTACGATGATAGGGATCCCCGGATAGACAACACCATCGTCGCCCGCAGGGGATATCTCGTGCCGGATCCCAAGGCCCACAAATTGGTGTTGCAACTCTTCGACGGGAGCATTCATTCTCAAGAGATAAAGGAGGAGACCTATCGCACCATCGACTTCAACGCCTACCAGTTCACTATATTCCTGCAAGAGGAGATAGAGAAGGCGCGCAAGCGGGCACGTGTGGGGATGCTGGAGAAGGAGATGTCCATCGGTGACTTGCGCAAAAAGATCAACAGCATGAGGAAAGAGGGGAAAAACATACGCCCTCAACTGGTCGAACTTCATTTCAAATTTGCCATCCCTTTTGGCGTTTTCATCTTCGGTCTTGTAGGGCTTCCCCTCGGTGTGCAGCGCACGCAATCAGGGAGGTCGTGGGGTTTTGTCTTATGTGCCTTTATCTTCCTTTTCTATTACGTCCTCTATTGTTTCGGAAAGAATCTGGGCACAAGCGGGATCATATCCCCTCCTCTGGCCGCGTGGTTTCCCAATATCATCTTGGGGACCTTGGGGGTCTACCTGTTGGTAAAGACGGCACGTGAATCCCCCCTGCGCATCCTCGTCTGGGGGGACAAGGGGATGGAATTTCTGAGGGAGAAATGGAAAAAATTTACCCGCGAGGTGTAGGCCGATCATCGTCTCGGCGCCCATTACGCGTTGGCGAGATGAAGGATATGAGACCAAGGAGGGGGTGAAGCGGTATGCGGATTCTCAGCCGGTACATCGCCAGAGAATTCTTGAAGTTCCTCTCCCTCTGGGTCGTTTCCTTCTTTCTCGTTTTTTTTGTGGTGGAGCTCCTGGAGAGGATCAACGCCATCATCGTCCATAAGGCCCCCGTCTACCTGATCCTGGAGTACTTTCTCTATACCTTCCCCCTCTTTCTCTCTCAGACTCTCCCCTTCGCCACCCTTCTGGCCGCCCTGATCACTCTGGGGGTCCTCGCGCGAAACAACGAGGTCGTGGCCATGAAGGCCCATGGAGTCAGCACGTATCGAATCATGCTCCCCTTGGTGGTCCTTGCTGCCGTGGCCACCGCCTTTATCTTTCTGTGTAATGAGACCATTGTCCCCTACGCCGCCCGCAAGGCCCACTACATCTGGTCGGTCAAGGTAAAAAAGGAGGAGGAACGGGCCTTTTTTGAGCTCAACAAGATATGGTACCGGGGCGATGAAGCCATCTATAACATCCAACTTCTTAAGCCGAAGCAAGATCTCCTCAAGGGGGTGACCATCTACCGTTTCGACGAGGCATTCAACCTCCGCCAGCGTATAGACGCCCATGAGGCCCGATGGAACGGCAAGGGGTGGACCTTCTATCAGGTGGTCGTCAGGGACTTTCTCCCCGGAGGGGAGATTTCGACGGAGATCTATGAGCAGAGGCATATCCCTCTCCCCGAGAGACCGGAGGATTTTAAAAAGGGGATGAAGGACCCGGATCAGATGACCTACCGGGAACTCAGGGGATATGTGGCAAAACTCAGGGATAAAGGGTATGATCCTACCCGCTATGTCGTTGACCTCCACACAAAGTTGGCCTTCCCTTTTTTGACGCTGATCATGGTCTTGATGGGGAGCCCCCTGGCACTGGCGGCGGGCCACGGCCGCGGCGGGGGGATCGCGCAGGGGGTGGGGATCAGCATCGTCATCGGATTCGTCTATTGGATGGCCTTTGCCATCTCCGTCGCCATGGGGCACGCAGGCACCTTCCCCCCCCTCGTCGCCGCCTGGGCGCCCAACCTCTTCTTCGGCCTCATTGGGGGGTTCATCCTCGAGAGCATCCACCAATAATCAATAAGGAGTCACGGCAATGGCCATCATGGAGATCAGTGTGATACCGATAGGCACGCAGGGCCCCAGCGTGAGCCAGTTCGTCGCGGAGTGCGCGGAGATATTAAATCAGCAGGGGGTGCGGTACGAAATCACCTCCATGGGAACAGAGGTGGAGGGTCACGTGGAGGAGTTGCTGAGACTGGCCGAGCAGATGCACCGCGCACCGTTTAACAAAGGAGTGCAACGGGTGGTCACCACCATCCGGATCGACGAGCGCCGGGATAAGGAATTAAGCATCGCGGGCAAGAAGAAGGCCGTCCTCAGGCGGCTCAAGGGGAGGGAGGCCGGACAATGACCACGGCATAGGAATCGAGGTCGATATATTTCCGAGCCACCCGCAGGATGTCCTCAAGCGTCACCTCCTCTATTTCACGGGGATACCTGCGATAGAAATCCCCGCCCAGGTCATATCGCTCATCGAAGGCCGTGGTAGCTGCCATGGCGAGGGGGCCCTGGAGCCCGATCGCATAATTCCCGATGAGGTAGGTCTTGGCCCGCTCCAGCTCCTCCTGAGTGATCCCTTTATCCCGTACTGCCCGCAGTATCCCCTCGATCCCCTGGATGGCCTGTTGTACTTTGGGAGGGCTGGTGGCCAGATAAACTCCCAGATAGCCGGGATCGAGATCGGATCGGACAAAGAAGGCGGTCACGTAGGCCAGCCCTTCTTTGTCCCGCAATTGGGTGAAGAACCGTCCCCCCTGACCGGCTAGGGCTGCCTCCAAGACCTCTAAGGGGAAGCGATCCTCATCCTGTAAGGTAGTGCCCATAAAACCGAGGGCGATATGGGCCTGCTCTTTCGCGCGCACTACCTCTTCCCTCTTCCTGATACCCTGGTGCTCGGGCTCTTGGGGGACTGCTGGAGGCGAAAAGGACGCCCTGCGCATCACTTCGAAGGCATCGTGTGCGGCAGTGGATGCCTCCTCCCACCTGATATCACCCGCGACGGCCAGGACCATGTTCGGGGGGAGGGCGTATTTTTTATAGTAGCTGATGAGATCCTTTCTGCCGATGCCTTGTACGGTCTCTTCCTCACCCAAGACGTTCAGGCGATAAGGATGCCGTTCATAGAGGGTCTCCCTCAAGAGTTGCATGGTTAGCGGGATCATTTGATCCCGCTCTTTTCTCAGGGCAGCCAGGACCTCCTTCTTCACCCGCCCCATTTCCTCAGGGGGGAAAGATGGCTTGCATATCACCTCGGCCACCAGCCTCATCAGCTGAGGAAAGTCTTTACTGAGGCCCTTCGCCCGCACGCCGAAGCTGTTGCGCCCGGAAAAGGCCTCCAGGGTTGCCCCGAGGGAATCCACCTCCCGGGCCAACTGGATGGCGGTGTGCGACTCGGTACCCCTGGTCATCATCTCGGAGAGGAAGTGGGTGATGCCCGCCTCTTTCTCCGTTTCAAACCGCACCCCTCCCAAGAACACACCATATATCCCCACTACAGGTACTGCATGGTCCTCTTGAACAAGGAGAGTGATCCCGTTCTCCAGCACGACCCGCTTTATTTCCGCCGTGGTCTCGTGCGTAGCAGGGACTCCTTTCAGTCCCTTCACCCATCCCCCCAGTGCACGAGGATTTACACCTTCCTCTTCCCCCTCGGGCACGAGAAGGCACACGGTGAGGTTTTCAGGGCGCAGGTATCGCCTTGCCACCTCCTCAACGTCGTGCGCCCCCACCCGGAAGATCCCTTGCAGATACGCTCCCTCCTTGGTCGCATCACCCCAGGCCGTCTCAAAGTAGCCGAGCTTCCCCGCTTCACCCTGTACCGTCTCCCGGTCATAGGTAAAATCCGTCTCCACCATGACTTTAGCCTTATGCAGCTCTTCCGCATCGACGCCTGTAACCTTCACCCGGGAGATCTCCGTGATAATCCCTTCGAGCCCCTCCTGGATAACACCCGGCTGAAATGTCCCCCCGATCACGAAGAGCCCCGGATCCTTAGGGGTGTAGGCGTAGGCATAGATGGAGCTGACCAGCCCTCGCCTGAGTCGCAGCTCCTGCTGCAGGCGTGATGAGTCCCCCTGGCCGAGGATGGCGGCCAAGACATCGAAGGTATAGGTGTCCTCATCCGTGATATCGGGGATGTGGAAGCCCAGGGCAAAATATCTCTCCTTGATCGCCTGCTGCATCACCAGGGGGCGGAAGGCCTTTTGGGTGGGCTCCTCGGGTCTCCGCCGGGCAGGGAGGGAACGGGAAGGCGCGGCAAAGAGCCCCTTCAGTCTGGCTAGCAACTCCGGCGCCTTGAAATCCCCCACCCCCACAAAGACCATGTTTTCAGGGCAATACCACTTTTTATAATAGCTAAGGACTTCATGTCTGTTGAACCCTTTTACCTGATCCGCATATCCTATGATGGGCCTCCCGTAGGGGTGGCGCTGAAAGCTTGTTCTGAAGAGGGCCTTATGGAGCGTGCGTCCCGGATCATCCTCGCCCATTCGGATCTCCTCGATCACCACCTCCTTTTCCCGCGCCAGCTCCTGCGGGTCGAAGGTGGGGTGTTGGACGGCGTCGGCCAAGACCTCCAGCCCTTTGTGCTGGTAGCGGCTGGCGATCACCACGTGGTAGACGGTGTGGTCATAGCTGGTATAGGCATTGATACGCCCCCCGTATCGTTCTATGGTTCTCGCGATTTCCCCTGCCCTTCTATCATTCGTCCCCTTGAAGACCATGTGCTCGATGAGGTGCGACATCCCCGCCTCAGCGGGGCGCTCGTCGGCGCTTCCCACCTCCACCCATACCTGAAAGGCGGCGACGGGGGCGGAGTGGTCCTCCGACAGGACCACTCGCATCCCATTCTCCAGCGTTGCCCTGATGATCTCCTCTGCTCCGCCCTGAACGGGAAAAAGGAGAGAAAGGGCCGCTATGATCATTACCAGGGTATTCCTCTTCATGGATCTCATCCTCCAACAAACCTTCTTGGTAAAGCTAAACCCCATCCTCCACCTTGTCAAGGAGCCGGATGGGATGTTTTGCTATCTATAACAAGAGCTTTCATGAATCGTGAACTTTTACGATTCATATATATATCTGCATGTTAGGAATAGAATCATTTATGCATGGCTCGTGTTTAAATCCGTCCCCTCATTTGTTATCATTGAAATAGCAATGAACCAGCGCATACTCCCAAACATCATAGAACGAGCCGACCTTCGTGAACGATCGTACGTCTTTCGCGACCGGGCGCATGCCGGAGAGGTCTTGGCCGAGATGCTCGATGCTTATCGCCGAACGGACGTCGTCGTGCTGGCTGTCCCGGCAGGGGGGAGCAAAAGAGAACACTTATCACGCAGCTTTCGCTCTTAGGTAGACATTACAGGTAAAACGCAGATGTTATCTGCGTACTATATCTAATATTTCATCGTCAATCTTTTTAAAGTATTGTTCGTTATTTCGCCTTCTCCTCTCCGAATTTTTCAGGTAAAATATCTTAAGCAAAAGAAGAAATACACTATCCCGGCCGCTACGAGGACGTGTTGATGTATCATCAGAGCGGAGTACGAGCCCTAATATAGGGCTCATGCGTGATCAAATCATCCCTGTTCTTTGAAAGGAGGTATATATGGGCAAAGATAATGTTGTTTTCTTGGAGGTCATCGAGTGGTTTGATGAGATCGGTCAAGAACTGGTGCACCGGATACCGGAGAAGGGGTCAGGTGAGATCAAATTAGGGGCGCAGCTCATCGTCAGAGAGAGTCAGGCCGCCGTCCTGTTTTATAAAGGGAAGGCCGGCGGTGCCTTTCCTTCCGGCCGCCACACCCTGACGACGGCCAACATCCCGGTCTTGACCAAGATTCTAGCCATTCCGTGGGCCATGACCAGTCCCCTGCGCGCCGAGGTATATATCGTCAACATGAAAGTCTTCCCCAACCTCAAGTGGGGCACGAGGGACCCGGTGGCCTTCAAGGATGCGGATCTTGGCCTCATCCGCCTCCGGGCCCACGGCGTATTCAACATTCAGGTGGTCCAGCCGGTGCTGTTTATCAACACCCTGGTGGGGACCATGGGGATATTCACGACGGAGGAAATCGAGGAATATCTCAAGCGGGTCATAGTTTCGCGCTTTAACGACCATCTGGGCGAACACCTGGACAGCCTCTTCAACCTGCCGGGACGATACGATGAGCTCTCGGAAGGCCTACAAAAGCGTCTGCAAGCGGATTTCAGCCGCTTCGGCATCGGCTTGGAACACCTCTACATTACCTCCATCACCCCGCCGCCCGAGGTGCAAAAGGCCATTGATGATAAGAGCCGCCTCAGTGTGCTGCAGGACCTGGACAAGTTGGTCAAGATGAAGGCCGCCATGGCCATGGAAAAGGCTGCGGAGTCGACCGCCGCAGCCGGCTCTGGTATGGGTATGGGTATGGGGCTCATGATGCCGGCCATGTTTACCGAGGCATTGAGACCTCAGGCCGGGGTGCCTCCGCAAACAGCCACCTGCCCGGACTGCAACAACCCGATCCCCATGGATGCCGCATTCTGTCCCTACTGCGGCCACCAGCAGGTGGTGTTCCATCAATGTGCCACCTGCGGCAAAAATATACCGCCGAACGCCAAGTTCTGTCCCCGGTGCGGAAACCCGACGGATACAAAGCCGGCACCCAAGGTTTGTCACCACTGCAAGGCCGAAAACCTGCCCGACGCCATCTTCTGCAACCAGTGCGGGGAAAAATTGGGATAGATGGGCTATACCGTTGAACAAGAATGTCCCCAGTGCGGCGCCCCCATCGAGCTGGAAGAAACCGACCACCTGATCCTTTGCCCCTATTGCCATGTCAAAAACTATCTCTTTGCCCGGGACTATTTCCGCTTCCTCTTGCCCCACAAGACGCCCGATCAAGCCATTATCTATGCACCGTATATGCGCTTAAAAGGAGAAGTGTATCTCTGCAAGGGCGCCTCTATCGGCCACAGCATTGTGGACATCACCTATCAGGGTGCGGTCTACGAACAGTTACCCATTTCGCTGGGGCTCAGGCCCCAAGCCATGAAGATGCACTTTGTCACCCCGAAGGTATCCGGGACCTTTCTCCAATGCACGCTCAGCCCTTCCGATGTACTGGCCACGATGAACAAGCGCACCTCTGTTTTTTCGCCGGGCAAGCTCTTCCACCGTGCCTATATCGGGGAGACCTTCAGTCTTATCTACCTGCCCCTCTTTGTGCACGACAATAAGATTTGTGACGCGGTGATCAAGAAGCCCCTTGCCACGTTGCCCCCTGGCGAAGATATCTTCACTCCGGCCAGAGAGGCAAAGCCCACCTGGCAGATCACCTTTATGGCCACCATATGCCCTCAGTGCGGTTGGGACCTTGATGGCGAACGGGATAGCGTTGTCTTGACCTGCAGCAATTGTGACACGGCCTGGGAGGCATCGGAGGCTCGTTTTACCCCCGTGGCATTCGGTGTGGTGCCCGGTAAGGGGGAGGATATACGCTATCTGCCCTTTTGGAAGATAACCGCCCGGGATGAAGGGCTGGGTATTAACTCTTATGCCGATTTTATCCAGATCACAAAGCGACCCCGGGTACAGCAGAAAGGTTGGGAAAACCGTGAATTGTCTTTCTGGATACCGGCCTTCAAAATTCGTCCCAAAGTCTTTTTGCACCTGGCCAGGCAGATGACTATCTTGCAGCAAGAATGGCAAACAAACGAGCACATCCCCAAAAAGAACCTCTATCCGGTGACACTGCCTCGAAGCGAGGCCGCCCAGTGCTTGAAGGTCACCCTGGCCAGTGCTGTGATGACCAAACGAAAATTCTTCCCCCTGCTCCCAGACGTCAATTTTACCGTCACAAGATCCCACCTGGTCTACCTCCCCTTTAGGGCCATGGGCAACGATATGATTGAGGAACACCTGAATATCTGTGTCAACAAAAATACCCTCAAGTACGGCCGCTATCTCTAAAGAACGATATAGTGGTACTGTTTGTTGAGCATTGTGCAGGCTGGACCTTAAATTTTGCCATAATTATAATATTCTTAGTGACGGGCCTTCCTTTTCCTTTTTCCCCTCTAAAACTGAGCGATCTTTATCGCAGAGAGAGACACCCCGTGTACCGGTATGACCGTTTGTGTCCCCTTTTATATTAATCAGTTACCTCATTCCAGAAAAAGGGCAAAAAAAACCTGTTTTGCAAAAAAAGATCTTGACATATGTTTTTGGGGGGGCTAAATTTAGTTTTGGATGCTACCGATCGATCGGTAGAGTGCTGTAGTACTAAG
>CAZMFG010000024.1:0-21518 GCA_964565525.1 uncultured Thermodesulfobacteriota bacterium
ATTCCTGTTGGACAATAAAATATTTAATATATTTAACTACGTCCCCTAGTTCCTACGTCCCCTAGTTCCTATCGTCCCCTAGTTCCTATTATTCCTCCCTATTCTTCCTCAAGGCCTGACTCTAACCCTCGTTCATTTAGATGACCGGATTCCACCTTAATATTGTCATATTCCTCAATAGTCAGGGTCCGAACCTCTTGCAAATAAGTGAGAACAATCGGATAATTTTTGTTCGGTTTATTAATAGTTATTTTAACCTTGAAATAAGGTTTATCATCGAAGGTAGATATCTCAAATTGTATCCCCTGCCACGCAAAAGAATCATCGCCGATCCATAGGTCACTATAATAATGCTTAAAGGTACCCCTTCTACGAATTTCGTATATTTTCTCCAGTCTATCGCGCCATAAACAGCTAGGACAAATTTTGTCTAAAATCCTATCGCCTTCTTCAATTGATAGTAAATCAAATCGGTTATCATGTTCGTTGAATTTAAATAAGGATTCTCTATAGTAATAGGAAGGTATCTCGTATAAATATATCTTTCCATTATACTCAAAGATTCTTGAGTTATTAGCATTGAAGGTCACCCCTTCTTTGCCATCCTTTTTCGCGATGCGAATCCTTTTCTTGAGCCCCTGTTTGTTTACTATAATAATCTCTTGGAAATGCCCATGCGGATAGACCCTCGGGGTATCATAATAAGCACAAGCTGGCCCCCCCAGTTTGACTTTCCTCTTAAATTCTAAAAAAATCCAGACCTCGTGCTTATTCCCAAAGACTTCAATGGGGCCAGCCCCATACCAACTCAAGATTTTCTCATCCCCAGCCTTACAGCAAAAAAGGGCAATAAATAAGACTAATAAAATAGAAATCTTGATAAATGATGAATTAATAAGCTTTTGCATAATTCCGACTCTTTATTTAAACTATCCCCCCATCCACCACAATGGTCTGGCCGGTGATGTAGTCGGACCGCGCGGAGGCGAGGAAGAGGACGGCCCAGGCCACATCCTCGGGTTTGCCCATCCGGTTGAGGGCCGTGGAGCTGACAATGGCCTCGACACGTTCCGGGGGCATCTGCTGCACCATTGCCGTCTCGATGAGGCCGGGTGCCACGGCGTTCACCTGGATGTTAAAGGGGCCGAGCTCCCTGGCCAGGGATTTGGTGAAGGCGATGACCCCTCCTTTGGCCGCGGCGTAGTTGACCTGCCCGGCAGTCCCGATGATCCCGCTGACCGATGCAATGTTTATGATCTTTCCCTGCTTATGGGGGATCATCTTTCTGATTACTGCCCGGCAGCAGTTATAAACAGAGGTGAGGTTGGTCTTTAATACCTCCTCCCAGTCACCCTCCCCCATCAACATGAGAAATCCGTCCTTGATCATCCCCACGTTATTCACCAGGATATCGATGCGCTTGCCTTCCTTCTCAACGTGATCCATCAGCCGGGCGACCTGGGCGGGATCGGTGACATCCGCCTGCACGGGAATTATCTCTCCTGAAAACCCCTTGGCCGCCTTGACCACCGCCTGAGCGGCCTTCTCATCCCGGGCGTAGTTCATGAAGACCCGGCAACTCCGTTCGGCCAGGAGGAGGGAAATGGCCCTCCCGATCCCCTTGGAACCTCCGGTAACGATGGCGACTTTTTCCTTAAGATCCATGTTTCGTTCTCCTTAGCGCAGGGGGCGCATGCGCGGCCTCTTCATCCGCCCAACCAGCTCCCAGAGGGGCCCCCGAAACCCGAACCGGCGGATCCCCTCCATGAGGGGAGGGGAGATGTTGATCTCCAACCCGGGCACAATCCACCCCCGCCGTCCCATAGCCGCCTCGGTGACGAGCTCGGTGAGCCGCTCAGGTCCGAGCACAGGTGAAATATAGAACCTCGGCTCCAAGAGATCGTCATTCTTGTTGATCACCCCCTCCTGCACGGCGATCTCCTGCAAGGGGGTATGGGGGTAGATCCTGATCCCCTGCATGACGATCACCGCCGTGGGGTCCAGGCGATCCATGAGCTCACAGGACTCCTGCAGGGTGGCCTCATTTTCCCCCGGTCCCCCGAGGAGCAGATAGAGGGCGAAGTTCAGGCCCGCCTCCCGACAGTGTGCCGAGGCGTGCGTGATATCCTCCACCGCAAATCCCTTCCCATACGCCCGCAATATCTTTGCTGATCCTGAATCGATCCCCAGCTCCACGCCCTGGCATCCCGCCTCGGCCATCAGAGAGGTGATTTCGGAGGTCAGGAAGCGGGGATTGACAAAGGCGGTCCATTTCATCTTCACCCCTTGGGCGATCATCTCGCGCAAGAGGGCCTCGGTATAGTCCGGGGGGTAGTTGAAGATGTCATCGACGAAATAGCAATAGTCCACCCCGTGCTCCGTCTGGAGGTCCTTGAGCTCCCCCACCACCTCGCCGACCTCCCTCACCCTGACCCGCTTGCCTTCCAACAGGGGATAGGTGCAGTAAATGCAGTTGAAGGGGCACCCCCGCTTGGTCTGGATGTTGGCCATACCCCCTTCCTTTAAATATCTGGCGGTATCCAATACGCCCCTGTCAGGGACACCGAATGGTTCAAGGGGTTGGTGCGGGGAAAACTTGTTTTTTCCTTTTATTAAGACCCCGGGGATTCCGTGAGGGGGAGTGCCCTGTTGTAAACGCTGCACTAGTTCCACCATGCTCGCCTCCCCCTCTCCCACCACCCCGAAGTCCACATCGAGGCGTTGCATCAGGGGGAGGGGGGCCAGGGAGAAACCGGAGCCGCCCATGACGAGGGGGGCGGCGGTGTGCTGGCGCACGATCTTTATGGTCTCTTCCAGCTCCGGCAGGTACGATACAGGCGAAGGGTAGGTGAGGTTGTCCAGGTTTCTCAAGGAGATGCCGATCACATCGGGGGAAAAATCCTCAATGATCTGAGTCAGGTCGTGATCGATTGCCTCGGAGAAGCAGAGGTCTATTGCCCGGACGTCATGCCCGTGTTCCCTCAGGGCCCCGGCGATATAGGCGAGGCCCAGGGGGGCGACGGGATAGGGCATCCGCTCCCTGTTGGCCGAGATCAACAAAATCCGCATCAATTACAGAAAAACACAAACACGGGGTTTAGTCAAGGAAGGGCGGTTCAGGCTCGTAGCGCTGTCAGGGGTGACGTGGACCTCATGCACCCTGTGCCTTGTTCCTCTGGAGGGTCTCCAGGAAGGCCTCCATGCGGGTCCTGATCTGGGTCTCGGAGTAGAATCTCGGGTCCCCCATGTCGGACTCGAAGATGAGGGCCGGGGTCCCGGTCTTTTCGGTGAGGATGTCCTTGAGGGTATAGACCGCAAAGGAGACGGCCTTGCAGCTGCGGTTGACGAACATGAGGCTCCCGTCCAAGGAGTAGCGCTCAAAGAGGTCCAGGGCCATCCCCCCCCGCTCCTCTAGGGTGCGGTTGGAAAAGACCGAGCAGTAATTCTCCGCCAAGGTCTCCAGGGGATCTTTGGCCGTGTCGAACTCATAGCTCCAGGCGTGGACGTAGAGGGAGGTGAGGATGGTGGCGCCGTAGGATTTCAGGAGGTTGAAGTGGTCCCGGAACTTGAACCAGACGGGGAGGTTCTCCCAGTAGAGGCGAAACTCCTCGTTCTCTACCGCGCCGATACCCTGGTCCGCCTTTGCCTGCACCTCTGCGCAGAGGGTCTTATAATAATCCACGCACTGTGGGGTCCCTCGCAGATAGACGGTGATGGCCATGTGGATGAGGGCATCGAAGATGCTGATGGGGGAGGGTTTGTAGGCGGCCATGTCCAGGAACTTACGATAGAGGAGGCTGGCATCACGGGAGTACGCCATCACCTCGGCCAGGCGGTCATAATCGTACTTTTTGCCGGTGAGCCCCTCCAGGGCCGCGATCAGCTCTCGGAGCTGTCGGACGCAGTATCGCACGATCTCCCTGCGCGCCCCCGGGTCGTTGATCCACTGGGGGGTGTCGAAGCAAAAGAGGGGGGCGTGGTACTTCCGGGAGAGGACCTCAAACCACTTGGTGAGGGTGAAGCACTGGGCGTTGCAGGCGAGGAGGAAGTCGGGGTCGGGGATGCCGCCCGTGGCGCCCTTGCCGGTGATCCGGTACCCCAGGTCTGAGCGGGCGTAGGCGCAGAGGTGGCTGGTGTAGCCCTTTCGCTCCGTGGCCAGGGAGAGCTCCGTCCCCATCCGCTTGGTGAGGCACGCCGCAGAGTGGTTTTCAGGATAGATGGGGATGATGTCATGGGCCACAAAGAGCTCCACCGGGGATACGGCGGTGGTATAGGCCACATAGCGCCCCTGCTCGCGGGCCGCGCGGGCATCCCCCAGATACGTCTCGGTCAACTGTTTGGAGAACTCTTTGGCCGATTGCTTCTTTTTTGTTTCTTTCATCTTCGCGCCCATCTTATGCTGTCCCCCTGCCGATGACTGATTCGCAGAATGCCTGCACCCGGGTCCGCATCTGGGAGAGGTGGGTGCTCTGATATTCCGTCTCCAGCTCCAAGAAGGGGATGTCCTCCTCCCGCATTTTGGTCTTGATATCGGGGAGGTCGTAGTCCTGCGATTCGCAATATTTTATATGGCAGTATACGATGGCCGCCGCCCCCTTGTGGCGGTAGAGCGTGAGGAGGTCGGTATAGATCCGCTCCACGTCCGCGTTGATGGGGCTGAAAAAGGGCCTGCGCATGTGCCTGTCGGCCAGGGCCTCGGCGGGATCGCCCCCCACCTCGACGTCATGATAGATATAGCGCGAGGCGGTACAGAGGGTATCCCCTACAATGGTTCCTTTCACCTCGTCGATCATATCGTAGAGGGGAGGAGGTTCCACAACGATCCCCGCCATGATCACCTTATAATATCCGTCCAGATCTGTAAGGCGATCCTTCTCCTGCTCGGCCCACTCCACAATCTCTTTAAGCAGGCGATTATGCTCCTCCTTTGCCATGAAGAAGGTCGCCTTGACGGCGTCGAAAAATTCCCTGTTGGTCATCAGAGAGGGGAACTCCTCCTTGATTGCGTAGAGCCGTCTCAAGAGGGAGCGATTTTCGTTGTAGATGCGAAAACTTCCCCGGAGGTTCTCGTCGGTAATCTCCCGACCCGTGTATCGCCCCAGCGCTGCCCGCAATCTTCGGCACTCCTCGGCATACCACGCGCGGGCGCTCGGGCGGGCCACCTGTCGGGGGGCCAAGAAGTTTTCGAAGTAGTGATGAGGGAATTTCCTCTTCCAGATATCAGCGAGGTGCTGGGTGGTATCGCAGACTTGAGAAAGGACGAACCCATCGAAGAAGTTCCCCTGATGGCCGATGACCAGCTCCAGGTTGCTCCTGGCGAGAGAACACGCGTTGTCCGGGAGGAGGGCTGCGGAGTGACGGATGGGCTCATTCGTCCCCAAAATCAGAAAGGGGTGCAGCCCCGCCGCATGGATCAGCTCTTCGGGGCAATCGGCCAAGGTGCTCCCGATGACCCGCTTCCGCTTTCTGAGATCTGCCAGGCAATTGTAGGGGTTATTGGCGATCTCGACCAATCTTGTGAAGGCTTTTGGTTTCATTCCTTATTATTTTATAGATAATCTTTTGTGAGCTCCCTTCAAAGATAGCCCCGTGGTCTCCATAGTGTCAAGGAATAAGGATCTTCACCAAAGATGGGATTAACCCTAGAGCATACAAAGAAGATTTTTTGCCGGGAAAGTATTGAACAAATGCCTGGTTTATTGTATACAAGGTGCAGCCGAAACAAGCCGTACAAGATGTTCGCCTCATTTTCAACGAGGCAGTGATTGAAAGAAATCGCAAAAGGAGGAGAACCATAAGTATCGATATCAATATAGGGGAGATACTGGCGAGAAATGCCCGCTTGTACCCCGATGAGTGCGCCCTCATCGAACGGGTACCGGCGGAGAATCGGAGAAGGGCGGTCACGTGGAAACAATTCGACGATGCCGCAAACCACTTCGCTCATGCCCTGATCACGAGGGGGATTACGAAGGGAAACAAGGTCGTTCTCCTCATGATGAACTCCATCGATTGGCTGATTGCCTACTTTGGAATCATACGGACGGGGGCGTGGGCGGTACCCCTGAATTTTCGCTTTACGAGCGATGAGATCAAACACTGCGTTGATACGGCCGAACCCAAGGCCATGGTCTTCGGTGAAGAGTTTACCGAGCGGATCGATGCAATCAAGGATACCATGCCCACCGTAGAAGACTACTTCTTCACGGGAAAGGATGCGCCTGCCTATAGCGAACCCCTGGAAAAGGTCATTGCGGCCTCGTCATCCCAGCCGCCCGGGGTCGAGATTGCGTATGACGACCCCTGCGGCTTGTACTTTACCTCAGGGACCACGGGGAGGCCCAAGCCGATCCTCCTCACCCATAAGAACATGGTCTGTGCCGGTATCACGGAAAACATACACCACTATCAGACGCGGCGCGACACGTTTATCCTCATCCCCCCCCTCTACCATGCCGGCGCCAAGATGCACTGGTTCGGGAGTTTCATCGTGGGTGGGCGCGCGGTCATCTTGAAGGGGGTAACCCCCGAGTACATATTAGACGCAGTCAGCGAGGAACGGGGCACCGTCGTTTTTCTCCTCGTTCCGTGGGCCCAGGATATACTGCTGAAGTTCGACAGGGGGGAACTCAAGCCTACAGATTACGACCTCAGCCACTGGCGGCTCATGCATATCGGCGCTCAGCCTGTGCCTCCTTCGCTCGTCAAACACTGGAAGCGATACTTTCCGGCCATGGACTATGACACCAATTACGGCCTCAGTGAATCCACAGGGCCTGGGTGCGTCCATCTCGGCATAGAGAATGGACATAAAGTCGGCGCCATCGGTCTGCCGGGCTTTAACTGGGAAACGCGGATCGTCGATGCGGACGGCACCCCGGTTCCCAACGGGGACGTTGGAGAATTAATTGTGCGAGGCGACGGGGTGATGAAAGAGTACTATAAAAACCCCGAAGCAACGGCAGAAGCCCTCAGAGGAGGATGGCTCTACACGGGGGACATGGCCCGCCAGGATGCAGATGGATTCATCTTTTTGGTCGACAGAAAAAAAGACGTCATCATCTGCGGTGGAGAGAATGTCTTTCCTGTAGAGGTAGAGGACTTTTTGCACACCCATGCAAAGGTAAAAGATGTTGCGGCAATCGGGTACCCGGATGAACGCTTGGGCGAGATCGTGACGGCCGTCATCGAGGTGGTGCCGGGGCAGACCATGACCGAGGAAGAGGCCCTTCAGTTCTGTGAGGCGCTGCCCAGGTACAAGAGGCCGAGAAAGGTATTTTTTGGAGAGATCCCCCGCAATCCGACGGGAAAGATAGAAAAGCCGAAGCTGAGAAAAAAATATATCGGCATCGAAGAGGCGTTCAAGACCACATAAGTCGTCCCCCCATTGGAGGGACTCGAGGGGGCCAGTGGTCCAGGGTTCAAGGGTTCAAGCAGACGCTATTTTTTGTTCACTTGACCCCTTGAATCCTTGAACCCTAGAGTCTGCTTAGCTAGAAGGCGGGGTTTGCTTCCCCTCCCCGAAGGACACAATGATGATAAAGAATTCGCACGGTGAACAGGGCTCCCGAGAACGGGGCCCTTTTTAATTTCATAAAGCGATGCGGGAAATCAAGGATATAAAGGATATATTGGTAAGGGGGGCCGAGCTGATCGGGGTGGCATTGACCGACCAGGCTGTGGAGGGTTACCTTTTTTATATCGATCAATTGAAGAAGTGGAACAGCAAAATCAACCTCACCTCCCTAACAGGGGATCTGGAGATCGTTGCAAAACACTTTGTGGACTCCCTCACTGCCGCCCCCTACGCACAAGGGGCGCAGCGCGTCTTGGATATCGGGGCAGGGGCGGGATTCCCCGGATTGCCCCTGAAGATCATGTCCCCCGCTATGGAGTTAGTCCTGCTGGAGGCCTCTCAAAAGAAGTGCTTCTTTCTGCGCCATATTATCAGGGGACTGGAGCTGGAAGGGGTCGAGGTCGTCCACGGGCGGGCGGAAGAGAGAGATACCCAAGGACAATACGCCGAGCGTTTTGATCTAGTTCTCTCCCGCGCCGTGGCAGACCTGCCGACCTCCCTGCAACTGGCCCTGCCGTATCCCAAAAAAGGGGGATTCATTGTGGGGATGAGGGGAAAGAAGGGCGAGCAAGAACAAGGAGAAACGGATTGGGAGCACTGGGGTCTACGATTAATCGAAACACGGAAACTGACCCTCCCCTTCGTGGAGGAAGCCAGGGTCCTTATGCTCTTTCAACGCACTGAAACAGAGTGCTCGGCAGATGGGGAGTAAACAGGTCCCTGAAAATATATCTTTTCAAAGAGATGCGTTTGTGTTAAGTATCAGGTGAAAGCTGCCTTGTTACAACAGAGGGATTTTCCGAATATGGGGAAGATCATCAGCATCGCCAATCAGAAGGGGGGAGTGGGAAAGACGACCACGGCAGTCAATCTCTCCGCCTCTTTGGCCATGACCGAGATAAAAACCCTCTTGATTGATGCCGATCCTCAGGGGAATTCATCCAGCGGGGTAGGATATACGAAGGAAGCAATACAGGAAAATCTCTATCACGCCATCATAGGTGAGGTGGGCATCAGGGAGGTCATCAAGGATACCGAGATCCCTTATTTGAAGATAGTCACCGCCAACACGGACCTTATCGGAGCGGAGGTCGAACTGATCAATGAGATCGCCCGGGAGAAAAAATTGAAGGGGATCTTACAAGAGGTGATACCCGAGTACGACTTTATCTTTATCGATTGTCCACCCTCCTTGGGTCTCCTCACGGTCAATTCTTTGACCGCTGCTCACTCCGTACTCATCCCCCTCCAATGTGAATACTATGCCATGGAGGGATTGACGCAACTGTTAAAGACCATCAGGATCGTCAAGGAAAGCCTCAATCCAGATCTGCAGATTGAGGGTATATTATTGACCATGTACGACCTGAGAAACAATCTCTCCCAGCAGGTGGCCGATGAGGTGCGGTCCCACTTCAAGGGGAGGGTCTTCTCCACCATCATCCCGAGGAATGTCAAGTTGAGCGAGGCGCCCAGCTTCGGGCAACCGTGTATCCTCTACGATGCCGAATCGAAGGGGGCGCAGAGCTACGCGGCATTGGCCCAAGAGATCCTCAAGAACGGGAAGAGGAATTATGGCTAAGCGAGCTGCCTTAGGCAAAGGATTGGGGGCCCTCTTGCCCGAAATAGGAAAGGGGGAGCGAGGAGACCTCATCCTCTGTGATATTCAGGAAATACATCCCAGCCCCTGGCAACCGAGGAGGCTCCTGTCAGAGGAAGGCATAGTAGAGCTTGCCCAGTCCATACGGGAAAAAGGGATCCTGCAGCCGCTGGTGGTGCGCAAAAAGGGGGACGGATACGAGCTCATCATAGGGGAGCGCAGGTGGCGAGCCGCCCAACGGGCGGGCCTCAAACAGGTTCCCATCCTCCTCAAAGAGGCCACCGACCAAGAAGTCATTGAGCTGGCCCTGATAGAAAACCTCCAGCGTGAGGACCTCAATCCCCTGGAGGAGGCACAGGCATACCAACGGTTGATCGCGGAATTCGCTTACACACAGGAGGCCTTGGCCCAACGGATCGGCAAGGACCGATCTTCCGTGGCAAACACGATCCGTTTGCTGAAGCTCCCCGAGGAGGTGCAAGACGCCGTGGAACGGAACGCGATCAGCATGGGGCATGCCCGGGCCCTCCTGGCCTTGAACAACGAGAAGGAGCAGATCTCCTTCTGTCGGAAGATCGTCAAAAAGGGGTTCTCGGTTCGTGAGACGGAGAACGGCATCAGGCGTTTCCTCGAGACCGAGACGATTAAACCCCCTAGGGAAAGGGAAACGCCGGAGATAGAGTCCCTGCGGGAGGAGTTGCGTCATATCTTCAAGACCCAGGTGAAGATTAAGACAAAAGGAAAGGGAGGGGTCGTCGAGATCGAGTTCTACTCCCTGGACGATCTGGAGAGGATCTTGGAGCTTATGCGGGGCAAAAGGGCATGATAAATCTCAGCACACAATCTCACCTTCTGAGAGACGTAACGTTGTGAACCCTAACGATAAGAGGAGGAATATATATGTCGACCAAGAAGTGGAAAGAGGGTAAGGGAACGGAAACCATGGAGCGAAAAGAGGTGAATGCCTTCCTGGGAGCGGAGACATCGTTTGAGGGCAAACTGAACTATACGGGAGCGGTCAGGGTGGACGGCCGTTTTAAAGGTGAGATCCGTAGCGATGATACGCTGATTGTCGGAGAGACGGGGAGGGTGGAAGGGGAGATCCACGCCGGGATCACCATCATCCAAGGTGAAGTAACGGGCAACATCTTCGGCAAGGAGAGGGTAGAACTCCACCACCCCGGGAGGATAACCGGGAATATAAGTGCCCCCGTTGTCGTGATGGACGAAGGGGCACTCTTCGAGGGAAACTGCAAGATGAAGGAGAGAAAAAAAGAAGAAAAGAAGGAAGAGAAAGGGATAGGTATATTCGCCCAGAAGAGAGAGACCGACGGCAAGACAGAGGATACAACGAAAGACAAAAGGTAGCCGGCTGGAGAGGCCTTTCTCACTATTGCAATGATGGCATGCTGAATTTAGATTCGGCAGGATTCCACCGAGCAGATGATGTGTTATCCTTCAACGATTATCATCGGGGTTTGACCGCAACATAAAAACGGGGAAGGAAGGTATGATGGTCTTAAAGACTGTAGGTGATACCCCAGAGCCCAAGAGAGAGGCCGTAATCGGTACATCCCGAAGGGCGGCTGCGCACAGCCGCCTTCAACATCCCTTACATCCACCTACTTCTCGTCAACAAACGCGTTGTCTCCGTTTGCCGCCAACCCTCAAACCTGATACGCACTTTTATATTCTGTAAGTATACGCTGCTGAGCACAGAGGGTTATGCATGTCGAAACTTAGCAAGGAAAAGCTTTATATAAAATTCACTATGAGCTAAGCAATTAAAAAGGAGAGAGATGGGATGGCCTTTGTCGCCACGTTTCTGATTCTTTTTACCTTTTGGATTTTTATCTCCGGTCAGCTCGACTGGTGGCATCTCTCGTGGGGCGTCCTCTCCTGCGCCTTGGTGGCCTTTATCTCACATGACTTACTCTTTGAGAACATTAAGTCAAAGGGCAGGATCAAAGAAGCCGCGCTTTTTTTCGCCTATGTCCCGTGGCTCTTATATCAAATTATTCTGGCCAATGTCTATATCGCCTATCTTGCGCTTCACCCCAAGATGTTAGACTTGATCGACCCTCACATTGTCAAGTTTAAGACCAGATTAAAAAAGGACTTCGCGCGCGTTACCTTTGCCAATTCCATAACCCTTACACCCGGGACCATTACCGTCCTGATCAAAGACGATTACTTTTTCGTGCATGCCATAAACAAGAGTGCGGCAAGGGCCCTCCCCGGAAATATGGAGCGCCGCATTACGAGAGTATATATGGAGGATTGAATGGAAGGCTTCTTCCTCGGCGTCACCCTCGCTCTCTGTGCTACCATTCTTCTTTCTCTCTATCGGGGGGTGTTTGGACCAACGGTGTTTGACCGGATCATCGGCGCAGGTTTCATCGGTACCAAGACGATCATTTTCATCCTCCTGATGGGATTGATCTACGACCGCATTGATATGTTCATCGATCTGGCACTGGCTTACTCTATTCTCAATTTCATCGGCACCCTGATCGTCTCGAAATACGTTATTCGGAGAGGGGCGAGATAAGTGATCATCGGAGCAAAGATATTCATGATAGTAGGGCTTTTCTTTCTTACGACCGCCGCCATCGGTTTTTTACGCTTTCCCGACTTTTATACGAGGATGCACGCCACGGCGAAGGGTGATACCCTCGGCACACTGCTCTTCGTTATCGGGCTCGTCTTATACACGCTGCACCATGGTCTCCACTGGTTCGGCATCGTTCACAGTATAAAATTGCTATCCATCGCCGTCTTTTGGTTCTTGGCGAGTCCTACCGCCACCCATGCGTTGCTGAGGTCCGCCCTCGAATCGGATCTGGTGCCGTGGACCAAAGACGGCAAGGTCGTGTTGTCCTGGCCGCCGAAGAGGAGGAAGTAGATGATCTGGCCGTTAGACCTGATACTGTTGGGGTTCGCCCTCATCGCCGCCGTAACGGCTTTGTGGGTAAAGGATCTCTTGAGCGCCGTCGTGCTCCTCGGCGCCTTCAGCTTTTTTATGTGTCTGATCTGGACGGAGATGGGTGCGGTGGATGTCGCCTTCACCGAAGCCGCGGTGGGGGCGGGGGTCAGCGTCACCTTTTTTGTGGCCGCCGTCTATAAAACAACAAGGAGGACAAAAGATTGAAGAAAAAGTTTCTGGGCGTCGCCCTTGCGATCGCCGCCCTTATGATACTGCTCCACGGGGTTGAGGATCTGCCGCCATGGGGTGATCCGGATCAACCGGCCAGCCTTCATGTCTCGCCCCGGTACATTGAAAAGGGCCTCACGGAGACCGGCGTCCCCAACATGGTCACCGCCGTGCTCGCCGATTACCGAGGCTATGATACCCTCTTTGAAACCGCCGTCATCTTTACTGCGGGCGTTGCGGTTCTCATGATCTTGCGGAGGTCGGCGCCATGATACGGCACCAGGAAGACATTATCATCCAAACAATCTGCAGGATGTTGATCCCCTTTATGCAAGTCTACGGCCTCTACGTCCTCGCTCACGGGCATGGCAGTCCCGGCGGAGGATTTCAAGGGGGTTGTATATTTGCCGCAAGTTTTATACTGATGCCCATTGCCTATGATCTCGATAAGGCCAAGAGACGTTTTGCCGAGAGACGCACGATCCTCTTTTGTAGTCTCGGCGTATTCATCTACGCGGGCATAGGATTGCTGTGCCTGCTCCTCGGCGGCAATTTCCTGGACTACGGGAAATTGAGCGCCATTCTCCCCGTCGATCCGGTCATGGCCCGCTACTACGGCATCGCTGTCATAGAAACGGGGGTCCAGATTACGGTGATGGCGGTCATGGTCTCCATCTTCATCAATCTGATAACCAGTGGAAGGCACGAAGAAGAAATGCGGAACACCCATGATTGATACCCTCTTCACGCACTATAATTATTGGGTTTTTGCCGTCCTTCTGATGATCGGCTTGTATAGTATGATGGCGAAAAACAACCTCATGAAGAAGCTCATAGGCATGAATATTTTTCAGTGGGCCATCATCCTGTATTTTATTTCCATCGGCGCCAAACGAGGCGCGCAAATCCCCATCGTTGTCGGGGCCCACGGGCAGGGGGAGAACCTGGCCATTCATGCCGCAGAGTACATCAATCCCTTACCCCACGTCCTCATGCTGACCGCCATCGTCGTGGGGGTAGCGACAACGGGGATCTCCCTTGCCCTCCTCATCGCCATCTATAAACGATATAACACCATAGAAGAAGACAAAATCATTGAGGCGTTAAAAAAGTAATGATAGAACAATTTCCCGTGCTGATTGTGGTCACCCCTCTGATCTTGTCTTTTGTCGTGAATGTAGCGGGGTTGTGGAATAGGAGACTGTGCTTTTATATCGTTGTTGTCGCCCTCGCTTCCTGTGTGGTCTTTTCGCTCGGCATCCTGAAAACGGTCTTGACGCAGGGAGAGCCCATTCGTTACAGTCTCGGTAATTGGCAACCCCCGTGGGGTATTGAATATGTTATAGATCACTTGAACGCCCTGATATTGGTGAGCGTCGCCGTTGTCGCTCTGCTCGTGGCCGTGTATGCAAAAAGGTCTCTCGAGCAGGAAATCCATGAGTCAAAGATACCCCAGGTTTACACCCTTTTTCTCCTTCAGGTAACAGGTCTCTTAGGCATCACCGCTACGGGTGATCTGTTCAATCTCTATGTGCTGTTGGAAATCGCCTCGTTTTCCGCCTATGCCGTCATTGCCATGGGGGAACGGGGCGCGGACTTCGCCGCCTTTCGGTATGTAATCTTTGGGACCATCGGTGCCTGCGCCTACCTCCTGGGAACAGGATATCTCTATATCCTTACCGGCTCACTCAATATGATTGACGTGGCACATCTCTTGCCTCAATCATTCTATTCTAAGGCATTGCTCGTCGGCCTCGCCTTTTTCATGGTGGGGGTGGGCATCAAGATGGGCATATTCCCGCTGCATGTCTGGTTGCCCGACGCGTATACCCTCGCCCCCTCGGCAGTGAGCGCCCTCCTCGCCCCCCTGTTCACGAAAGTGGGGGCGTATGTAATTATCAGAATCATGTTTACCGTCTTTGACCCTGCTTTTTCCATAGATCTCTACCCAGTGACTGATATAGTAGGCTGGCTGGCAGCAATCGGCATATTGTTTGCGTGCATTATGGCCCTTGCCCAGTCTGACCTCAAACGGATGCTCTGCTACCTGATTGTGGCGGAAATGGGCTATATCCTCATCGGCCTTGCTTCGGCCAACCGCCTGGGGCTCACCGGTGCTATCTTGCACATTGTCAACGATATGTTCATGATGGCCTGTCTGTTCACCGTGGCCGGTGCAATTTTCTACCAAACCGGCACCAGAGACATCTATCAATTTCGTTACCTGCACCGCACCATGCCCATAACCTTGGCTGTCTTTGTCGTCGGCGCCCTCTCGGTTATTGGCGTGCCACCCCTGTGTGGCTTCTTTAGCAAATGGTATCTGCTGCTCGGCGCTATTGAGGCGAAACAATGGGCGCTTGTAGTCGTCCTGCTGATCAGTAGTTTAATCTACGCCGTTTTATTCTTCCGGGTGATCGAGCGTGCTTACCTGGAACCTCGTGAGGACCATAGTCATGCCTCTCAGAAGGGGCACCCCGCCCCTACCCTTGACAAGGTACCTCTCAGCATGCTGGCTCCTATGGTGTTCATAGCCGCCGGGATCATTTTATTGGGCATATTCAGCGGTAAGATTATTGCCCATATCATCGAGTTTGCTATCCCAGCCGCATTGTAAGGGTAACGATGGAGACGATACACACAGCAACCCCGCTCTTGGCCCTCTTGGCTTCCCTCATCGGTGCCTTTCTTATCCTATTCACCGGGGGGAAACGACCGAATCTCCGTGAATTCTGGACTATACTCGCAGCCGTGACGAAATTTGCCCTTATATGCTCCATGCTCCCCCCTATCCTTCAGGGCAAGATCATCGAATACACCGTTATTGAAATCTACAAAGGAATTACGTTTCAGCTCAGAGTCGATACCTTCGGGATGATTTTTGCCCTGCTTGCCTCCTGTCTCTGGGTTGTGGTCTCAGTATACTCTATCGGCTATATGCGCACGCTGAAGGAACATGCTCAAACCCGCTATTTTTTTTGTTTTGCCTTGGCCCTGTTTGGGGCGACGGGCGTGGCCTTGGCCGGCAACGTGCTCACCCTGTACATGTTCTATGAAATTTTAACGGTGGCAACGTTCCCCCTTGTAGTTCACAAGGAGACGCCCGAAGCCATAAAGGCAGGCAGAAAATATTTGGCCTACCTTTTAACCGGGGCGTCTTTTATCCTTTTTGCCATGGGCTTGACGTATTATCTTACCGGAACGCTTGATTTTGCCCCCGGTGGGTTTGTCGCCGGTCATGGGTCAAAGGAGCTTCTCTCCCTTCTGTTTGTGGTTTTTATCATAGGGTTTGGTTCTAAGGCAGCCATTATGCCCCTCCATGAGTGGCTCCCTTCCGCCATGATAGCACCCGCCCCTGTGAGCGCCTTACTCCACGCTGTGGCCGTCGTGAAGGCAGGTGTGTTTTGCTGCCTGCGCGTAATCCTTTATATTTTTGGCCCTGAGGTGCTTTCAGATTTGGGTCTGGGTATAACGCTGGCCTTTGTTGTTTCATTCACCGTGATTTTCGCTAATATTATTGCCCTTACCCAAGACAATTTGAAGAGAAGATTGGCCTTTTCTACGATAAACAATCTCTCCATCATCATCCTCGGAGCGGCCTTGCTCTCCTCTCAAGGGATTAAGGGGGCGATGCTGCATATTCCTTTTCACGGGTTCATGAAGATCACACTCTTTATGTGTGCCGGCGCTATCTATGTGAAGACTCGTCTGGAAAATATCAGTGCAATGGGGGGCATAGGGAGGCAGATGCCCATTACCATGGCCGCCTTTACCATTGGGGCCGCAGGCCTCATAGGCATACCGCCGGTATGTGGATTTATCAGCAAGTGGTATCTGTGTCTGGGCACTCTCGAGGCACATGAAATCATCTTTTTGATGGTTCTTCTCGCCAGTGCCCTGCTGGATGCAGCGTACTTTTTTCCCGTTATTTACGGCGCCTTTTTTAAACACTCCAAAGGTATTAAATCTACCTTCGATGAAGCACCGGCATTGGTAGTGGCACCGATCGTCGTCACGGCCATCGGGACGCTGCTCTTTGGGCTCTTCCCGGATGCCTTTATACATTTCTTTCAATTGGCGGCGCTCTCGGCCCAAAACATTCTAGGGGGCTAGGCCATGAGGATATTGAAGATTTTGCTACTCGCAAGCATTGTCATCGTTTGTTTTCTGGGTTTTCTCGTTTACCCTGGGGACGAATCCCACTATTTCTGGGAAAAGATCCCTGTGTTTGAAGCCGTCTTCGGCTTTATCGGCTGTATCGTACTCATTGTTTTTGCCAAGATCCTCGGGCGCTTTTTCTTGGAGAGGCGGGAGAATTATTATGATTAACCCCGTGCCTCCATTCTTGATTTATCTCATTGGCGCACTACTCATACCTCTTCTGAGAGGAAAAGCGAAGAAATGTTTGCTTGTGATTATCCCTATCGTTGCATTCGTTGACCTTCTTCACATCCCCCATGGCACATACTGGACCTTTCCTTTTATAGGGTATGAACTCATATTTGGACAGGTAGACAAACTGAGCATGCTCTTTTCCTATGTCTTCGTGATTATGAGCTTCGCCGGTTTCCTCTATGCCCTCCATGTGGACGACGACCTGCAACATGTGGCGGTCATGTGCTATGCGGGCAGCGCTTTAGGGGTGGCATTCGCCGGTGATCTCTTTACCCTCTATGCCTTTTGGGAGCTTATGGCCGTAGCCTCGGTGTTTGTCATCTGGGCCGACAGGAGTAAAAGGGCGATAGACGCCGGTTTTAGATATCTTATGGTCCATCTCTTTGGCGGTGCTGTCCTCTTGGCCGGCATTGTTATCTATGCCAGCCAAACGGGCTCTATCGCTTTTGGCCGCTTAGGGGGAAATGGCATTGGTTTTTGGCTTATTCTCGTTGGCTTTATTTTGAATGCGGCTGTCCCGCCCCTTCATCCCTGGTTGCCGGATGCGTATCCCGCTGCTTCGGTTACCGGCGCCGTTTTTCTTACTGCCTATACCACCAAGACCGCCGTCTATACCTTGTTGCGCGCCTTTCCCGGGGTAGAGGTCCTTGTCTATCTGGGAGCGGCCATGACGGTCTACGGCGTCCTCTGGGCGATCATTGAAAATGATATGCGGCGTCTCCTTGCATACCATATCGTGAGCCAGGTGGGATACATGGTAGCGGGTGTGGGCATAGGGACGGGACTTTCCATGAATGGTTCGGCCTCGCATGCCTTCTGTCATATCCTGTATAAGGCATTATTATTCATGGGTGCTGGCGCCGTTATTCAGGCTACCGGTTTGCGGAAAATGAGCGACTTAACCGGTAGAGGTCTTTACAAAAAGATGCCTCTCAGCTTGATTTTTTACATGGTTGGGGCATTTTCCATCTCGGCCGTTCCATTATTTAATGGATTTATCAGCAAACCCATGATCGTCAAAGCAGCCGAAGCGGCACATAACATACCCGTCTTTTTTCTCGTGCATTTGGCTTCTATAGGGACCTGGCTCTGTGTCGGTCTCAAACTCCCTTACTATACCTGGTTTGGGAAACCCCGATCAGGAGCAAAGGAAATCGAAGCGAAAAAGCCTCCTGTGAATATGCTTTGGGGCATGGGTTTTCTTGCATTTTTGTGTATTGCTATCGGCATCTATCCTGATGTGCTCTACCGGATCCTCCCCTATCCGGTCAATTTTCACCCTTATGCTCCGCCCCATATAATTGGGACCCTCCAAATGCTCCTCATGACAGGGGTTGGTGTCTGGTTATTATTGGGGAAGCTTGCACCTCATGCCGTCATTAATTTGGATACCGACTGGTTTTACCGCAAGGGCGCAAGCCTTTTTGTGAAGTTCTGTTACGGTATGAGTTCGGTTCGGACAGGTATGCAGAACCTGAGCATAGATTTGGTAGATGGTGTAATAACAGTAAGCAAAAACCCAATCTACGCTGTAGAGTCGCTCTTTTCCAAAAAGAAGCACGGTATGCCACCGTACAATGCCGATACGTATCGCCAAGCGATAGGAAAAGGGGTTATGGTTTCCATAATCCTGTTCTGCGTTTTGTGTCTTTTACTCTTTGCCCGTTTGACTCAACTGAGCAAGTAGAAGATATGATGAGGTTAATCTACTTTCTTGAAAAATCTCCTCAATGTTATTTTAGTTGACATCCCCACAGGTAATGATTATAAACAGAATATGAGGACAATAAAGGAGAATCCTATGCGTGAAAAAGTAGAAGCAGCATTGGAAAAGATCAGGCCGGCCCTGCTGGCAGATGGCGGTGATATAGAATTGATCGACGTATCCGATGGCATCGTAAAGGTCAGGCTCACCGGGGCCTGTGCCGGTTGCCCCATGTCCACCATGACCCTCAAATCGGGCGTTGAGCGAATCTTGAAGGAGCAGATCCCTGAGATAAAGGCAGTGGAGGCCCAGTAGCTCTCAACCATCCGGAATTCTACCCCGCATACGATGGAGAGGATATCCCTCCATGCCCCGGCCAAGATAAACCTCAGGCTAGACATCCTGGGCAAGAGGCCCGATGGCTACCACGAGGTGAGGACCTGGATCTATCCGATAAGCCTCGCCGATGAAGTCCACATCGAAAAGGTCAACAAGGCGCAGATAACCATTTCTTCCACACACCCTGAACTTCCCACAGGAGAGGAGAACCTGGCCCATCGTGCCGCCGCCCTCTTTTTGAAAGAGCACGTCCCTGCTGGGGGGGTGCGGATAGAGATCATCAAGCGTATCCCCCTGGCCGCCGGCCTGGGGGGAGGGAGCAGTGACGCCGCCGCCGTCCTGAAGGGCATGAATGTCCTGTGGGGGGAGCACATTCCCTCGGAGGGATTAATGGCGATGGGGGAGCAGATAGGGGCGGATGTCCCCTTTTTTATTGTAGGAAAGGGGGCGATCATGGGGGAAAGGGGAGAACGGCAAATAAAAATGCTTCCCCCGCTGAAACTGTGGATGCTCTTGATCAACCCTGGGTCTCCCCTCTCCACGAAGCAGGTGTATCAACAGGGGAAATGGGGGTTGACAAAGGAGGAGGAGGATACTAAAATTTCCATGCCTCCGCAAGACCTTGAAAAAATGGGCAAATTCCTCCATAACGACCTGGAAGGACCGGCGCTGGAGCTCATGCCTATCATCGACATCCTAAAAGGAAGGCTGCTTGAGGCAGGTGCACAGGGGGTCTTAATGACGGGGAGCGGGCCTACGGTCTTGGGGCTCTTCGGGGAGGAAGCCGAGGCACGGCGGGCGGCGGGGAATCTGAAGATGGAAGAGGGATGGCTCAGTTTTGTCGCCCATACCCTTTGCGATTTTTAGGACGGGTGGGGTGTCGTCAAGTGGCAAGACACGGGATTTTGGATCCCGCATTCGGAGGTTCGAATCCTCCCACCCCAGCCAAATTTCTGAGTATGAGAAAGGTATTGTTTCACCATGTTATTGCCCGATAGTCCCATAAAGATATTTTCAGGGAATTCCAATCCCGGCCTGGCGGAGAAGGTGTGCAGGTATGTAGGGATCTCCCTCGGCAGGGCCCAGGTGAAAACCTTCAGCGATGGCGAGACGGCGGTGGAGATAAACGAGAGTGTGCGAGGTCTCGACACCTTCGTCGTGCAATCCACCTGCCCCCCTGTCAACAACAATCTGATGGAACTCCTCATTATGATCGACGCCCTCAGGAGGGCCTCGGCGGAGCGGATCAATGCCATCGTCCCCTATTATGGGTATGCCAGACAGGACCGCAAGGTGGCCCCCCGACAGCCCATCTCCGCCAAGCTGGTGGCCAACCTGATCACCATGGCCGGGGCCTCACGCGTCCTCACCATGGACCTCCATGCCGGGCAGATTCAGGGGTTCTTCGATATCCCCGTGGACAACCTCTACGCCTCGCCCATCGTCCTGGACTATCTGCGCAACAAATTCAAGGATGATCTGGTGCTCATATCCCCCGACGCCGGGGGGGTAGAGAGGACGAGGGCCTTTGCCAAACGGCTGGATGCCACGCTGGCCATCATCGATAAGCGGCGGGAGACCGCCAATGTCGCCGAGGTCATGCACATCATCGGGGAAGTGAAGGGAAAGGTTGCGGTGATACTCGACGACATGGTAGACACGGCCGGGACACTCACTGAGGCGGCGAAGGCGCTCAAGAAACACGGCGCCACGGCAATCTACGCCTGTTGTACCCATCCTGTTTTGTCGGGCGGTGCCATCCAAAAGATAAACGATTCTCCCCTTGAAGAATTGATCGTGACCGACACCATCCCTATCAATGATGAGGGGAATAGTTGTGAAAAGATAAAGGTCCTCTCTGTGGCCGAACTCTTTGGTGAGGCGATCCAGAGGATCCATAATAATGAATCGGTCAGTTCCCTGTTTGTATAAAAAGATTAAGGAGCGTAACAGATGGAAGAAAGGTCATTAGTAGCTCATCGGAGAGAGGAAAAAGGGAAAGAGAAGGCGCGAAAGTTACGGCATCAAGGGTTGATGCCCGCCGTAGTCTACGGTCACCATGAGGAAACCATCCCCATAACCCTGGACCCTAAAGAGTTTTCCAAGATTCTGCGCGGGGGAGCGGGAGAACGGACCCTCATCAATCTTACCATCGAAGGGTTGGAAGGCGGTCCTGTCACCAAGACCGTCATCCTCAAGGAGAAACAGGTAGACCCCGTGAAGAGGACGATGCTGCACGCTGACCTGTACACTATTGCCATGGACGAAAAAATTCACGTCAGTATCCCCGTCCATATCGTTGGGAAGTCACCAGGGGTAGAACAAGGCGGCGTGCTGGAACAGGTCCTCAGGGAGATCGAGGTAGAGTGCCTTCCCGGAGATATCCCCCCCGGTATCGATGTGGATGTGTCTTCTCTCGATATCGGCGACGCCATCCATGTTGGGGATATTACCTTGGAAAAGGCCAAGATACAGGTCGATCCTGAACAAACCCTCGTCACCGTTGTGCCACCGACCGTCTACGAGGAGCTTGTGGTCGAAGAAGAGGTAGTAGTTGAAGGAGAAGAGGTCGAGGAAGAGGAAGGCGAGAAGAAAAAGGAGAAAGAAAAAGCTGCCGAAGAAGAATCAGAGTCAGGTTAACAGAGGGGTTATTTCTTTTCACATAACGCCACTAATCAGCCGCGCGGCTTTTTGCGTGATCTTCCCCCGAAAAAATAGACAGCATTCAAGCCGCCTTTTTTTCATACTC
>CAZMFG010000025.1:0-20732 GCA_964565525.1 uncultured Thermodesulfobacteriota bacterium
ATCATCGCCGGCCAGCGCTCCCGGGAAAAAGTGTTGCGGATCTCCGGCCTCTCCAGGGCGGCGGTGGAAAGGGCGTTGGGTATCGCCCTCCCGGCCCCATGAAGCGCATTTTCTTCTTTGTTCTCGTATCTCTCATCCTTTCGGTACCGGAACTGCTCTCTGCCTCATCGTGGCTTGAGCTCCGCTCACCGCATTTCATCATGAAATACCAGAAGCCGGAGCGCAAGATGGCCGCCTACCTCCTGCAACACGCCGAGGAGACCAGAGAGGCAATCCTGCGCGATATCGGCCATACCCCCCCTCCCCCCACCGTGATCTATCTCGCCCCCACCTGGGACCAGTTCCAGGAGGCGCAGCCCGGGGGTGAATCCCCCATCTGGGCTGCCGGGACGGCCTATCCCGCTCGCAACCTCATCTGCCTCAGGTCGCCCCGGGGGATGAAGGGGGGGAGGACAGACATCGAGGAGGTCCTCCGGCACGAATACACCCACCTCGCCTTGGCGAGGGCCCTACGAGGCAACGAGGCCCCCCGGTGGTTCGATGAGGGGTTCACCATGCTCCAGACCAAAAGGTGGAACCTTTCGCGAACCTATTGCCTGAGCAGGGGGGTCTTGAGCAAATCTCTCATACCATTAGAAAAATTGACAGACGGCTTTCCGCACGATCAGGACCAGGCCCGGCTCGCCTATGCAGAGAGCCTCAGCTTTGTGGGCTTTATCAAAAACGAGTACGGGCCCCAAGCCCTCCCCCGTTTCATTAGAGGGATGGCCAATGGCCTCGATGCGGAAACGGCCCTGAGGCAGGCCACAGGATTAGGATTGAGGAATCTGGAACGGCAGTGGAAGGCGGAACTGAAAAAGAGGTACAGCTGGATCCCCATCGTCACCAGCTTCTTTTCCCTCTGGTTTTTGGCAAGCCTCCTCTTTTTGATCGGCTACTGGCTCAAGCGCAGGAGGGCGAAGAGGACCTTGGCGCAGTGGGAGGATGAGGAGGCCCTCGCGGATAATACCCATCCCCCGAGGTCCTCTCAAAGCTGACGAGTGAAACCTTTCATCCCCAGCCACCGGTCTCGCCATGACGAATACCGTTAATTGTAATCGATTCGCAAACTGGTCCCTAAAGAATACTCCAACAAATCCGAGGCATGGTCCCCGTCGGTCTCGCGGTCAAACTGCATGCGAATCTGGTACAACTCCCTGCCGGCCGCATGCCATTCCCTGACAGATCTCGTGACATCGAGGCTGGGCCCTGGCGGACCGCCGTTATAAATATTGTCCCCTGATCCTGCGCGAGAATAATCGGATGCATCCAATGTCCCATACGGGGTCGGAATTATCTGGAAGTTGCCTAAATCCTCAAAGGGGTGTCCAGCAAAAACAAGGGAACCGGAAAGGTTTAACTGTGCTAAAACGATGGTAGCCTCCCGCGGTATGCCGGAGATGTCAAATGAGGCAAATCCCTGCCTCGCGTAATTATCACGATCATCACCTAACCAGGGGTTCCCATGATAGACCTTCTGGCCGGGTCGTTCAGGGGCCATGACAAAGCCACCATTGCGCAGAGGGAGGATTACCCGCTCGTTGAGGTGGGCACGCGGTGGCGGCTGCGATAGAACCGGTCGGTCTGAAATCGAAAAAGTGCTATCGCTCTCATCCTGGGTAGTCCCCCGTATCTCCCTGATCCTGACCTTATAATCAGGGCCCGGCTCAAGGGTGGTGAGCACGCGCCAGGAATAGCTCCTGGTGACTCTTCTCTCCCGAGATCGAGCATCACGTGGTGGAATGCCAATTGTCAACACCCTGTCTCCCCCTTTGAGCAACTCTATCATGACTTGGTCAACGCGGTCACTGATCCAGGAGATGTGGTAGGTCCTTTCCCTGTCCCACACCTCCCCGCCGTTTGGGGTACGGATCGTCAACGATTTCAATCGCAAATGCTCGCCTAAGAGTTCCCCTGACCTGTGAAGCCGTGGATCATCCGCGTAAGTCGAGGACAAAAGAAGGGGCAACGCAAAGATCATGATGCCGCCGATCATGAGCAGGACAATAAGCCGTTTCATCCGACCCTCATGGAATAAAAGTCTTCACTGTTCGTTATTGTCTTTTTGATAAATCGTGTGCCACTGTCTCGAATCTCGAACGATAGAACGCCCCCCTTCGATATGGGGGGCGTTCTATTGCAATCTGCTATGAGAGGAAGTACTTTCACGCTAAATATGCCTTTCAAACGTGTACTCCCTGATCCGATTGCACGAGTAATGGGCCTTAAAGACAATGCGGTAATCTCCGGAAAAAAGCCTAAAAATCAATACATTAGCCGTCGTGGTGGTCGCCGGCGAGGTAACCTCAAAGGGTTGACTACTCGGCATAATGTTATCCCACGTCCCAGGTGCAGGCCCTTGAAGACGATATACCGTAATAAACAGTTTTTGAGGTTTCACCCCTGACGCGGCATACGTCCACGAGAGCTGTAGCTGGGCAAAGCCGACGGTTCCGCCAGAGGCCCCAACAATTTGACAATTGGTAATAGCTGCTATAGCTAAACAAGCTTCCACGGGTTTGTCAAATTTGTAAGAAGGGGATATGGCCTTTTCTGGGGTCCTTTGCTTTGCCACCACCATCTTTGCAGGAGACAATGTCTCATGGGACAACGCCGGTGTCACCTGCACCACGACGAATAGCATTGTTACTACCATAATGATGACCTTTGTGTGATTGACTCTTTTCATTCTTCCAACCTCCTTTCATGTTTTATCTAGTAAGTCCCCTAAAACCCAAAAAGGTTCAAAGAGAATTGTTAAAACGCGAGGGGGGGGTGCTCAGCATCTTATCAGCATGTGGAGAGCGAGATGAGCTACTGAAATAGAGGGGGTCGAAAAGGGAAAAGCCTCCCAAGGGCGCAAGCCTCCTCCGAGGCTTTGTAAGAGGCACCTTCCGGAAAGCTTTCTTCATGGCATCCTCCAGAAGGTTAGGGGTTAGATTGTTACGTTATTGATGCCGGTAAGAAACTTAGCGAAATTATTAACTTAATACTTATCTATGTCAAGGAAAAAATATCCGGCTGCCTTTTCAACCGATAGGAGGTTTTTAAACCCCTACTTAAACAGCCCCATCTGACACTGGACCACCTTGATCCCCAGTTCATTGAGGAGCTTGCCCAGTTCTCGTTTGGGGATTGCGTATTCCTCGGCGATCTGAAAGCATACGGCGCAGGGGATGCGATCCTCCTTGGCTCGTTGCTTGACGGCCTCGATTACCTTCTCTCGCTCCATCGCTCCTCCTGAAGGGGGGCCTCAGATTCCGATGCTCGCCCCCCCATCGAGGAATATCACCTGCCCGGTAATATAGTCCGCCTCATCGCTGGCCAGAAAGAGGTGCAGATTGGCCACCTCCTCCGGCAGCCCCATCCTGCTGAGAGGGATCCTCTGTAGGGCGACTTCCTTGATCTTGTCGGGTATGGCCTCGGTCATAAGGGTAGCGATGAACCCCGGGGCGATGCAGTTCACCGTGATGTTCGAGCGCGCATACTCC
Source organism: uncultured Thermodesulfobacteriota bacterium (assembly GCA_964565525.1). Classification (GTDB taxonomy): domain Bacteria; phylum Desulfobacterota; class B13-G15; order B13-G15; family RBG-16-54-18; genus JAFGNJ01. Next base: position 3,531 of record CAZMFG010000025.1, read on the forward strand.
AAGGCCAGGGTGCGGGTCAGACCGATAATCCCTGACTTGCTGGCGGAGTAATTGACCTGTCCCATATTCCCCCTCACCACCACCGATGCCGTGCTGATGATCTTCCCGTACTTCTGTTTTCTCATGGGGCGATAGGCGGCCTGAGAACAAAGAAACGTACCCTTCAAGTTGACATCCAGCACGAAATCCCACTCTTCTTCCGACATCCTGGCGCACAAATTGTCCCGCGTAACCCCGGCGTTGTTGATAAGAATATCCAGGCGTCCAAACTCCTGAACCACCTGGTCGATCATCCGGCTCACCTCATCCCCCTTGCGCACGTCCACCTGGGAGAATATCGCCTTTCCTCCCTGTGCGGTGATCTCTGCCATTACCTCCTTGGCTCCCTCGGGAACGACATCAGCGATGGCGACCAGGGCGCCTTCCGCAGCGAACCGCTTGGCCACCGCCGCTCCGATGCCGCTGCCTCCACCGGTAATCAAGGCTACCTTATCCTTCAATCTCATCATGTACCTCCTATTCTACTGAGGGATACCAGACTCTATGGCACAAATGGATGGAAAAATCAAGGGGCCCAAGGCTTTTCTCCCTTGCATTTGCCCCAACAATAGTGTAAAAAACAGGGTACAAAACGTCAGACTTCGAGGTTTGCAGGCATGGCAGGCATGAAAAGTACCTTCAGATGGCGTCTCTTACTTATCCTCTTTGTCCTCATCGGCGCCTTGATCTATTGCTTCCCCACCCTGGTGAGGGAGACCCCCTCCTGGTGGCCGCAGTTCTTGCCGCAGGATAAGATCCACCTCGGCCTTGACCTGCAAGGGGGGATGCACCTGATCCTGGAGGTGGAGACCGTAAAGGCGGTGGAGAGTGCTGTCGAGCGAATCAAAAACGACCTGAAGGCCGACCTCAAGAAGGAACGCATCTTCTCTACCTACCTAGACCGAGTCCAGGGGGACAAAATAGAGGTGGTCCTTTTGAACCCCGAGGTGAAGGAGAAATTCGACGTATACCGCAAAGAAGAATATCCGCGCTTAAAAGAAATAGGCGCCACACAGGAAGGCGACAGGGTCAAGGTACTCTTGGAATTGGAACTTCGGTACCGGGATGATCTGGAGCAGTCCGCCGTCGATCAGGCCCTGGAAACCATCCGCAACAGGATCGATCAGTTTGGGGTTTCGGAGCCCGAGATCGCCCGACAGGGGAAAGACAGGATCTTGATCCAACTCCCCGGTATTGACGACCCCCAGCGGGCCAAGGAACTCCTCGGCAAGACCGCCCTCCTGGAGTTTAAGCTCGTGGATGAGGACTACAGCCTACAGAAGGCCCTTGCCGGGGACATACCTTTCGGTGACGTGATTCTCTATCAAAAGGTGGAGGACCCCAAGACCGGTGCCGTTCGCAGGATTCCCTATTTGATACAAGACAAGACCCTCATGACCGGTGACGCCTTGAAGGATGCCCGGGTCAGCTTCGATCAAAACAATATGCCCTATATCGCCCTCAGCCTGAATCCCGCGGGGGCCAGGAATTTCGACCGCATCACCGGCGAAAACGTGGGGAGGAAGCTCGCCATCATCCTCGACGACAATGTCTACTCTGCCCCCGTCATCAGGCAGCGCATCAGCGGCGGTGAGGCGGTGATTGAGGGACGTTTTACCCTCGACGAGGCCAAAGACCTGGCTATCATACTGCGCGCCGGTTCCCTCCCAGCCCCGGTCCAAACCCTCGAAGAGAGGACCGTGGGGCCCTCGTTGGGACAGGACTCCATCAACAAGGGGATCAAATCCATCATCATCGGGGGAATCCTCGTGGTCCTCTTTATGATTGTCTACTATCAACTGGCGGGTGTCGTGGCTGACCTGGCCCTCATCATGAACCTGATTATAATCATAGGGGTCCTGGCCGCGTTTAGGGGCACCCTCACCCTCCCCGGTATTGCTGGCCTGGTCCTGACCGTCGGTATGGCGGTGGATGCCAACGTGTTGATCTTCGAGCGGATCAGGGAGGAGGTGCGGTTGGGGAAGCCGCCGCGGGCGGCCCTGGAGACAGGGTATTCCAAGGCCTTTTTGACCATCATGGACGCCAACGTCACCACCTTCATCGCCGCCCTCGTCCTGCTCCAGTTCGGCACCGGACCCATCAAGGGGTTCGCCGTCACCCTAAGCATCGGGATCGCGGCCAGCATGTTTACGGCCATTGTCGTCACCAGATTCGTCTTCGACCTCGTCCTCAGCAAGATGCGGGTCAAACGCTTGAGTATATGAAGGACTGAATAACGATGGAGATTATTAAATCAGGGACCACAATCGACTTCATGGGGAAACGCGGGGGTGCCTTTATCATATCGGGCATCCTGATCATCGCCGGCATCGTCTCTTTGATCGTGCACGGCGGCCCCAATTACGGCATCGATTTCGCCGGCGGCACCGTGATCCAGGTGCGATTCTCACAAGCGGTAAATCCCGCTGATATACGGGAGAGCCTGAAAGACGCGGGGTTAGCGGGGACGGTCCAACGGTTTGGGGGCGAAGGGGTAGGAGAATATCTCATACGCCTCCAAACAACCTCCTCCGACTTGGAAGGACTCTCAGCTCAAATCAATGATGCCCTAGCCGGACGGTTTGGGAGAGAGACCTTTGAAATCAGGCGCACGGAGATGGTCGGGCCGAAGGTAGGGAAGGACCTACGCACAAAGGGACTCCAAGCCATCATCTTCGCCCTGATCGGGATACTCATCTATATAAGCTGGCGCTTTAAATTCCGGTTTGCCGTGGGGGCAGTGGCGGCCCTCGCCCATGACGTCCTCATCACCATCGGGGTATTCTCCCTCACTAACAAAGAGTTCTCCCTTCCCGTATTGGCGGCCTTGTTGACCATTGTAGGGTATTCCCTCAACGATACCATCGTGGTCTATGATCGCATCAGGGAAAATATGGGGCGGATGAGGAGAGAGCTCTTTGCAAGGACCGTCAATATAAGTGTCAACGAAACCCTCAGTCGAACGATATTGACCTCCGGTACCACCTTAATCGTGGTCATCGTCCTCTTCTTCATGGGCGGGGGCGTGATCCACGACTTTACCTTCGCCCTCCTGATCGGGATCATCGTGGGCACCTATTCCTCTGTCTTCGTGGCCAGTCCCCTGGTGGTTATGTGGGAGAAGCGGTTTCCCGCAAAAGGGGCAAAGAGGAGAACGTAAAGAAACAGCGTGGGAAGATGGCGTTGTTGATCAACGGGGGGAGGGTGGTCGACCCCCTCCTCGAGCTCGACGAACCCCTCGACATCCTCATCGAAGGGGGGCGTATCAGCCAGATTGCCCCCCGTATTGAGAAAGAAGGTGTCCCCCTGCTGGAGGCCCGAGGCAAGGTGGTGGTTCCCGGCCTCATCGACATGCATTGCCACCTCCGGGACTTCAACGAGGCCCACAAGGAGACCATCGCCACCGGGACCAGGGCGGCCGCCCTCGGTGGCTATACGGCCGTCGTCTGCGAGCCCAACACCGATCCCCCTATCGATACCCTCGAAAACCTGAACCGGTGGATCGACACGGCCCAGGGGAACGGATGCGTCAACCTCCACACCAAGGTCTGCGTCACTAAAGGAAGACACGGAGAGAAGCTCACCAATCTCAAGGCCCTCATACGCAGGCCCTGGGTGGTGGCCGCCACCGATGACGGAAATCCGGTAGTGAATGACCAAGTGATGGCGCGGGCCTTTGCCAAGGCCCGAGAGTACGAACTCCTCCTGACCCCCCACTGCGAGGAGTCCCCGGACACCGTCCAGGCCTTTCGGAGGAATAACCCCCTCATCCCCCTCCCGGATGCAATCGCCTTTTATAAAAGGGAGCCACACTATGTGGCCAGGGACCTCGGGCTGGCCGAGAAGGCCGGTTGGCGGGTCCACATCTGCCATGTGAGCATGGCCGAATCACTCGACTTGATCAGGCGGGCCCGGGCCCGATGGATCCCTGTCACCTGCGAGGCCACCCCCCATCACCTCACCCTTACGGAGAAGGATGCAAGGAAATGCGGCCCCGATGCCAAGGTCAACCCCCCCCTGCGGACCAAGGAGGACGTGGAGGCACTCAGGCAGGGGCTCAAGGACGGGACCATTGATGTCATCGCCTCAGACCACGCACCCCACGCACCTGAGGAGAAGGCCCGGGGGTGGGAACAGGCCCCCATGGGGGTCATCGGTCTGGAGACCACCCTGGGGGTGGTCCTCACCGCCTTGGTTCACCCCGGCGTCATAACGTTGTCCGAGGCGATAGAGCGGATGTCCTCAAACCCCGCCAAAATATTGGGCCTGCCGGGCGGCTCCCTGGCGGTGGGCAAGCCCGCAGATATCACCATCATCGATATGGACGAAAAGTGGGTGGTCGATCCCCGCGCCTTCGCCTCCAAGGGGCGCAACACGCCCTTTAAGGGTTGGAAATTAAGGGGGAAGGCCTATGCCACCATCGTGGGGGGAAAGGTGGTGATGCGGGAGGGAGAGTTATTGGTTTGATTCTGCGGTAACTACAATCGTTACACACCTTCTCTTTCGCACATCAATCGAAAATCAGGCCAGGACCAGTCGGTCCTGAGGCGTGGCCACCACCTCAGCAATGATGCGGGCGGCCTTTATCCCCACCTCCTGCAAGAAGCGCAGTATGCCCTCCGCATCCGCCTCAGCTACGGCGATGAGCAGTCCGCCGGAGGTCTGGGGATCATAGAGGACATCGAGCAAAGTAGGAGAAAGGTCTTCGCCGCCCTCTACCTTGGGCCCATAGAATTCCCTGTTGCGATGGGCGCCGCCGGGGACGAGTCCCATCCCGGCGTACTCCTCCGTCCCCGGTAAGATGGGGACGGTATCCACGAAGACCTTGATGCCGATCTCATCCCCAATCATCTCGCTGAGATGGCCCAAGAGGCCGAAGCCGGTGACGTCCGTGCAGGCGTGGACACCGAACCCCCTCATCACCTCAGCCGCCTTCCGGTTGAGGGCAGTCATGACCTCCACCGCCCCCTGCACGGCCTCTGCCGAAGCCATCCCCCCCTTCTGGGCGGTGTTGATGATCCCTGTGCCCAGGGGCTTGGTGAGGATGATCCGGTCGCCGACCTGGGCACCCGTATTGGTGAGAAACGCATCGGGGTGGACCAGGCCGGTTACGGCCAGCCCGTACTTCAGCTCATCATCCTCAATGGAGTGCCCGCCAATCAGCACCACCTCCGCCTCCCGCATGGTGTCCAGCCCGCCCCGGAGGATCCCCCTGAGGACCTCGATCCCCATCGACTGTATGGGAAAGGCCACCAGGTTCATGGCGGTGATGGGGGTGGCCCCCATGGCATAGATATCGCTGAGGGCATTGGCAGCCGCGATCTGGCCGAAGGCATAGGGGTCGTCCACGATGGGGGTGAAGAAATCGACGGTCTGCACCAGGGCTAGGTCATCGCTGACCTTGTAGACCCCGGCATCGTCGGGGTGCTCGATTCCCACCAGGAGGTTCGGGTGGCTCATGAGCGGCAACCCGCAGAGGGCTTGGTCCAGGTCCCCCGGACCCAGCTTGGAGGCTCAGCCGGCCCCCTTGACCGTGGTCGTGAGCCTGATTTCTTTTTTAGAGGCCATCCTGTTCCCTTTGTATGGAAAAATTAAGTTCCCGTACCATCCATCTCGTAGGGATTAATAGTAGATCAAGGATCTCTCTAAATCAAATAGAAAAATCCGATACTAGGAAAGATTAGGTGGGGCATACCGTTATACGCGAGCGCGGATCATTCTGACCGCTGCTCAAAAATCTCGCGGCTTGGCCAGAATCTCCCTGACCTTGATCTGGAAAAAGTTGTTCGAGGAGTTGGCCCGGATGACGGCGACGGTATCGGCCCCCCTCCCCGTCCCGGCCACGGCGATGCAGTCCTCGCAGGGGATCAGGCCGGCATCGGCGGCCATGGCCGCGATCTCCACACAGACCTTCACCCCCTGCCCGAACATCCTGAGGGTATTGGCCACCAGGTCCTGCTGGGAGTAGGATTGCACGGACCGAATGGCCGTGCCCAGGTTCCGCAAAACCATGGTCCCCGTATAGACCGTGCCACCGAGCTGTTCGATCTGTGCCTTTTTTTCCTGATCGAATTCCTGTCCCCCCTCTTCGGAAAAACCGGTGTTGTGGCTCACCACGACGAGCGCAATCCCCTTCCCCTCCAGGAGCTTGGCCGCCTGCAGGCCCGTATCCCCCCACGTAGAGGCCACCACCATATGGCGGATGCCCCTCTTTTCGGCCTCCTCCACGGCGATCCTGAGGGCTGCTTCTGTATTGTGTTCTCCTGCACGATCAAAGTACATCCCCTCACCTCCTGATCATTCGACATCCAGGTGTTTATCGATCGCCTCCATAATAATAATCGATTCTTTCTTGTTCCCGAACACACCGACCCTAATCTTCACGATGGTCGTTTCTTCCGCCTCTCGTTTCACCTTGATATGTACAGGGGTATCATTGGCGCGTTTTGCCTTGATGGTGCCGCTAATGCCGTCCTTAATCGTTTCTTCAACCGTGATGTCCAAATCCTGCAATGCCTGTAATGCTGCCGCCCATACGGCGTCATAAGGACAAGGATACTCTATCTTCAAATCACCGGTCACATAGGCATAGGTGGCAACGCCAATCCCGGCGCCAGCAACGGCGGCGATTACGGCGGCACATCCGCAGGTCATGACCAACAATGCCATCGGCAGGATAAGCTTGGCTGATTTCATCATTCACCCCTCCTTATAATCTTCAGTGCACCACAACAGCCCATGATACAACAAGGGACCATCTTCTTATATCAATAGCAGATTTTTGCCCCTTTTGAAAGTCACCTTTTTAGCCCCCTGAGGGATTCTGCGTCATCCTCTTCTCTCGCTTGATCACCTTTCATTGCCAACAGGGACGAAACATGGTACCATCCCCCCTCTGCAAGGGGGATCAGGAATGGGTCCGAAAGCGGTTACCGAGGATATCTACCTAGTGGGTGGTCCCGATATCACCGATCCGAGGGATTGCGCGGTCTACCTCATTGACCTGGGAGAGCTGGTCCTGATCGACGCCGGGGCAGGTCCCAGCTACGCAGAGATCACTCGCAACATCGAACACCTCGGCCTCGACCCAGCAAAGCTCACGACGATGATCCTCACCCACTGCCACATCGATCACATCGGCGGGTCACCGAGGCTCCGCGATGCCTTTGGATGCCGGATCATCATGCACCAGATCGACGCCGACCCCGTGGAGGAGGGGGACGAAGGGCGGACGGCGGCATCCTGGTATAACTTTTCCTTCCCGCCCATGCCGGTGGACGTCAAACTAGCGAAAAAGGAAGAGCGCCTCCGCTTCGGCGATCAGGAGATTATCTGCCTGCATACCCCCGGTCACACCCCCGGCTCCATCTCCGTCTACCTGGACCGGGGAGGAAAAAGAATCCTCTTCGGACAAGACATCCATGGCCCCTTTTCCGAGGAGTTCGGCTCCGATCTGGCGGCCTGGCGCAGGTCCATGGAAAGGCTCCTGGCCCTGGAGGCGGACATCCTCTGCGAGGGGCACTTCGGGGTCTTCCAGCCCAAGGAGCGCGTCGCCGCATATATCAGGCACTATCTGGAGGAATACCGAGAAGCATAGGAGGTAAAAGCGACGGGCAAAACGCCCGGCGACAAAGGGGACGGTATCGATTGAACACGGAGGAACACTATCGCAGACTGGAGCGCATGTACGCTGCGGCGCCCGTGAACAATTACTTCGCCCCCTCTATGCACGTGAGCGAGGGACAGGCCGACGTGACCATCACGGCACGACCGGATTTCTTCCACGCCGCCAATGCGGTACATGGTTTGGTGTATTTTAAACTGCTTGACGATGCCGCCTTTTTCGCCGTCAGCTCCCTGGTCCCCGACGTATTCGTGCTCACCGTATCCTTCAATATCTACCTGACACGCCCCGTATCGGCGGGCGAACTGAAGGCAACCGGCCGCGTTGTCCATCGTTCACAGCGGCTGTTCATCGCGGAGTCCGAACTGCTGAATGCCGAGGGTCAGGAGGTCGCACGAGGCAGCGGCGCCTTCATGCGCAGCACGATTGCGCTGTCACCCGAGCTGGGCTATGTGTGAACCAGGGGACCCTCGCACAGTCCGAAACATCGTCGGCCGACCCAGGGGATCTGTGTTATTGGCTTGCCGGGGAAGGCAAGGATCGATAGAAAGGAAAACCCTATGGCACAAGAGATCTATCATCAATTGCAGAAACAATTGGATCAGTATTCGATCGGATTTCCGGCCACCGAATCCGGCATAGAGATCAGAATCCTCAAAAAACTCTTTACCGAGGAGGAGGCCGAGATGGCCCTCCACCTGAGCATGGCGCTCGAAACCGCGGACTCAGTGGCCGAGCGGACCGACCGCGACCCTGCGGCCGTGGCCGCCCTGCTCAATCAGATGGCAGATAAAGGCCTCCTCTTTCGGTGGCGGCGTGGTGACACCGTAAAGTACGGAGCCTTACCGTTCGTTCTGGGCATTTACGAATACCAGCTCAAATCGATGGACCGGGAGTTTGCCCAGATGTTCGAGGACTACCTCCAGGAGGCGTTCCACAAAAACCTCGCTGAGCTCAGCCCGTCCATCCTGCGGACGATCCCCATCAATCGCTCCGTGGTCGTCACGCACCCGGTGGCCACCTACGAGGACTCCCGCGAGATCATCGAGAAACAGAAGTTGATCGCCGTGGCGAATTGCATCTGTCGCGTTCAACAGGACTTGATCGGCCACCACTGCGACAAACCCCTCGAGGTCTGCTTCAGCTTCGGTTCCGCCGCCCGGTATTACATCGAGCTGGGTATGGGGCGTGAGATCACGACTGAAGAGGCGCTCGAGATCCTGAACCGCTGCGAGGAGGCGGGCCTCGTGGCGCAGCCGGCCAATGTCATCAATCCAGGCGGCATGTGCAACTGCTGCGGGGATTGCTGTCCCCTTTTGAGGATGATCAAAAAATACCCCCGCCCGGTTGAGATGGTCCTGTCGAACTACCACGCCGCCGTGGACGCAGACGAGTGCACTGCCTGTGAGACCTGTCTTGAGCGGTGTCCGATGGGGGCGATTTCCATCAACGAGGACGAGGTGGCCCACATCAACCTGGACCGCTGTATCGGCTGCGGCCTGTGCGTGACCACCTGCCCCACCAAGGCCTTACGCCTGGAACTCAAACCCGAAGACCAACGCTACACGCCCCCGGAGAAGGGCCGAACATTACTCGAGGAGATGGCCCGGAAGCGCGGCACATCGCTCATTCCCTTTACTATGGCTCAGTAAACAGGGGCCAAGTAACCGTGTCCAGGGTACTGTGCATTCAAGGGAGGGACTTGCTCCCACGGGGAAACGGGAGAAAAATCACTCGTTACGTCTCTCTCCCCCCTGGGGAATCCGGCTGCTGTGAAGCGAATTCTTCCTCCTTTTCTTTTTCCTTAAATCTCGACAGGGCATCATGTAAAGCAGTGTTCAGCTCTGCTACGGCGGCATCGAGTCCTCTCTTGAGATCACCCAACGCACCGCCTCCTGCTTCTTTCAGCTTCTGCAGTTTCTGACGCGCCGATTCCTGTTTAAGGCGCAGCTCTTCTATTTGCTTAGCATACTTTACCTTGGCCTCTGCTTTGGCTTGGTCAGCCCTTACGTTGAGTTCATCAATCTTGGCTGCAAACTCTTTTAGTTGAGCCGCTATCTTTTCTTGATATGTCTTTTCCTGTTGATCTTCCATGGGATACCTCCTTGCGGATTTTAATATTGAACGGAGCGTCTACGTAAGGACTATGATTCATACATCACCACATTCGCCATGCCGGCCTCCATGTGGTAGAGATTATGGCAGTGGTGAAACCAGGTGCCGGGATTATCCGCCAGGAACTCGATATCGATGCGCTGCATGGGGTCCACGATGACGGTGTCCTTGAGGATCCATCGCTCCTGCGGCACAGACGGATTCACCACCTTGAAGAAATGCCCGTGCAGGTGCATGGGATGGGGCATCATGCTTTGGTTCCAGTAACCGATGCGCACCCGCTCGCCTTTCCGAACACCCAGACGTTCTGAATCCGGATAGACATAGCCATTGATGGTCCAGTACGGCGAGTGCATCCCCCCGCTCAATGTCTGGGAATAGGACCTGTTAGCAGGTTTTGATGTCGAGGCTTCCGAGGAGCGGAGGGACTGGAAATCCCAGTAACTCGCAAAACGCAGTCCTTGATGAAAGGTCGGCGCCACCGCCTCTTTCTTGCTGATCCCTGTATAGTGCACCGGGATGCGCAGCTGCCCCTCGCCGAAGCCCTTGTCGGCTGCCCCTAAAAACCAGGTACCCGGATTATCGGCTACAAACTCCACATCATAGCGCTCACCCATGCCGATGCGCAGGACGTCGGTCTTTATCGGCTTAATAGGTCTGCCATCCGTGTGGGTGATCGTCAACGTATGGCCGGCCAGACGGAGGTCATAGATGGTAGCGGATGATGGATTGATAAGCCGCAGCTTCACCCGTTCCCCCTTGCCCACCTCAAGGGGTTGTATTGCAGGCCCAACCCTGCCATTGACCGCATAGCCATCGTAAACGGGCTCCAGGAGCGGACCGTCGCCGGACGCTGACCCCCCTCTGCCTCTCCTCATACCGCCCATCATACCCCCCATACCCATAGGAGGGCGCCGCTCTGTGTCGGCAACGCCACCCCCGTCCCTCATGACCCAGTCTTCCAGCACCAACGTATACTCACGATCATAGGCGCCCTGCGGGCGGGATGGCTCAATGATGAGGGGACCATACAGCCCCTGATCGAGTTGATAGTGGACATGGGAGTGATACATATAGCTCCCCGCGGGCCTGGCCTCGAACTCATACACGAAGGTCTCACCCGGCATCACGGGTTTCTGGGTAACATTGGGAACGCCATCCATGGCGTTCGGCACGGGCACGCCGTGCCAGTGGATGGTTGTCCCTTCCGGCAGAAAGTTTTTCAGGACAACCCGTATGATCTCGCCCTCGCGGGCACGGATCTCCGGTCCGGGCACCTGCCCGTTATAGGTCCACGCGATAAAATCGGGACCGGCCCCGAGGTTCACCCGGGCCGGGGATGCCGAAAAGCGAAACTCCCTCACCGCCGTCTTCGGCTGGGCAAGGGCGGAACGCAGAGGAAAAGCCGGCATACCGGCAGCCACGGCCGCCCCCACGGCGGTCTTTAAAAATTGCCTTCTCGTAACTTTCACGTCATCTCTCCTTGTATGTTCACGGCAATATTAAATGAGGTCCTTCTTCTTCGCCTCGAACTCCTTCTTGTCGATCTCGCCTCGTGCATATCTTTTTTTGAGGATCTCCAGGGCCGACTCCTCTGATCTACCCCCCTGGCTTCCTGCACCCGTCGTTGTCACCAACCACCGGATCAGAAAAATAATCCCCACGACCACGGCGATCCAAAAGGCGACCATGATGATAGACCCGAACCATCCCCCACCATATCCCCCCATCATCCCGGGCCCATGTCCCCAGTCATAGCCGCGCCATTGGGCAAACACATCCGTGGCCATACTCGCGAGGAATCCTAAAGTGACAACCAACGCCACATAACTCTTCTTAATCATCTCCATCCTCCTTTGGTCAAAGGGCATCTAGAGGTTCATCGCCTCTGGATGCCTTCGGTTGATTGTTAAGTTAATATACGGATCTCATCCAGCCCGTATTCTTGTCTACAAGAATTTTATCCACCAAAGCATTATCTTTGGTCAGGATCTCGGCCTCAAAGTAGGCGTCCTTTTCCACGATCTTCCCCACCTTCAGGTTGGGATTGCGCGTGGACTGCACGTAGTTCTCCAGCATCGCCTTCACATCCTTCTCTGCCAGGGGTTTCTGCGGCTGCTGATATTGCGGTCCAGATGGAGAACCGTATCGGGACCCATGCCCTTGATACCCCCCACCCATCATACCGTAACCATAGCCGGGACCCATCATCCCCGGTCCCATGCCGTAACCGTGATATCCTCCGCCAGGACCTCTTCCGGGGCCGCCTCTCATCGCGGAGCTCATCCAGCCCGTATTCTTGTCCACGATAATCGTATCCACCAGAACACCCTTCTTGGTCAGGATCTCTCCTTCAAAATAGGCATCTTTTTCCGTAATCTTCCCAACCTTCAGGTCCGGATTGCGTGTGGATTGCACGTAATTGTCCAACTGCTCCTTGGCGTCTTTCTTCCCCAAAGGCTTCTCGAGCGGCTGATACTGAGGCCCGTACCCATACCCTCGTCCCATCATGCCGGGACCCATACCATAACCATAACCTCCGCCTGGGCCTATGTAACTCCCGCAATAGGGGCAATACTGCGGTTCTCCGTATCCGCCCCCGCCCATCATGCCGGGGCCCATGCCGTAACCGTAGCCGTAGCCAGGACCCATCATCCCAGGTCCCCTCTGGGCATTCCCCTCGATGAAAAAGAGAAACACCCCTCCAATGATTACCACCGCTAAAATCAGTACCAATCTTTTCATAACTTCCTCTCTTTTTCTTCTGATCGACTCATCATCGATCCGATTCAGTTTTTCTTCCCCTGAATGAACTGCTCAGGGTCTTTGGCAAAGCGCTCCTTACACCCCACTGCACAAAAGTAGTACTTCTTCCCCTTGTATTCGTACTGCGCTGCCGCCTTCTTCTCATCCACCTCCATCTTACATACGGGATCAATAGCCATAGTCTTCACCTCCTTTCTCTCTGCTTTTAAAGAAGCGCGGGTAATCTCTGTATGCGCCGTTGTTCCTGCCGTGATGGCCGGCGGCTTGAACCTCCGCAACCGCAGGGCATTGCTCACCACCGTGACTGATGAGAGTCCCATGGCCGCCGCCGCAAAGATGGGGCTGAGCAGGATCCCGAAGAACGGGAAGAGGACACCGGCAGCCACGGGGATCAGGATGGTATTGTACGCGAAGGCCCAAAACAGGTTCTGTTTGATGTTGCGGATGGTGGCCTTGCTCAGGGCGATGGCCGTGACCACACCCTTGAGGTCGCCGCTGATCAGGGTGATATCCGCCGACTCCATGGCCACATCGGTACCCGTCCCGATGGCGATACCCACGTCGGCCTGGGCCAGGGCAGGGGCATCGTTGATCCCGTCCCCCACCATCCCTACCCGCTTCCCCTCGGCCTGGAGCCGTTTCACCTCGTTTGCCTTGACCTCCGGCAGGACCTCGGCCAGGACCCGGTCGACCCCGATCTGCTTGGCAATGGCATCGGCGGTCCGCTGGTTATCCCCGGTCAACATGATGACCTCGAGCCCCAAGTGATGTAAGGCGTCAATGGCCGCCTTGGAATCCTCTTTCAGGGTATCGGCCACGGCGATGATCCCGGCGGGTTTCCCATCCACCGCGACAAACATGGGGGTCTTCCCCTCGCGTGAGAGCGCCGCAGCCTTTCCCTCCATGCCATCAAGAGGGATCGACCTCTCTCGCATCAGTTTCATGTTCCCCATTAAGATCTTCCGGCCTCCGATAGCCGCCTCGATACCATGGCCGGGGATGGCGCTGAAATCCGTCGGGTCCTCTAAGCGCAAGCCGTCCCCTTTCGCCCGCTGGAGGATGGCCTCGCCAAGGGGGTGTTCGGAACCGCGCTCGGCAGAGGCGGCCAGGCGCAGGATCTCCGCTGCCGTGACACCGTCTGCTTCCACGATGTCGGTGACGGAGGGCTCCCCCTTGGTGATGGTCCCTGTCTTGTCCAGGACAATGGCATTGAGCTTGTGGGCCGTCTCCAGGGCCTCTCCGCCCCGGATCAGGACCCCGTTTTCTGCCCCCTTCCCCGTCCCCACCATGATGGACGTGGGGGTGGCCAGCCCCAAGGCGCAGGGGCAGGCGATGATCATCACCGCCACAAAATTGAGCACCGCATACGTGAGTGCCGGTGCAGGCCCAAAGAGCAACCAGATGACGAAGGTAACGACTGCCGCGCCGATGACCACGGGAACAAAGTAGCTGGCGATAATATCGGCCAGCCTGGCGATGGGGGGTTTGGACCCCTGGGCCTCCTCCACCATACGGATGATCTGGGCCAGCATGGTCTCCTTGCCGACCTTGGTGGCCTTGAACTTGAATGAACCGGTCTTATTGATGGTGGCCCCGATCACCGCATCCCCCGCGCCCTTCTCCACGGGGATGGATTCACCTGTCACCATCGATTCGTCCACCGCTGAATGGCCTTCTAAGACCGTCCCATCCACCGGGACCCGCTCCCCGGGCCTGACGATAATCGTATCGCCAATCTGGACATCCTCTACGGCGATTTCCATCTCCCGGCCTGCGCGGACGACGATGGCCTGTTTGGGCTGCAGGCCGATCAACTTCTTTATGGCCTCCGAAGTCTGCCCTTTTGCCCGGGCCTCCAGCAGCCGCCCCAAGAGGATCAGGACGACTATGGCCCCGGCCGTGTCAAAGTAGACCTTGGCGGCCAGACCCTGGGCGGCAAAGACCGCCGGGAAAAAGGTGGCGATAACGCTGTACAGATAGGCCGCGGATGTCCCTACGGCGATCAAGGTGTTCATATCGCTGGTCTTGTGTCTCGCCGCGGCCCATGCGCCCCGGTAAAACTGCCACCCGACCCAGAACTGGACCGGGGTTTGCAGCAAGAACTGGATGAGAAAGGTAGCCTGCGCGCTGAGTGCAACGAGGTGAGAAAGGCCTATCATATGCAAATGGCCCAACAAGAAAACAGGGACCACGAGGCAGAGGCCGATGACGAACTTTCGCCTCAATTGCCTCAGTTCGGCCTCCCTGGCCGCCCGCTCCTGCTCGACCAGATCCTGTCCTTCCTCGGCTTCAAGAAGCTCATACCCGGCGTCGTGCACCGCCTTGGCGAGATCCTTCACCGTCACCTGGCCGGGGACGTACTCGACCGTGGCCTTCTCGGTGGCGAAATTGACATCCGCGCGGATGACGCCGGGAACTGCACTCAAGGCCTTCTGGACCTTCTCCACGCACGAGGCGCACGACATCCCGCGCACGGGCACCGTCACCCGCTCCACCCGGGCCCCGTAGCCCAAGTCCTTGACCGTTCGGATGAAATCGTTTACCCCGACCTGATCGGGATCAAAGGTGATGGCCGCCTTCTCCGTGGCGAAGTTGACCTTGGCATCGGCAACGCCCTCCATCTGGGAAAGGCCCTTCTCGATCTTTGCCACACAACTGGCGCAGCTCATCCCCGTGACGGGGAGTACCACCCGTTTCGCTTCGCCTGTGCCCTTTCTTACTGCGGTCTGCTGAACTTCTTGCACAGGCGGCCCGTCGCCTCCCCCTTTGATATATCGTTCAGGGGATTGGTCGAATTTTTCTTTGCAGCTTTGGGCGCAGAAATAGTAGGTTGTGCCTTTATATTCGCTCGTTGCGGCAGCCGATGCCTCATCAACTGCCATGCCACAGACTAGGTCTTTCTGCATTGTCTTACCTTTCCAGGCCGTTGAAAAACGCCCATCTGCTGTGTTTCTCTCATCCTTCGTCGTTGCGGCGTACGTCCAAGTACGCCTCACTCCTCAGAATTTCGAGGGCCCCCGCAAGCGGGATTTCGTAAAGCCCAACTTGCATCTGGACATTTTTGAACAGCCTGCCCAAAATCACATTTTCAACAACTTCTTTCTATCTAACTCCTTACAATTGAGAACACGATCATAAAAAATCATCAACTTATTTTAAGATGATGATCGCATCCACGAACAGCTCGTATTCCTCGTCCTCATCAAGGTCATGGACAAGGACCTTCTCAACCTCATCGCTCCCCCTGACCTCAAGGGGTTCGGATTCATAGATAATTTTAATGTCCGATTGCTTTATGCCTTTCGCTAAATCGCTATCAACTGATGAGAAAGCTTTCCCGGGGGTAACCACGATTACCCTGCCGGTATGCTTGGTCAACTCGAGCGCGATCTCGAGGGACTTAGGCCCGCGATCTACTACCATGACCCGTTTGTCTTGAAAGGGGGAGAAATCATCCACGCTATGATAGACACCCTTCCCGAGAAATTCCTTCTCCCCGACAAGCTCTTTTACCGGTCCCGTGGCCTTTTGAATAACCGGCAGGGGTACCTTTCCTTTTTTTTGATCTCGGTAATTTTTAATGGCCTCTTGCAGGGCATCTGCTGCCAGATTTGAACAGTGCATCTTGATAGGCGGCAATCCCTCCAGTTCATCGGCCACGTCCTGCCGAGTAATCTTCAATGCTTCATCCAGCGTCTTTCCTTTGGCCATCTCGGTGATCATGCTACTCGTCGCGATAGCGGAACCGCAGCCGAAGGTTTGGAATTTTATGTCGGCTATTGTGTCATCTTCAACCTGTATATACATCTTCATCAAGTCCCCGCATACGGGATTGCCGACCTCCCCCCATGCGACATCGTCTCCTTCGAGGGTCCCCACGTTGCGGGGATTCCTAAAATGATCTAAGACCTTCTCTGAATATTGAGTGGATTTCATGCGGGCACCTCCTCTTTATATAGGGGTGATAATTTTCTTAACCGCTCTACGATCGGGGGCAAGACCTCTATAACCTTATCCACGTCCGCTTCCTGATTGAATCTGCCGAAGGTGAATTCCAGGGAGCCGTGCGCCTCCTCATGCAACAGCCCTGTCGAGATCAGCGTATGGGAGGGCTCCAGGGTCTTGGATGAACAGGCAGAACCAGTAGCGGCCGAGACACCCGCGTCTTTCAAGGACAACAGCAAGGATTCCCCCTCAATGGCCTCAAACCTGAAATGGGCGTTGTTGGCCAGCCGGTCAATCGGGTGCCCGTTGAGATGGCTCTTCGGGATGCGTTCTAATATGGCTTTAATGAGTTTATCGCGATACTGCGCCAGGCGTTTCACTTCCCCCTCCATCTCTCGCCCCATAATCTCGACGGCCGTGCTCATGCCGACGATGCCGGCTATGTTTTCCGTGCCGGATCGCACGCCGCGTTCCTGCCCTCCGCCGATGATCAAGGGATTTAACCGCATCCCCTTTCTGACATATAATACCCCGACACCCTGGGGCCCATAGATATCATTAGAGGAAAAGGTCAACAGGTCAATGGTATCCCTTGTAACATCCAGGGGAATGAGACCTTCGGCTGCGACCGCATCTGAATGAAAGGCAATTCCCCGCTCCCGGGCCAATCGGCCGATTTCCGCGATCGGCTGGATCGTCCCGATCTCATTGCT
>CAZMFG010000026.1:0-20583 GCA_964565525.1 uncultured Thermodesulfobacteriota bacterium
TCGAGGCAGTCAAGGAACAGACCACCTTTGAATTTCATGATATCGAAGGGACCATCGTGGGTTTCCGATGCCCGGATACCGTCAAGGGAGGGGTAAACGTCCCTGGTTATCACCTGCACTTTATCACCGCAGACAGAAAGGCCGGCGGCCACCTCCTCGCGTGCCAGCTCCAGGAGGCAACCATCGGTATCGACTACACCTCGGAATTTTACATGGTACTGCCGCAAGATGAAGGTGCTCAACAGAAGTCCGAGATGAGGGAAGACCGAAGTGGAGAATTGAAGAAAGTAGAACAGGAGTGACATTTTCGACTTCCAATGTTTTGTTGATTCAATATAATAATTAACTTAGAGCCAAGTATTGAGTAGACATGCGAGTCTCCGGACGTGGCAACGAGTCATTTCTCTTTCTAAATGGCCTTCGAGTTAAACGGCCAATTCAGCTTTCTGAGCACGTACAACTTTTGCCGGCTAAATGCGATCCACAGCCAGACACAATCATTAGATTATCGCAGTCAGAAACTGATATCGGCGTCGCGGCTATTTTCCTTAGACAAGTTGGTAGCCAACTTCGTGTCGAAGCAAATTCTCCAAAAGAACTTGCAGTTAGGGCATGGAACTCAACATGGGACGCGGTACTTCTCGGAGCCATTACGCGGTCGGATGTAGTTTGCAACTTTCAATGTGATGCACCTGCAGAAAAGCTCGGTCCAGATAGTCATCTGGAAGTTACCAATTACTATCTTCGCGGTCTAGGACCAGATGAACCGCATACGCTTACCGAAGAGGATGCGGCGTGGATTGAGCAAAACTTTGATGTTGCACGAAAGTTGCTCGACAATGATCAATTCCGCAATGCCGTTCACTGTCTGGCCTCTTTTGCTTGGCACTCCATGCCCCAGGCGCGCCTAGCAGTCCTCTGGTCTGGCATCGAAGGCCTCTTTGAAGTGGATAGCGAAATCGTATTTAGGTTGAGTCTGTATATCGCAAGGTTTCTGGAGCCCCACGACAAAGTGAAACGTTCAAAATTATTTGCTGACGTGAAACGGTTGTACAAACAGCGCTCCGCTGCCGTCCATGGCTCAAGAATCAAAGAAGATGCCAAAGCTAGCATCGACGAGTCTATCGAGCTCTTGCTGCGACTCATCCGTCAATGCGTTACAAACAAGCAACTGCCTCAAGTAGATAACCTCGCGCCGTGATTCAGTTATTCGCCATAACGCGCAAAAATTTGCTTCAACAAACGCATCCAATGGACGCGAGCTGTCCCCGCGCCGCTGATGCCAGGCGTTAGATAACTCCGGAGACCTGATACATAATTATTGTGTCCACCGAATTTTGATGATAATCTTATAACATCCTTGGGTTACAAAGAGAGGAGGATAGTATGGCTAAATCAAGGGACACCCGAAAAGAACAGAAGAAAAAGCCGCAGAAAACTGCTAAAGAGAAAAAACAGGCAAAGCTGGAAAAGAAACAGAAGAAATATCAACAAGTTATCTAATGGGTTCAGAGCACTGAAGGCCGTTGCTGCGCTTAAAAATCGTCCTAAATTCCTAAAAAATGGAGGACGGCATTTGAAAACCATCGATCCTGATCAGGAAAAATTCCCCGATATCTTGGCAAAAATCCCCCAAGGCAAACCTATTATCATGATCAATTTATTGAAGTTCAGGGACAAGGCCCGGTACCCGGATGGCTCTATCGCGTGCTCCGGGAGGGAAGCGTATCAAGCCTATACAAAAATCGCCTCAAAGACGCTCGCTGAGATCGGCGGTGAAATGTTCTGGCGGGGCCTGGTGTGCGGCTCCCTCATCGCCCCTGAGGGGGAAACATGGGATGAAGCCTTGTTGATTAAATACCCCTCCATTGAAGCCTTCGAGAAGATGCTGGCAATGCCGGAATACCAAAAAGGCACGGTTCATCGCTCAGCAGCCTTGGAGGACTCCAGGCTGATTGCAACCGTGGCAGAAATGTAAGACATTCCTACAGAATACGCGTGAGCAAGAGAGAAGCTGAGAGTAATCTATCACCATATCCGAGGAGGAATGCCATGGAACACAAGACCTACCCTGAATACAGTTCCAACTATCCGCTATTGTTGAAGACATTTATGAAAAGACCCGTTGACCTCTATCCGAACGAGATCGGCGTCGTCTATCGAAACCCGAACACTGCACGATACCAGCGATTCACCTGGCTGGAATGGTACCGCAGGACATGCCAACTGGCTAATGCGCTGAAAGGTCCCCTGGTGATAAAACCCGGCAAACCAAAAAAACCCGGTGATCGCGTTGCGACGTTGGCGCTCAATACCCACCGGCACCTGGAGCTCTATTACGCGGTCCCCTGCAGCGGCGCCGTATTGCATCCGGTCAACGTTCGACTGTCTTTAGAGCATATTGTGTACACCATCACTCATGCCGAAGATAAGATCATTTTCTTTGACGATTCCCTACTGCCCCTCCTAGAATCGATCTATGATCAGATAAAGGACGTGGTTGAATGCTTTGTATATATGTCCGATGACCCGGGTCTTCCGGAGACAAAGATAAAAAACCTCTATGCCTATGAAGAATTGCTTGCGGAACAATCGTCCGACTACGAGTGGCCCTATTTAGATGAAAATACCTTTGCGACCCTCTGTTACACGACCGGCACAACGGGCCAGCCTAAAGGAGCGATGTTTACCCATAGGGCCCTGTATCTGCTGACGCTTCACCTCATCACCCTGGGCACATTTGCCAATACGCCCGCATACGAAACCATCAACAGGCGCTTTGGTGAAAATGCCGTTAGCATGATCAACATCCCACTGTTCCATATTCATGCCTGGGGGACACCTTTTATAAACGTCTTTGGGGCGGCAAAGATCGTGCTCCCTGGCACGTTCACGGTGGAAGGGTTTTGTGAGTTGGTTCAGAACGAGAAAGTAACGGAGACAGGCCTCGTTCCAACAATGGTCGCTTTGCTGCTGGAATATAAGGATCTGACCAACTATGATTTGAGCAGCCTGGTAAACCTCTCAGTCGGCGGCGGAGCACTACCGCTCGGATTAAAGACCAAGTGTGAAACCATCATGCCCCATTTTAGAATGGTTTCCGGCTATGGCATGACCGAGACAGCACCTACCACCGTCAGGGCCGCTATCAAAAAATATATGGTGGACCTGCCAAAGGAACAGATTGATGAAGTCTTGGTAAAAACGGGGGTCCCCGTACCGGGCATTGAAGTCCAGGTCGTCGATGAAAAGGGGAATCCGGTTCCCAAAGACAATGCGACGCTCGGTGAGATTGTCATCCGGGGGCCATGGGTGACGGAGCAATACTATAAAAACCCGGAACAAACGACTCTGGTATGGCGTGATGCCTGGTTTCACACCGGCGATCTGGCAAAAATTGATGAACACGGTTTTCTTACCATCGGCGATAGAGAGTCGGATGTGATCAGAAGTGGCTCGGAAATGATCCCCACCGTTCTTTTGGAAAACCTCATTTGTCTGGCGGACTTTGTCCACGAGGCTACGGTCATCGGTGTCCCCGATCCTGTGTGGGGAGAAAGCCCGATGGCGATCATCAAATGTGCGCCTGGTAGCTCCCAAAAAGAGCAAGATATTATCGAGTTTCTACACACCCATGGCGTCGCAAAAGGCAAGATAACGAAGTGGATGCTACCGAAGCTGATTGCATTCACCGATGATATCCCAAAGACCAGCGTCGGGAAATACAACAAACGGGAAATCAAAAAGCAATTGGAGCGGTTTCTATCGTTGGCAAAGGAAATGTAAAGGCCGTGCGCAATGAGCGAGAAGCCGTTTCGCACATGGCTTCTCATTGCTGCTGCTGTCTTTTAGAGCTAACAAACAAACGTTCACAGCGACAATTTAATCTATTACCATAGGTTACCGCGAATTGAATATAGAGAGGTCTTCAGGACTTATTTTTTTCTTGTGCTTCCAGGATTATCTCCGTAGTCATTCTCGCCACTTCTCCCACCAGCGTTGAGCATGTATCCAACATACCCGCCGCCATGGCGGCCTTCATTTCATCCGGGTCGTACAGGTTGTAAAATTTGCCGAAAAAGGATTTTTGCAAATCAGCACACCTGCAGGTCCCGTATTTTTCTACAAAACGGTCGTGCAATTTTTTTGAAAGCACATTTGCCTTTACCAGCTTCATCATATCGCCGAACTCTTCTTTGGTTCTTCCGAAAACATAGCTGATGGCGAGGACTCCACCGGAAAGGGCACCGCAATGACCGTCACCAGTCAGGCCCACTCCATCCGCTAAGCCCGTCGCGGCCTTGAAGACATCGTCGTTTTGGATACCGAGGGCATCAAAGACCCCCGAGAGGGTACATTGTGAACACCCGCCGCCTTTCATCTCATAGTGTTTCGCCTTGTTAAATGCCGTCTCCATCTTTTCATTCTTTTCCTTCTCCATAGCAACGACTCCTTTTCTCTTGAAAATATCAAGATTTGTGTTTTTCGCGCACTGCGCCATACCGTACGAGTGCATACATCGCTCGAGCACACTGTTCGGGTGTGTCGTAAATCGGTATCCCCCCTTCCCTGAGGATGTCTTCCATCACATCATGTTCCAGACGGACAAACCGAAGGCAAATAATGGGTTTGTTATATCGCTTGGGCAACGAGGCATAGACCTGGGCCCCGCTGAGGGCAATTCGAAAGGGTTCGGGAAGTGAATTCAGATTCCTATCAATCTTCAGTGAACGATCCCATATTTGAGGACTGACCGGCACGTTACTGATGACGCCGTCGATATAATCAAGCTTGAGCAATGCCTCGATCATCTCTGCCTCTTGCAGGGCCGTTCGGCTGCTTCCGGCAAAATCAACGGGATTCTTTGCAGTGGGTGCATGCGGCGGCAGGAGAGCGGTGATCCTCGATGACGTCTCTGCATCCAATTCCGGCAGCTCAAGGCCGAGAGCGGAGCAGGCATCCGTCCCCACAACTCCCTGCCCGCCACTACCGAGTATCGCTACCCGGTTGCCGGCAGCTACAGGCGACCCCACGAGCGCCTCGGCGATTTCAAAGAGGTGAAAGGACTCCTGCACCTGTAGCAGCCCAAGCTGTCTACACATACTTTCAAAGATCTTCTCAGATCCTGCAAGCGATGCAGTGTGTGACATGGTGGCCCGGGCACCTGCGGCGGAACGGCCGCCCTTATACACGACAATGGGTTTTTTCTTGATAACCTGGCGGGCGACATCGAAAAAACGCCTGCCGTCCTTCAGCCCTTCGATATAGAGCACGATGACCCGCGTATCTTTATCTGCCGCAAGATATTCGAGATAGTCAGAGACCTCGAGATCGGCCTGGTTCCCGATGCTGATGAATTTGGTCAGGCCGTACCCCTTATCACTGGCCACCTGCGCCATAGCTACCCCAAACGTACCGCTCTGTGAAATAAATGCAATAGGACCCGCCTTGGGCGCATGGGGAAAGCACAAACTGAGTTGTCCCGCAGCACTCCATATCCCCATGCAATTGGGCCCCACCACCCTGATACCCCCTGAACGCGCCACCTCCACCATGGCCTGTTCGAACTCTCTTCCCTCTTCACCAACTTCTGCAAACCCGGCGCTTATCACCACGGCACCCTTAACCCCCTTCTCAACACACTGGCGTAAGAGGCCAGGAATGGTCGCCGCCGGCGTGGTCATGACGGCAAGATCAATAGCCCCCGGCACCGCGGATACACTGGGATAGGTAGGGAGTCCCAATATCTCTGTTCTATGAGGGTTGATGGGGTAAATGGCCCCTTTGAAACCCGTTTTGAGGGGCCTCTCAACCATCAGGGATCCCCACTTTCTGAAGGTATCCGATGCCCCTATTATGGCTATTGATCTCGGTTTAAAAATGTAATCGAGTGTGTTCTTCATTATTGCAATCTTATGCCATCATCCGGCAGCAGATATCGGTCACCATACCATAGATGGCGTCGAGGGGGAGGTGTTGCTCGATGGATGCGTCGAAGAGGCAACTGAGCCTGGCGGGAAACTCCTCGTCCGCCCCCCACAGCACCATGATCACCGGAACACGGGGGAGGACGGCAAACCGTAATCCCACATCGCCGTAGCGCTCCCGGGCGGCCCCAAAGGATACGCCTCGATCCAGAAACCCCTCGGTATCCCGACCGTATCGCTCTATAAGGGGATCGAGGGGAAACTGGTGTGACCCTTGGAAAAAGCACTTCCCGCCGGTGAGGCTGCTCCCCGCCACGATTTTATCAGCGAGAGGCACCTCCCGGGCATTGATCAGGTAGGTGATGAGGATCACCTTGAGGTCAATGGAAGGGTCTTCTGGAGACGGCGTACCTTGGATCAATGCAATCGTACGGCTGCTTGGCGATATACGATAGCGCTCTTGCAAATAATCTATGCAATAGGATCCTGAGCCCTCATCGAACTGCGCTCCGCTGCGTCGGCATACATCTGCAGGGTCGAGCTGTGAGAGCCGTTCCCAGAGCTTTGGGTGGACGGTATGAATGGGTTCCGTCATCGTCTCATCCCTTAAGATCGTACCTTGCCGCGCGCCATGGATGCAAAGACGCCCCCGAAACAGAGGAGGGTAAAGATGATGACGGCGGTTCTCAGGGCCTTCAAAAAAAGCAAATGGTATTCAGGGGTAATCTGAACCCTGCCAATATAGACTGCAAAAATCAACATTGCAATCCCCATGCTGAACATCATACCGATCAGCCGCATGGTCGCCACGGTTGCGGAAGCAACCCCGTAAAATCGCCTCGTTACAGCGCTCATCACGGCATTGGTATTAGGGGACGAAAACATGCCAAAGCCGGTCCCCAAGACGATCAAAAACACTACGATAAAACCAACGTCCGTTGTCTCCGTGAGAAAGGCACAGAGAAAAAGCCCAACCGTCGTCACCGACATCCCGATGGAGGCGACGATTTGCGGCTCGATCCGATCTGAGAGCCAGCCGGCAAAGGGCGCAAAAACGGCCTGAACAAACGGCTGGATCACAATGATGAAACCCGCCCATTGCGGACTATACCCCTTCACATACTGCAAATAGAGACTCAAGAGAAAGGCCACGGCAAATGTGGCACTATAATTGATCAACGCCGCAAGGTTCGAAAACATAAAGACCGTGTTGCCTTTGAACAGCCTGATATCAAAAACAGGGCTCTCACGTTTCATCTCCCACATCAAAAAACCTCCCAACCCAACCAGACCCAGCAGAATGAGCCATATCCCCATCGTCCTCGGCAATTGGGAAAACCCATACATGATCGCCACCAATGTGAGACTGTACAGTATGGAGCCGATACCGTCGAACCGCTCACCCCGCGCCTCGGCCCATTCCCCCTTGAGCTTCCACAGCGTCAAGGCGATAACAAAACACCCCAGCGGTACATTGACAAAAAATATGCTCCTCCAACCGAGCTGCTCCGTGAGCACCCCCCCAAAAAAAGGGCCGAGGGAGAGCCCGAGATAGACCGCTGCAACGTTGATCCCCAAGGCCTTGCCACGCTCACTGGCAGGAAAGACCGAGGTAAGGATGGCGACGCCGGTACCGAAGATCATGGCACCGCCCATCCCCTGGAGGACTCGCAAGGCAATCAGAACAGATGCAGAGGGCGCGCCCGCCGACAGAAGCGACGCAAGAGTATAGATCGTTATGCCAGAAATAAAGACCTTTTTCCTGCCATAGATATCGGCAATCCTCCCGAAGGGGACGAGAAACATCGCCGCAGCCAACAGATAGGCGGTAGCGACCCACCCCAGCAAAATGGCATCCATGGCAAACTCGCGTCCAATGGAGGGCAGGGCGATATTGATGGAAGATCCCATAAAGGGCGTTAAGAAAGACGCCATGGTAGCGACAACCAAGACAGTCTTTTTCGGCGTGTGAGTATCCGTACGAATCACCTGTCCTTCACTCCTATGCCCATGGTCCTCGAAACGAAGATTTCCTTGCGGGATGCACCGCGCATCTCGATAAGGCGTGTCTTGATCACCAGCGCCTCTCTCATAAAGACAAATGTCGCATTATACCCTACGTACGGCGAAAAGTGCAGAAAAAGCGGCATGCGGCGTTCAACCTTGAACCGACGGCCTTCGCTGAAAGTACACAACCCCCCCTACTCCAATCAAACCCATCAGGGCCCCCGTAAAAAAGACAACGGTGATATCTACGAATTCAGCCAGGACGCCAGCCACTAAGGGGCCGAAGATCATACCGATGCTATGGCACATGACAAAAATGCTCATCAAGACCCCCATCCCCCCCACCCTCTTACCTTCCTCAACGGCCAGGGCAGTGAGCGCGGGCATGGCAAAACCCCCGGCTACACCCCACAGAATGTTCACCGATACGAGCTCTAAAAAGTTCCTGGTAAAGGGAACCAAAGACAGAGCCGCTGCGGCCAAGCACCCGCCGATGATGACAAGGCCTTCTTTACTGAACCTATCGGCAAGCATCCCGCAGGGAGTTTGTAAGAGAGTGACGATGAGGATATTGAGCGAGATGACCAATCCGATATGAGAGCTCGTAAGGCTCATGACATCGTGCGCGTAGATCGGGAGAAAAGACCACGTCAGCCCGATCCCCATTGCAAAACAGAGACGGAAGAGATAGATTCCTTTGAGCCGTCCAGCTTTAAAAATCCACTTGAAGGAGCCTGCGGAACGGCGCGGAGCATACCTCGCCGCCACACTCTCCGGCAGGTAGAAGAGGGTGAGAAAAAACCCCGCGAGGGCAACAGCGCCCATGGAGTAAAAACTGAACGCAACCCCGGCCAGATCTTTCACCATCCCTCCCAAGATAGGTCCGGTCGCCAGCCCCCCGAAAAAAAAGATGTTGAACAGCCCCATCGTGGACCCCTCCTTCCCACGACGAGTGATCTCCCCAATATAGGCCAGGGCGATGGGGATCACTAAGGCAGCGGCAATCCCCTGAAGCAACCGAGTGACGATCAGCGCTGCGACACTCCGTGAGACCACATATCCCACGGACGTGAAGGTCAACAGAAGAAGGCCGAGGGTGATAAAGACCTTTCTTCCCCGCTTGTCCGAAATCATCCCGATGAAGGGGAGCAAGACCGTCCTCGATATGGAGAACGAGGCAAAGATCAAACCGATGGCCATCCCTTGAGCGCCGTAGTGTTGGGCGTAGAGGGGGAGCAACGGGGCAACGATCCCCATGCCCAACGTGGCGGCAAAGACCGCGATGAAAAGTGAAATGAATATCTGCCTCCGCATCCGTAACTCCGGCAAAGTTTCACACTATATGGTTTTTCACCTCAGGATGTCAACAATCCAAGGCGAGACTAAAAAGTACTTTCTTTTGTATGGAGAGAAACAGGGGGGGCACAAAGCGATAGGTCGTGGGCACACCATACGATCAATATCCCTCAATAACAAGCTCTCCTTCTTTCAGTAAACCCTTGAAAAGAGCCACTGCCTCTTTCTGTAAGGTCGGTAGGTCCTCACCGTAGAAAAGGTGGCTCGGACAGTGGCAGTCGCTGGAGCCGAATCCGGGGATGGAGCGAAAGACCCCTTCCAAACGTTGGGCAAGACGGCACTCCAACCGTTTATCTGTCGGGGCACACAGAAACCCCTGCACCCTACCCTTCTCCAAGAGATAATCGATATGCCACCTGACACGCTTCTCTTTGCTCAGGTGGCGATTAATCCTGCCCCGCAGCCCCCCCATGGCCGAGCCCACGTAGGCATAAAAGCCCTTGTCAAACTTGATCACACCCAAGGCGCCGACGGATATACGACAGCGCCGGAACACTGCCACCAGGAGGATATAGCTCCCTGGTGCCCGATGAGCTCTATCGAGGTGCATACGCCGTATGATGCGTTAAGAAGGGTCTGCTGGGAGGGGGATGGCCTGTAAACGCTTGATCACCTTCATCTGGGCCTTGCGCAGGACGAAGTTGCTCAGCAAAAAATATCCCAGGTGGTGTCTCGCCCCGAGCAAGAGTCGCCTTAGGATTGAGCGGGGGGCACAGCTGTATTTCTGGGCCCAGAGGTATCCCCTCTGGAGTTGCTCGGGTGTCATCCGCTTGGGCGCAAAGACCACCCGACTCATGTCGTAATGGGACCAATCCCGGTCAAAAATCCTTCCTTCCCTCTCGAGCCGCTCCCACAGGGGGGTTCCGGGAAAGGGGGTGAGGACGGAAAAGGTCGGCAGCTCTATCCTGTTTTGCTGGATGAATTCAACCGTTCGTTCGAAGACCCCGGGGTCATCATGGTCAAAGCCGAAGATAAACGATCCCTGGATCCCGATGCCCTGATCGTGGATTCGCTCGATGAATCCCGTGAGGTCCTCTACTCCCTGAAACCGCTTCTTGGGCCCATCGAGGTTCTCTTTCTGTAAGGACTCAAACCCGATAAACAACGAGATGCACCCGCTCTCGCCGGCCAGTTTCAGCAACTCCGCATCCTTGGCGATCTCAATAGTGGCAAAGCCCATCCACCGCACCCGCAATTCCTTGAAGATCTCGAAGAGGCCTTTGGCATGGGACCGTTGGGCCATGGCGTTGTCATCCGCAATGAAGATATACTCCCCTTCCCGCTTAACAATAGATTCCAATTCCTGTTTAATATCCGACAGAGGCCTCATGCGGTACCTGCGGCCAGCAATCACCGGCACCGCACAGAATTCACAGCGGTTGGGGCACCCCCGGGTCGTCTCAATCACCTTAAAGATAGGGCTGTACCCCTTGCCTAAAAGTTCACGGCGGGGCAGGGGAAGATTGTGTAGGTCATGGAGTCTCTCCGCGCGATAAAAGGGTTTGAGCTCCCCACGCTCAAAATCGTCGATCAACTGGCCAATGATCAACTCCCCTTCCCCCAGGACCACGGCATCGGCGTGTTCTTTCGCCTCCTCAGGCATAAACGTGGGGTGCACCCCTCCCACGACGACCGGCACCCCCCGCTCCCGAAACCTATCCGCGATCTCATAGGTACGCTGCGCTTGCGTGGTAAGCGCCGTGATCCCCACCAGGTCCACTGCTTCTGTACAATCGACCTCTTCGAGAAACTCGTTGACGATTCGCACCTCATACCGGGGGGGGAAAAATGAGGCCAGGAGGGTTAGCCCCAACAGGGGGAAGGGATACGGCGTGTCGGTGGACATGTACATCTCTCTTTGGCGAGGAGAGATTAGGAGCACGCGCTTCACCCTTCACCTCCCCATGACAGCTGTGATGCCTCCCCTTGACGGAACCCCGGCTGTTGCCACGGACGACGGGTGGCGTTCTCCCAGACATAACGCATGATGAGCCGATAGGCCATTCTCTTGAAGGGGTTTCTGTTGAAGAGGGCCCCCAAGAGGATCCTCGGCTGGGTGTAGTATTTACGGAGGTACTTCTGCTGCAGGCCCCATACCTCATCCCTCTGCAGGTACTTGGTGGAGAGGATGGGATGCATGAAGTCGTAGTGGGCGTAATCGGTGTCTGTGATAAGCCCGCGCCCCTCCATCTCCTGGTAATAGCGGGTCCCGGGCAGGGGTGTGGTGAGGGTAAGTACCAAAAAATCACCTTGTCGCTTCACGAAGTCGAATATCTCCTGCAAACTCTCTTCGGAATCGTACCAATCGCCGAACATCACATTGGTCATCACCATGATGTCATTACGCTTCAGGATGTCGATGGCCTCTTGGACCATATCCCTGTTCTGCCTCTTCTGGTAGTGGTCAAGGACCTGGGGGTTGATGCTCTCCACCCCCAGCATCACCTCATACAGGCCGAGCCGTTTGAATTCAGGCATAAGGTCGGCATCTCTGATGATATCCCTCACCCGTGACTGAAACCAAAAATCCACCTGCATCCCCGAACGCCCCAGCTCCTGGAGAAATTCCTCCACCCGGGCCCTGCTCCAGTTGAAGCTGTTTTCGTTAAACACAAAGAGGGACTTGCCGTGGCGCCGGTTGAGGTATCTCATTTCCTCCACCACTGCGATCCCGCTCCTGCCGCGCCACACACCCCCCCAAAACCGCGATTCGGAGCAGTAGGCACACCGGTCACCACACCCCCTGCTGGTGGAGATCCCGAAGGCCCGTCTGCCCATCCCGTGCCAGTAATAGGCGTCGGCATCCATATCCAAGAGGTGGTAGGCCGGCATGGGGAGGGAGTCAAGGTCCGTGATCAAACCCCTCGGTCCGGTAAAGGTAACCTCAGCATCCCTGCGAAATGCCAGACCGGGGATATTCTCTACTCCCCGGCCCCCCTGCTCAAGACGGGAAGCGAACTCAGCAAAGGTGGTTTCCCCCTCGCCGGTTACGATATAGTCCAACTCCGGTACTACAGTTAAGACTTCCTCAGCCACCAGGCTGAAATGGCTTCCGCCGGCCACGACCACGGATTCGGGTGAGATCCTCTTGACTAGCCTAATGGCTTGGAGGGCCTCAGGCGAGAGACAGGTGGCGGAGCAGGTCACACCGATGAGCTCGGGTTTTTCTGCCTCGATTCGTCTGGCCAGCTCGCCCCATGGGTCGGAGAAGGTGGTGCAGTCGAGGATCTCAACGTTAAATGGTTGTTTTTCTTGCAGATAGGCCGCGATGCTCAGCAGGCCGAAAGAGGGTGTCCACATCCTGAGGCCGGGGAAGAGTTTATGGGGAGGGTCCACGAGCACAATACGCATCGTCACACTCCGAGCGAGGTAAACATGCGCTCGATCTTCTCCTGTACCTCGCGGGGAACTTTATAGAGCATGGTCCCCTCCAGATCGGTGAGGACATGGGTGCTTCTTCCTTCGGCGAGCACCTCATTATCGCGCATTACCGTGTAGTGGAATATCAACTTGGCGGTCTCGCACCGCTGCATGGTGATCCGGACAATCACCTCATCACCATAGCGTGCGGGCAGTTTGAATTGGCAGGAGAGGTCTACCACCGGGGCCATCAGGCCCATCGCCTTTAGTTGTTCGGGATCCATTTCGAAGCGGGAGGTGAGATCGTTCCTGGCCACCTCGAACCATGCAATATAATGGCCGTGCCAGACTATCTGATAAGAATCCACCTCGCAGAAACGCACCTTCAATTGAGTCTCATACGGCATCGTGCACTCCATACGATAGCGCCTTGACATCCCTGTCGATCCAACGGATCAACTTGGTGAGGGTATCCGTGGGCCCCATTTCTACAAAGCATGTCACTCCCTGGGCGAGGAGATATTGGACGCATCCCTCCCAGTCAACAGGCCGGCAGAGCTCTTCCACCAAAAAATTCCTGATCTCGTCGGAACCGCTCAGGGGCCTTCCGCTCCAGTGACTCACCACAGGGGTTCGGGGAGGATGCAGCGCGACGTCCGAGATAAAGGTACGTACTGCCCCCTGTATCGATTTCATCAAAGGCGAATGTAAGGGTACGCTCATGGCAAGACGTTGGGCGGAAATGGCCCCCCGCTGCAAAGCCAACTCCAACCCTCGCTCTATAGAGGCTATATCACCAGAAAGGACAAACTGCCGAGAGCCATTCACGTTGGCCACCGAGAGACCACCACCCACGTCAGAACATAGCTTCTTAATCGCTTCACTCTCGAGGCCGATAATCGCTACCATGCCTCCAGGGTTTTCTCTCTCCCCTTCCTCCAAAATAAGACCGACTCCTTTGACCATCGCCAATCCGTCCTCAAAGGTCATAGCCCCTGCCGCCACCAAGGCGGCATAGATACCCATGCTATGCTCGGTGATAACATCCCACTGCTTCCCTCTCTTTTGATATCGCTCAAAGGAAACCATACTCAACAGATAGCTCGCCACCTGTAATTTCAGGTTGAGGTATTGATCCTCTTCCTCTCGCTGGAAGAAAAACGAGGCGAGATCGAAACCGGCCCGCTCCCAGGCCTTTTCAAAAAAGGGGTGGGGGAGACTATCTCCTCCCCCACTCCTCTTCCCTATCTCGTCGGGTACCTTGTTGAGTTGACCAGGGAAACAGAGAGCTACCTTCCCCCCATTATGGTGCGCCATCAGCTGCTGCTACTGCTTTCCGTTGATTATCGACGATATATTGAGCAATAGTCCTGACCGACTGGAAAACCTTCTTACCGACCTCGGCATCAGGAATGCTCACCCCATACTCCTTTTCCAAACCGATGACCAGTTCGAGGGCGTCGATGGAATCGAGCCCCAACCCTTCTCCGAAAAGCGCCGCATCGGTATCTATATCCTCAACCGCTATCTCCTCTAATTTGAGCCTTTCGACGATCAGCTGTTTGACATCCTGGATCAACTCCTCAGTAACCACTAACATTGCCTTTGACCTACCTCCTTGTCGCTGATACACTATACTACTATAACAAAAAATAGGCGATAGTTACAAGCCGTTCTATTCAAGATTATCTCCGATGCAGATAATGGAAAGGATGGGAAGTATTGCGGCCTTGCTCCCTGTTCTCAATTCAACGGCTAAGACTTCTTTCTCGCCTTACGCCTGAAAACCACTCGTGACGCTATGCATTTTTCCCTCAGACAAGGGAATCGCTCTTCGACCGTCACGAAAAATGTATGATGAGCGTAGCGGGGAGACTCAGACTACGTAATATGCGCCCTTTCCTCTACCTTTAATCCCTGTCCCTTGAGCTGTTTAATCAATTTGGAAACATTTTTAGTATTCAGATGGAGGACGATGTCATCCCTCCCCGCCCCCCTTGATTTAAGGGAACAGAAGCTTTTCACCTCGATGTCAGATTTTCGCACCGTATCGAGCACCTTTTGTATCTGTGCCGCGTCCGCCGCCCCCTTGACGATTATCCGCTTGCCGGCCTCCCCAATGCCTAGCAAGGGATTCAGGATTTTGTAAAAGAAGTCATTGGTGGTCACTATACCCACAACCTTCTTACCATCCACAATCGGCAGACAACCAACCTTGTTTTTCTGCGCTATGGCTGCAGCTTTTTCAACGGTGGTGTTTGGAGAGACCGTTACCACCTTCTTTACCATAATATCCTTGACGGTCAATTTTGACAGGAGATACAAGAGTTCCCCTCGGCTAAAAGAGGTGGCGTCCGATGGGCTGGCCTTGAGGAGGTTGTCCTTGGTTATCAACCCCACCAGTTTCCCCTTATCAACCACTGGCAGACGCTCGAATTTGTGAAACCCCATGATTCTTTCGGCCTCTAGAACCGGCGTATCGCTGGGTATAGTAATGACATTATTAGTCATGATATCTCGGACTAACATCTTTTCCCCTCCTCTACTGTCATTTTTATACTCGTATCATGTAATCAAAGAGGTGTCAATGGAAATCATATGTGGACAAGTCATCTTGACCCATAGAGTATTTTGATAACTGTGCAATAATGAAGAGAGGTGTTATACCATCCCCGTCTTGATCCCCTCTGGCCCTACAACAAAGGATGACAATTTTTGACAGACTCATACCTATTTTTGTAAGGCTGAAGGAATAAAAGGCAGAGGGAGATGAAGGCGCAGACCGTCCTATAAATATGTGTTGTTATTTTAAGCAGTTATACTACGCTATCAATGCTATAATGGATGTAAACCATGGCACATATTTTGCTCTATCTTCGGTGGTTGAATTACT
This sequence comes from uncultured Thermodesulfobacteriota bacterium, assembly GCA_964565525.1. Taxonomy (GTDB): domain Bacteria; phylum Desulfobacterota; class B13-G15; order B13-G15; family RBG-16-54-18; genus JAFGNJ01. The sequence goes on from CAZMFG010000026.1 coordinate 15,544, forward strand.
GACAGAGAAGAACGCACGAAGCTGACTGGATCCAAAAAATCAACCTGGGGGAAAACTTTTTTGCATAATAGTGCTTAAGGAAATGTTAGTGAAAACCGCTCGCTTTCACAGGCAACTAAGGTACATAAGACATGCTGTATCAGATTGGCTTTGCCCCAGGTTATCCGTACCGCGCCGGTCCCTCAATATTTTTTCGCTTAATCATAAGAGGGGCGAAGCAATGGCTCAGGCCATAACCCTCGTGGAGCTATTGATCGTCGTGGCCATGGTGGGGACCCTTGCAGCCATTGGCGTACCTGCGTACAATAATTATATCGATAGGGCAAAGATCTCTCAGGCCATCGAGGACATTCGTTTTATCGAAGCCGCTATAGAAATGTATCGTACCAATGAGGGAACATTACCCGAAACCCTCGATCTTGTAGAATCGGCAAACCTTCTTGATCCCTGGAACCGTCCATATCGATACCTGAAAAACGAAGGCAAGATACAAGGAAATCAAGGAAAGTATCGTTATTTCATGGCACAAGTGCCCGTGAATTTAGATTTCGACCTTTACAGTATGGGCAAGGACGGGAAGAGCCCACCTGCACTTACAGCCAAACCCAGCAGGGACGATATTATTCGATTGGACAAAGGGGCGTACGTCGGTACGATAACAATGTACTGATTCGTTCAACAACCATGAAGATAGATACGACATTTCTCCGCAGTAAGGTAGCACGACGAATTTTCATCCTCTTCATCTCCTGCGCCCTCATACCTATCATCGCCCTTGTACTCCTCTATTACGGCCACTTTACGAAGCAGCTTCATGTTCGGAGCCAGAGACAACTCCATCAAACGAGCAGAGATATGGGGATGTTTATATCTGAGCGTCTGCTGTTCCTTGATACCGAGATGAAGATGATCGCCTCCGGACTAGCTTCAGCCCGCCACACTAGATCCCACGCTCTCCCTGAAGAATTCAATGCAGACCTCGAGCCACGATTCAAAGGCCTTATATATAGTACCGAGGCGGGAGCGTTTCTCCCTCTTTTCGGTTCCATGCACAACAAACCCGAGCTCACTCCACAAAACATGGAACATATCTTGTCCGGTAGGACCCTCTTGTCCACCACGTATTATCCAGATCGCTCACCGAACATATTTATGGTGATGCTGGTTGACCCTAACTATCCGAAGCGGGGAATCCTGATCGGAGAAATAAACCCCCTATACCTATGGGGGGTGGAAACGGAAAGTCTATGGTTTTCTACCGCCCAATTCTTCGTCTTGGACAATGCGAATCAGGTACTTTTTTCGACCTTCCCTCCTTCTGTAGCGCTCCCTCAACAGGCAATGGTTCAAATCACCCGTAACACGTGGGGCCAGTTTGAGTGGAAACACGAAAAGGAACAACATATTGCCGGCTACTGGTCTCTTTTCCTCAGAGATCGATATGGGATACCTAAGTGGACAGTAGTAGTGAGCGAAGCGAAAGCCGATGTGCTGGCACCGGCAGCAACATTCAAAAGGACCTTTCCCTTTATCATCCTCATGACCCTCTGGGTGGTTTTATTCTTGAGCATTACTCAGATCCGCAGGAATTTGGTGCCCCTTGAAAAGCTCCAGGAGGGCACGAGGCATATCGCTCAACAGGACTTCGATAGTCGAGTAACAATAAAAACCGGGGATGAGTTTGAACAGCTCGCCGCATCCTTCAATATGATGGCAGGTCGTCTGGGTAAACAGTTTAAGACATTGACCACCATCGCTGAAATCGACCGCTCCATACTCTCCGCACTGGATACGGAAAAAATCATCGAGGTCGTACTCAATCGCATACATGACGTTTTCCCCAGTGATTACATTAGCGTGACGTTGTTTTATGTAAGCACCCAAGATACGGCATTGACCTCTATATACATGAAGGAAAAAGGGTCTGAGATCGGAAAAGAAGTGGAGACAATGAGCCTTACGCCGGTTGATTTTAAAAATCTACATAAGAATCCAGAGATTTTTATAACAAACGTAAGCGATACAACACCGCGCTATCTTATGCCCTTGGCCAAACGTGGTATCAAATCATTCCTGGTCTTTCCCCTCTTTATCAATCAACAGTTGTCTGGCATTATCACCTTAGGGTATCACAATCCTCCTCTCTATGACCAGGAAGACATCCGTCAGATTCGACAGTTGGCCGATCAAGTTGCGGTGGCCCTGTCGAATACGCGGCTGGTTGAAGAATTGGAGCAACTCCACCTGGGAACACTCACCGCCTTGGCCCGCACCATCGATATGAAATCTCGCTGGACAGCAGGGCACTCTGAGCGCGTTACAAAGTTGGCCTTGAAAATCGCCGGTGCGCTAGGGATGTCTCCGAAAGAATTGGACGTCTTGCGCCGAGGCGGCCTGCTGCATGATATCGGCAAAATCGGCATACCGGCCGAAATACTCGACAAGACCGGCAAACTAAACGACAATGAAAAAGATCTTATTCGCGAACACGTTCGATTGGGGGCGCGTATCTTGGAACCAATTGCCGCGTTCGCAGATATTATGCCAATCGTGTTGCAACATCATGAATACTTCGATGGCACGGGCTATCCCAATGGTCTGTCAGGACAAGCCATACATCTCAGTGCCCGTATCTTTGCTGTAGCAGACGCCTTTGACGCACTTACCTCACACCGACCATATAAGAACGCAATAGACCGAAAGGAGGCAATTGAGATTATCAAGGAGGAAGCCGGGAAACAATTCGACCCAAAGGTAGTCAAGGCTTTTATTGAGGTCATAGCAGAGGAAAAAAGTGAGAACGAATATGATGCTTATTCTGCGGGGGGGTATGTTGAATGAAAAAAACAAAGCTCGTTATAATCCTGCTGTTCACAATAATACTCTTTGGTTGTCAAGAAAAAAAACTTCTTTTAGTTCCTGACAACTTGGTAGGGATCTGGAAAACAACAGAGTCTCGGTATGCTGATCGCTCTTTTGAGTTTACTCACTCTGCTATTATCTTTGGTATCGGAGAAGAAGAATTTGAACGTTATACTATTGACTACCTAAAAATGAAAAGAAGCCGTGACGGCAAGAGCACTCTATACACCATCTTTTATCATGACCAAGAAGGGGAGGAATACATACTTACCTTTTACTATTATCCTGAAAAAAACGGCGTGATCAAGGTAAAGTATCAAGAAAATACCGTATGGACAAAAGAAAAAGATACTTAACAAAGACTATATCTCACTCACTTACCACGTGGGCCTAAATTTTTTAATCCTCGATAAACCTCTGGGATAACCAATATCAAGTTTTAGTTTCAAAGGAACAAGGGATTTGACAAACCTCTCCCTTTATCTCATTATGTGCACATGAGATATCTTATCATTTTCGCTCTGCTCTATCTTTGCTACTATCTTCTGAAAAAAACCCTCTTTCCTGCGCTGCGGATGTACAAGCAATTCAAGCGGTACCGTACACCCTCAGCCCCTGCTGACAAGGAATTGGTTCAGGACCCCCACTGCCAGACCTATATCCCCAAAGAAACGGCACTCAGGGCCACCATCGATGGAAAGACCTACTACTTCTGCAGCCAAAAATGTCTGGAGGAGTTTAAAAGGGCCTCTGGTGTACAGGACCGATAAAAAAGGGATGGGACGTGTAAAAGGCTTTCCCCTTGACCCTCGGACGCCTTTTTTCTATGATACCCATACCACCCATAGCAGGGCGGCTTAGATCGTTGATAGGCAGACCTGAAAGACCTGCGAGAATACCATAAGGAGGACATTCAGATGGATTGGGGAATGCAAAATCGCTTGTCGCGTTTGATACAGCCGGACGGTCATTGTTTCTTTTTGCCTATAGATCACGGATATTTTCAAGGCCCCACCAAAAAGCTGGAGAAGCCAGGGGAAACGGTCAAGCCTCTCTTACCATATTGCGACGCCCTCTTTGTCACGCGCGGTATTTTGCGGTCGTGCATAAATCCGGAAAATACTAAACCGATCATCCTCAGGGTATCCGGTGGGACCAGCCTCGCGGGCAGGGACCTGGCCCATGAGGGGATCACCACCTCCGTGCAGGAGGCCGTGCGCCTCAACGTGGAGGCAGTGGGGGTCTCCATCTTTGTGGGAAGCGATTACGAACATGAGACACTGCTGAATTTGGCAAACTTGGTGAACGAATGCGAAGCATACGGTATTCCGGTCATGGCGGTCACCGCCGTAGGGAGGGAGCTGGAAAAGAGGGAGGCCCGCTATCTTGCCATGTCCTGCCGCATCGCCGCCGAGCTGGGCGCGCGGGTCGTGAAGACCTATTGGTGTAAAGACTTCGATCAGGTCACCACGGGGTGTCCCGTCCCCGTAGTCATGGCAGGTGGTCCCAAATGTAAGACAGATCTCGAGGTATTCGAGTTTGTCTATGATGGCATGCAGAAAGGGGCCATCGGCGTAAACCTGGGTCGCAATGTCTGGCAAAATAAACACCCCGTGGCCATGGCCAAGGCCTTGCGGGCCATCATCCACGAGAACGCTACCGCGCAGGAGGCCCAGGACCTGTTCAACAACATGAAAGGCGGCGAACAATAACTGGGGCCTATAGCCCCGGCTAATTGCCAAGGACAAACCACTAAACAGCGTATATTGAGGGGAGTACACTCCTTAATCCCTTCTTGAGAGGACCATTGCATGCGCGTGGCAATGTACTACAACAACCAAGACGTGCGCCTGCAAGAGATGCCGACGCCCCGGATCGGCCCCGGGGAGCTCTTGGTCAAGGTGCAGGCCAGCGGCATCTGCGGTAGCGACGTCATGGAATGGTACCGCATCAAAAAGGCGCCCCTGGTGCTCGGCCACGAGATCACGGGAGAGATCGTGGAGGTCGGAAAGGGCGCAGAGCGTTATCGTGTCGGTGAGAGGGTCTTTGTCTCCCACCACGTCCCCTGTAATACCTGCCGTTATTGTCTCCATGGCCTGCACACGGTCTGTGAGACCCTGCATACCACCAATTATGATCCTGGCGGCTTTGCCGAATACCTGCGGGTACCACCTCTCA
>CAZMFG010000027.1:0-10763 GCA_964565525.1 uncultured Thermodesulfobacteriota bacterium
GGTTGATAATGGTCTTGCCGGGGAGCACTGCACTGGCCGGTGCGCCTTTGGTCGGGGTCCCTCTCGGGATCCCACCATAGGTAGCACAGGCACCTACGGCAATGATAGCCTTTGCCTTTCGGGCCGTTTCTTGGAGGATTTCCCGAAATGGACGTCCCCCGACCATACAAAACCGGTCATCGGCATCGGGGATAGATCCCTCCACAATGAGCACATAACCCCCCTCTTTGATCGTGTCTTCCAGGGCCTTCTCAGCCACGTGCCCTGCAGCGGCCATGACCGATTCGTGATACCTGAGGGATATCTTGTCCAGGATGAGGCTTGCCGGGGTGGGATCCTCTATCGTGAGAAAGGAGATAGTACACCCTGCGCAATCCTGCCCCTCCAGCCAGATAACCGGGGGCTTCTTGGCAGCCGATTTCAGGGCTGCGGCGACCTGTTCAACGGTGAATAGGTCCGACAGCCCAACCGTTGCGGCGACGGTGCCGCACAGCTTTAAAAAATCACGTCTGGATAATCCGTCAAAAAATTTGACCATTGTTCCTCCCTCCTTGGCAGTTTTTTACCGAGCACTTCAGCTCGGTGGGCTGAATACGGGTTTCAAGAACCCTCCAACCTTCGCTTTATCCTGTACCAACTCACGATCAATCCATCTTAACAAAAATTTATAGGCCTATCAATATTTTTTTTTAATATAGAGTGTTAATAACTTTCTTAGTTATTTTCGACAATTATTTTTTACAAATATGATGAAATCCCAGCAAGGGGCATATCTTGTGGGAAGGATGGACAGGACCATGGACCTGTGATAATTTACAAACCGCGGTGTCAACCTTGACGCCATAAAAACGACAACGGGGATCACATTATAGGACATGGAAGGTGAGAAGCGATACATCGCCGTAGAGGGGCCCATCGGGGTGGGCAAAACGAGCCTGGCCCGGATGCTGGCCTCGGAACTGGACGGCGATCTGCTCCTCGAACAGACCGAGGACAACCCCTTTTTGGACAAGTTCTATCGGGATACGAAACGATACGCCTTTCAGACACAGATATTCTTTCTCCTCACCCGCTATCAACAGCAAAAAGACCTCGGGCAGCTGGACCTCTTCCAGCGGATGGTCGTCAGCGATTACCTCTTTGACCGCGACAGGATCTTCGCCCACCTCAATCTTGACAAAGACGAACTCAGGCTGTATGATTCATTATATATGCTCTTGGAGGCCCGGATCACGCGGCCCGATCTGGTGATCCTGTTACAGACCCGGCCCGAGATCCTGAGAGAGAGGATCAGGACACGGGGGATGCGCTCCGAGAGGAATATCTCACTCGAGTACTTGGAGGAGGTAGCCGAGGCATATAGAGATTACTTCTTCTATTACAGCGATTCCCCTCTTCTGGTAGTGGATGCGACGGAGATCGATTTTGTCCAAAACAGAGAGGATTTTGAGGACCTCGTAAAGGAGATCAAAGGGACCAGAAAGGGGACGTGGTATTACAGACCGCTTGGATCCAGGTAAGACTGGACCGGGACGGAAGGTACAAAGAAGCACACGACAGAGAAAACGGAGAGGCCTTCTGGACACGGTCCAGGAGGCCTTTGTTTTAGGGCCTAACAAAAAAACGCAAGGAGGCGCACATGACGCAGAAGGTGACTGTACCGAGCATAAAGGCCATGAAGAAACAAGGTGAAAAGATCACCATGCTCACCGCCTATGATACCCCTTTCGCCCGGATCTTAGATCAGGCAGGCGTGGACATTCTCCTGGTGGGAGATTCTGTAGGCTCGGTGGTGGCGGGGTATTCCAATACCCTCCCGGTTACCGTCGAGGAGATGATCTACCACACCAGGGCCGTGGTCAAGGGGGTGGAGCGGGCCTTCGTGGTCATCGATATGCCCTTTATGTCCTATCAGATCAACAGCGAGGACGCCAAACGGAATGCGGGGAGGATGCTCAAAGAGAGCGGTGCCGAGGCGGTAAAATTGGAGGGGGGCGTTAATATGAAAGAGGTCATCAGGGCCATCGTCGATATCGACATCCCGGTCATGGGGCACATCGGCCTCACCCCCCAATCCATTCACCAGATGGGGGGACATAAGGTGCAGGGCAAGGTGGAAGAACAAAAACAAAAGATTATAGCGGATGCCGTGGCGGTGGAGGAGGCCGGGGCTTTTTCCGTAGTGATGGAGTGCATACCGACCGAGCTGGCACAGGAGATCACCGAACAGTTGAGCATTCCCACCATCGGCATTGGAGCGGGGATCCACTGTGACGGCCAGGTGCTGGTGATTCACGACCTGCTGGGACTCATGGGTGATTTCCGCCCCAAATTCGTGAAGAGCTACGTCAACCTGCAGCAGGTCATCTCCCAGGCGGTGGAGGAATATATGGATGAGGTACGGAAGAAAAAATTCCCCACAGAGGAACAGAGCTTTCACCTCTGAGCACACCATGGAGATCATCGCAACAGTCAAAGAAATGCAGCGACGCTCGGAGCAGCTTCGCCGGGAGGGGAAGAAGATCGCCTTCGTCCCCACCATGGGGTATCTGCACAAAGGACACCTCTCACTGATGCACGAGGGAAGAAAGCGAGGAGATGTACTGGTTATCAGCATCTTCGTCAACCCCACCCAATTCGGTCCGGGGGAGGACTATGATCAATACCCCCGTGACATGAAGCGTGACCTCGCGTTGGTCCAGGGAGTGGGGGTGGATATCTGTTTCACCCCTCCGGCGCAGGAGATGTATCCCGACCGATTCCAAACCGCTGTGGAGGTGGAGCAGGTTACCAGGAACCTCTGCGGCATCTCCCGTCCCGGCCATTTTCGCGGGGTGACCACGGTGGTTGCCAAACTGTTCAACATCGTGAAGCCCCACCTCGCCTTCTTCGGTCAAAAGGATTACCAACAGCTGATCGCCATCAAGCGGATGGCGGAGGATCTCAATATGGATATCGAGGTCATTGGGACGCCGACGGTCAGGGAAAACGACGGTCTCGCCATGAGCTCACGCAACACCTACCTCAATCCCCAACAACGGAAGGAGGCGACGAGTCTCTCCCGCGCCCTCCGCAAGGGCGAAGAACTCTTTCGCCAGGGTGAACGAAGCGCTGCGGTAATCCTCAACCACGTCCGGGGGATCATCGAGGAGGGGAAATCGGCCGCGATCGACTATGCAAAGATCTGCGACGCCCATACCCTGGAGGATATCGAGGAGATCAAGGGCGAGGCACTGATCGCCGTGGCCGTCAAGATAGGCAAGACCAGATTGATCGACAACATCATCCTTAAGGAGGAATAACCGTGCAGAGGATCATGTTAAAAGCCAAAATTCATCGGGCAAAGGTAACCGACGCAAACCTCGACTACGAGGGGAGTATCACTATCGATGAGGCGCTCATGGAGGCCGCGGGCATTCTCCCCTTCGAACAGGTCCAGATCTACAACGTGACCAACGGGAACCGTTTTGAGACCTATACCCTGACGGGGAAGCGGGATTCCGGGATCATCTGCCTCAACGGTGCTGCCGCCCACCAGGCAACGAGGGACGACCTGGTCATCATCGCAAGCTACGGCCTCTTCGACGAGGAAGAGCACATACACCACCGCCCCAAGCTCGTCTATGTCGATGAGGCAAACAGGATCATCAAAACAGCCGGCTAAGGTAACAGCAGACACCGTTGAAGCAAGAAAGTCAAAGACCATACCGTAGCACAATGGTGCAAGGGTTAGCGGATTCCCTGCGACAAGCAGTAGGTGGATCGTGGCGATACCTCCGCACGAAGGCCTGAAATACCTCTCAGACATATCACCTATTGTAACCCACCATTACCGAGAAGGTTATGAGAGATTGACAAAGCGGGCCTGTAGTTTATTATAGAGGGAGGCCCTCACAGGGAGAGAGAGGTACGCGTGCCGCCTTTTTTGCTATCAGGTGAAGGAATGAGTAGCAGATTGCTGTCCATTCAGGAGATCGTCGCCCGCTATCGGAGAGGGGATAACCTCTTCGACATTACCATAGAAAAGTGGAGGGGCATCAAGAACTCTCTGAACTCATTGGAAGCGTTGTCCGAACTCGGCCCCATCATCAAGAGCGCCCGTACCGGAGGGGCCTTCTGCCTGGAGTACCAGGAAAACTGTCTCATCTGCCCCTTGGAAAAATGGTGCAAGGACCCCGAGGGCACCTATCAGACCATCGTCAAACTCCTGTATCTGTACGCCTCCAGTGGCCACAAGGAATGGAAAGAACACACCATAAAACACATTGATCGGTTTTTGGAGGATCTGGAGGAATACAAAGACGAGTTCCGACGGAGACTGCACTGAGATGTCCCATCGGCATCAAGTCACCGCCTTGAGCAAGTTGATGAGCTATATCTTGCGGCACCGCCCTGATGAATTTGGTTTGGTCCTCGACGAGGACGGCTTCGTCTCCCTCAAAGAACTGCAACAGGCCATCGCCGAGGAGTCGGGGTGGTCGCATGTGAGACGCTCTCACATCACTGAGGTAGTCTTGACCAGTGACCGAGAGCGGTTTGAGGTCGAGGACGAGCGTATCAGGGCCACGTATGGGCATTCGACCCCCCACACCATACGATATGAGCCGACCGAGCCCCCGCCGATCCTCTATCACGGGACCAGAAGAAAGGCCTACCCGCACATCCTTCGCAAAGGCCTCAATCCTATGGGCCGCCGATACGTCCACCTCGCCGCCTCCCCAGATCTCGCCGAGAAGATCGGCAGGCGTCGAGACCCCCAGCCCGTCCTCGTTGAGATACAGGCCCAGCGGGCCTCCGAGGAGGGGATCACCTTTTATCAGGCCGATCCTTTGATCTATCTGGCAGACCACGTCCCCCCTGGCTATATTACCGGCCCCCCCCTCTCCAAGGTCCTGCCGGAAGAGAAACAGACCGAACAGAGACAACCGGAAAAGCGGAAGGAACCAACCCTTGAACGGCAACTCCCCGGTTCTGTCCTGTTCAACATGAGGATGGAACCCCTGCACAGAAAGGCAAAGGGAAGAACCTGGAAGGAGAACGCCCGCAAAAACCGCCGAAGACAACGACGCGTTTAGAAATCTATAAGCAATGGAGGAGGAAAACATGAAAGAAGAGGAGAAGGAAGAGAAAAAGGGATTTCGGGTCGTTGATAGACGGATATCCAGCCAAGAAGAAGGCGAAAAAGAGAAGCCAAAAAAGGGAAAAAAGGGGAAAGGGGTAAAAGAGGAAAAACCCCAAGAAAAACAAGAAGCACCAAAGGAGGCACAGGGGGAGCAACCCCCGCCGTTGCCTGAGGTCACCTTCGCTACCTTTGTCTACTCCCTGAGCACCTCCGCCTTGGTCCACCTCGGTGAAATCCCGGAACCCATCTCCGAGAAGATGGACAGGAACCTCCCCTTGGCGAAACAGACCATCGATATCCTGGGAATCCTCCAGGAGAAGACCCAGGGGAACCTCACCCCAGAGGAGGAAAACCTGTTGAACAGTTTTCTCTATGATTTGCGCATGCGCTACGTCAAGGCCAGGGGGTGAAGCAACATAAATGGTTCATCTACATCTAGCGGGGCCCCATTAAAACAAAATGTGGGCCCCTATTGTCTTTGCTCTTCCTCTGCTAGCCTCCTTAAGATATCCCAGAAGGCGCCGCGATATCCCCTCTTGATGGCCTCCATGAGGACGTTGTTTGCATTGTAATTGTAGTTGGCCTCGGTCTCTTCACCGCCGCCGAAGAAGAAGCGCTCGTCCCCGTTGACCAGAGAGGCGATAAAGGGGTACAACTCATCCCCCAAGGCCTTGGAGACGTAAAATATAGGGTAAAAAAAGTCGGCGCTTATGACCCCTCGCAGGTTGCCATCCCCCTTCTGGATATCCTCCCGGGCGATCTCGGCCAACCTCGTCCCCGGATAAATCCTCACCCCTGCCGAGATCCCCACCCGCGAAGGATTTATCTCCTTCATAAAAGAGATGGCCGTGGTCAAGCTCTCTTTGTCCTCCCCCGGGCCGCCGAGGAGGAGGTCGTACATGAAGGGGATCTCAAGCCGCCGGCAGATGGCGGCAGTCTCTTTAATATCGGCGGCAACAAACGGTCTGCCCAAAACCTTTAGTATCCGATCATCCGCATGATCGACCCCGAAGTTGATGCCCCGGCAACCAGCCTGAACCATCAAAAGAGCAAGTTCTTCCGTGAAAGGAACCGGGCTCAGGTAGGCGTACCACGAGAGCCGCTCCCCCAAACCCCTGTCGATCATTTCCTCGCAGACCCCGACGGCGTGGTGATACGGGAGGTTGAACTCGCTGTCACAGAGGTGCAGATTATCCACTCCTTGAGCCAAAAGACCCTCTATCTCGTCGGCAACCATGGACGGCGGCCTCAGGCGATACCTCCTCCCCTTTGCCAAGGGGTCGGCGCAATAGATGCAGTTCTGCTCACACCCCCGCTTCGTCTCCACGCTCCCCATACCCCCCTCGCGAAAGTATCGAGGGTTGTCCACGGCCTCCCTGCGCGGGAGGGGGAGGTCTAAGAGGTCCGCTAGTTCAGGGGGGTTGGAATGATATCGCCCCGCCTTGCGAAATATCAGACCAGGGGTTGCGTAATAATCGCCTCCTGCCGCTATCTTCGTTGCCAGGGCGGGGAGGGCCCGTTCCCCATCCCCCCAGACCCCCAATTCGGCCCCCACATACGCCAAGATGGGTTCGGGCATCACCGAGAAGCCGACCCCACCCAGGACGATCGGACGGCGGGTCTTACTTTTTATATAATCGACGATCTCTTTTATCCGGGGGAGTATAAATGCTTGACTCAAGTAATAACAGTCATCGGTGTTGCGCACGGTGACCCCGACGGCTACGGGGTCATGCCCCCTGAAATAGACATCGAGTTCTTCCTGGTAGGTGGAAGCAAAACAGAGGTCGATCAGGTCCACTGCAAACCCCGCCCGTTCCAAGGCACCCGCGATATAGTCGAGGCCGATAGGGGTAACCGGGGGCTTCATCTCATTGGGGTTAACTAGGAGGACCCTTTGCTGATCAGCGGACGATGGCGGCATCTCTGCGCTCCTTGTAAAAGACTATAGCACCCCCCTTTCTCCATGACAATCTTCCTGTAATCCACCCCCTCTAATAGATTGTCTTATGATGATCAAATAAGGTATAGTTTAGAGGGTTTTCCCCAGGAGGAGATCACGGAGATACGAGATATCATACCCTATGCCAAAGGCGAAAGGGAGGTTGACCTCCTTTTGACCAATGCCAGGCTCATCAACGTCTTTTCGGGAACAATTGAACCGCAGGCAATCGCCATCGCCCAGGGGCGGGTGGTGGGCTTCGGGGAATATCCCGCCCAAAAGGTACTGGACTTGGAAGGAAGATTTCTCTCCCCCGGCCTCATCGATGCCCATTGCCACATCGAGAGCAGCATGGTGGGGGTGAGAGAATATGCCAGGGCCATCCTCCCCCACGGCGTAACAACGGTGGTGACCGACTTTCACGAAATCGCCAACGTCATGGGCACACGGGGGATTCGCCTCATGCGCGAGGGGATGGGGGCAACCCCCTTCAACCTTTACTGCATGCTCCCCTCCTGTGTGCCTGCCACCTCTCTGGAGACCTCAGGGGCCGAGATCCAAGCAAAGGACCTTAAAGACCTCATGGAGGAGGAATGGGTAAGGGGACTGGGTGAGATGATGAACTTCCCCGGGGTGATCCATGGCGATCCCCAGGTCCTCAAAAAGATCTCCATGACCCAGGCGCATGGCAAGCGGGTGGACGGTCACGCCCCCGGGCTCAGCGGCAAGGAGCTGGCCGCCTATATCGCCGCCGGCATCGCCTCGGATCACGAGTGCACCACCAAAGCTGAGGCCGAGGAAAAATTAAATCAAGGAATGTACATCATGATCAGGGAAGGTTCCACTGCCCGGAATCTGGAGGAGCTGATCAAGATCGTCACCCCCCTGAATGCGTGTCGATGCATGTTCGTCACCGACGACCGCCACCCCGCAGACCTCATCGCCGAGGGCGGCATCGACCACTGCGTGCGAAAGGCCATGCGGCGCGGCCTCGATCCCGTCATCGCCCTCCAGATGGCCACCATCAATCCGGCCCGCTACTTCCCCCTCCCCGGCATCGGGGCCATCGCCCCCGGGTACCAAGCCGACCTAGTGGTGCTGGAAGACCTTAACGCGTTCAGGATCAGTCAAGTCTTCCAGGCGGGCCGTCTTGTGGCCGACGGCGGAACAATCCTCCCCGGGGTCATCGATGAGAAAAAGGTGCGGGCCGAGAATACCGTTCACCTCCCAAAGATCTCCGCCGAACAGTTCCGGATCACGGCCGAGGGTGCAAGGGCAAAGGTCATCGAACTCATCCCCCAGCAGATCATCACCAAGAAGGCAATCCATGAGGTGAAGACACAAGATGGCTTGGCCGTGGCAGACCCTTCCAGGGATATCTTGAAGATCGCCGTGGTGGAGCGGTACAAGGGGACGGGGAACATAGGGCTGGGGTTCGTCAAGGGATTCGGCCTGAAAGATGGGGCAATCGCCTCCTCGGTGGCCCATGACTCTCACAACATCATAGTGGTGGGTACGGGGGATAAGGCAATGGCCCAAGCAGTACACGGGATCGCCGAGATGCACGGCGGGCTGATCGCGGTCAAGGACGGTAAGGTTACGGCCTCCCTGCCCCTCCCTATTGGCGGGCTGATGTCCGACCTCTCAATAGAAAAAGTCAGCGACGGCCTCACCCGCCTGCACCACAAGGTCAAGGAGATGGGGTGCACGCTGGAGGAACCCTTTATGGCCCTCTCCTTTTTGGCCCTGCCTGTAATCCCGGAGCTCAAGATCACCGATCGGGGCCTGGTAGACGTCACCAGATTTGAGATCGTCCCCCTGTTCGGGGATGCATAATACCCCTTACACTTCAACCATCGCAACAACTCTATGTCTCCTCCTGTACCCAGATCAGGCGTTAAAGTTACGTTTTTTTCGCACCGCCTGTTCTCATTGACAAGATGTCTATTGATAGATATACTTTTTTAGGGAGGATATGTCTGATGTTCACATTATCCTCGTTTATTTTTCTTCCGGCCGCTTTCCCCCTTGGGGTAGGGATAAAACATAAACAATGAAAAACAAAGAAAAGACACACGAACAGCTCATTAAGGAAGTGACCTCATTACGCCAGCGCATTGCCGAGTTGGAGGCATCAGGACGCAAGCGCAACCAGTTCGAGGAGGACCTGCGCACGGAGCGGGATAAAGCACAACAGTACCTGGATATCGCTGAAGTGATACTCGTCGCTTTAAATAAAAAGGGGGAAATTACTCTCACCAATCGAAAGGGCAATCAAATACTCGGTTATCAAGAAGGCGAACTCCTCGGCAAGAATTGGTTCGCAACCTGCGTACCCTCGCATCTTCGTAAAAAGATAAAGAGCGGGTTTCTGAAACTCATGGCGGGTAAGAGGAGATTAACCGAATTCTACGAAAATCCAGTCCTGACGAAATCAGGAACAGAGAGAATTATAGCCTGGCATAATACCCTATTAAAAGATGCACAAGGCAACCCTATTGGCACGCTGAGTTCAGGTGAAGACATCACCAAACGCAAGCGGGCAGCAGAAGCGCTGCGGAAAAGCGAGGAACGCTATAAAACGCTGTTTGACGAGGCCGTGGTCGGCATCTGCTTGACGGATGCGGAAACCGGAATCATCATAGATTGCAACGAGGCGATGGCGTCATTGGTAGGCAGAGAGCGGACAGACCTTATTGGAAAGCCGCAAAAGATTTTACACCCGCCGCAAGACAACAAAGAAGCCTTTTCCCCTACCTTCAAGCAACACCTGACCGATAAAGAAGGGCAAATCCTGGAGACGCAGGTTATTACCAAGTCAGGCGACATCAGAGAAGTGGAGATCAAAGCGAATCTCCTGGAACTCCAGGGCAGAAAGGTGTTGCAAGGACTGTTTCACGACATCACCGAGCACAAGCGGGCGGAGGAGGCACTGCGTGAATTTGAAACCAGATTCCGAACGCTCTTTGAAGCGATCCCCGATACCGTTCTGGTCCACGATGATAGGGGCGCCATCCTCCACATCAATGAAATCGGCGCTCAAAGACTCGAATGGTCTGCAAAAGATCTGGTAGGCAGGAATCTGCGTGAGATCGTGACCCCTGAAAACGCCGCCTCAATCGCCGATCACGCCAGGGAAACCCATAAGGTCGGCTGGAACAGGTTCGAGACCACATACATATCACGAAGCGGTTGGCGGACCATGGCCGAGGTCTATGAGCATCCTATCGTATTCGGCACAAAAAAGGCCATCCTGAGCGTGGCGCGTGACATTACCGAGCGCAAAAAAGCGGATGAGGCGTTACGAGAAAAAGAAGAGACGATTCGTGCTCTGGTTGAAACTTCCCAAGATTGGATATGGTCCATTGACGTCCAGGGGATTCACACCTATTCCAACCCGGCTGTTGAAAAAATCCTCGGCTATCCCCCAGACGACCTAATCGGTAAATCCAGCCTGGCATTAATGCATGAGGAAGACAGGCGAGCTGTAGAAGCCAAGCTGACTCAGTGGATTAAAGAAAAAAGTGGCTGGCAAAACATTATCCTGCGATGGAGACATAAAGATGGAAGTTGGCGTTGGCTGGAAAGCAACGCGGTGCCGATGTTCGATGCGACAGGAGAGCTGGTCGGTTTTCGGGGTGTCGACCGCGACATCACCGAGCGCAAGCAGACGGAGGAAGCTTTATTAAACGAAAAAAT
>CAZMFG010000027.1:10863-20518 GCA_964565525.1 uncultured Thermodesulfobacteriota bacterium
CCGAGGAAGCGCTGCAACGCAGTTACGATCAACTGCAGAAGACCTTCATCTCGGCTATCAACGCCCTGGCATCAACAGTCGAGATGAAGGACCAATATACCGCCGGCCATCAACCGCGGGTGACGCAGTTGTCCTGCGCCATCGCCGAGGAAATGGGCCTTTCGAAAGATCAGATCGAGGGCATCCGCATGGCAGGGCTCATCCACGACATCGGCAAGATCGTTGTACCCGCCGAGATCCTCAACAAGCCCGGCCCCCTGACGGAAGTGCAATATGAGATGATAAAAATGCACCCCCAAGCCGGGTATGATATATTGCAGAGAATAGCTTTTCCGTGGCCGGTGGCCCAAATCGTACAGCAACATCACGAGATGATGGACGGCTCCGGGTATCCCCAGGGACTCGCCGGAGAAGGGATCCTGCCGGAGGCGCGGATCATGGCGGTAGCCAATGTCGTGGAGGCCATGACCGCACACAGACCCTACCGGCCGGCGTACGATATCGAGGAGGCCCTGGCGGAGATCTCACACAATAGAGGTACTAAATATGATTCCGCAGCGGTCGATGCCTGCCTGCGGCTCTTCACCGAAAGGGGATTTGCCTTTGATTCAGCGCAGTATTAACGTCGCCCTCCATCCGATACCGGCTTGCAGTATCTCTGGTAGTAGACGATAATACTATATCGCCATGAAAACAAAGCCTAAGACGCAGGAACAGCTCACCAAGGAATTACAGCGTTTGCGCAAGCGGATCGCAGAGCTGG
Organism: uncultured Thermodesulfobacteriota bacterium; assembly: GCA_964565525.1. Taxonomy (GTDB): domain Bacteria; phylum Desulfobacterota; class B13-G15; order B13-G15; family RBG-16-54-18; genus JAFGNJ01. The sequence continues at coordinate 11,627 of CAZMFG010000027.1, forward strand.
AAAAATGTGAGGCGGCGCACAACAAGGCGGAAGAGAAGCTCCAGGAGAGCAAAGCAAGGTATCAGGCTCTTTTCGACAGGACACTCTATTGTGTATTTGTGCATGATTTCGACGGCAGGTTCTTGGATGCCAACGATGCCGCCTTTAAGTTGTTGGGATATACGAGAAAAGAGTTCCCTTCGACTCTTACCTCGTTGCTTGACAAAGACCAGTTGGCAATCGCCTTTAAAAGAGGGAAAGAGATTAAACGAACCGGTTCCAAAAGTGAACCTTTTGAATACAAATTGAAAAAAAAGGATGGCGGGTATGTCTGGGTTGAAATCGAGAGCTCTCTTATCTACCGCAGAGGGGAACCGTACGCAATCCAGGGGATTGCCCGCGACATCACAGCGCGCAAGCAGGCGGAGGAGTCACTGCAACGCAGTTACGATCAACTGCGGGAGACCTTTATGGCGACCGTTAACGCCCTGGCATCGACGGTCGAAATGAAAGACCCCTACACCGCCGGTCATCAGCGGTGGGCGACACGGCTGTCCTGCGCCATCGCCAAGGAGTTGGGGCTCTCTGAAGAACGCATAGAAGGCCTCCGGATGGCCGCGCTCATCCATGACATCGGCAAGATCAATATCCCCGCCGAGATCCTCAGCAAGCCCGGTCATCTATCGGAAATCCAATACAACATGGTCAAGATCCACCCCCAAGTTGGGTGTGATATATTGCGGGAGATCAAATTCCCATGGCCGGTGGCCGACATCGTGCAGCAGCATCACGAGCGGATGGACGGCTCGGGGTACCCCCAAGGACTTTCAGGCGATGAGATCATCATGGAGGCAAGGATCTTGGCGGTAGCCGATGCGGTGGAGGCCATGTCCTCACACCGTCCCTACCGAGCGGCCCATGGTATCGAAAAGGCCCTCGAAGAAATCACGCAACACAGGGGCACCCGCTATGATCCCGAGGTGGTCGACGCCTGCCTGAGAGTCTTTGAGAAGGGGTTCCGGTTTGATTAAGGAATGAAGGGAGCACCTGCACCATCAATCCTCTGCATGTCTTGCATCCCGCACCATTCCGCAGTACAATTTCCCATCACTATTATTACACTGTCCTTGTTCACTGCTGTCCATAAAACTCACTATAAGGAAGACATATGACCGGATATCAAATCGATTGGCACGGGGTACGGGATGAGGCGGTCGAGATCCTCAGGAACTACATCCGCATCAATACCACCAACCCCCCCGGCAACGAGATGGAGGCGGCCCGCTACCTGGAGGGGATAGTGCAACAAGAGGGGATCGAGGCAACCGTGTATGAACCCGCCCCTCATCGGGCCAATCTCATGGCCGTCATCCCCGGGGAAAAACAGGGGAAACCACTCATCCTCCTCAATCACATGGACGTCGTCCCTGTGGAGGAGGACAAATGGGATCTCGATCCCTTTGGGGGGATCATCAAGGACGGCTATATCTACGGCCGTGGGGCCCTGGACATGAAGGGAAAGGGCGTTGCGGAGTTGATGACCATCCTGCTGCTGAAGCGCCACCACATCCCCTTATGGCGGGATGTCATCTTCTTGGCCACCGCCGATGAGGAGGTCGGGGGGAGATGGGGGGTTAAGTGGATGCTGGAGCACGTACCTCGCCTCAAAGAGGCGGGCGGCGTCCTCAATGAGGGGGGATGCATCCTGCTCCGAGAGGACGGACAGCTCGATCACTACGAGATAGCGACGGCCCAAAAGGTGGTTGCACAATTTGCCGTCAAGGCCCACGGGACAAGCGGACACGGCTCCATACCCCACGGTGACAGCGCCACGGTAAAACTGATCAAGGCCTTAAATCGGCTCGCGGAGTGGGAAACCCCTTTCGAGGTCATTCCCCTGGTAAAGGAGTACTTCGCCAACCTCGCCGCGGTCAAGCCTCCCGAGGAAGCCGCAGGGTACCACGATATCGAGGCGTCCCTGCGGAAGTCTGAATTCGCCGAGGCCTTTACCGCCAACCCCCAATACAACGCCATGGTGAGAAATACCCTTATACCCACCATCCTCACCGCAGGACAGAAGGTCAACGTCATCCCATCGGAGGCCCAGGCCGCCTTCGACTGCCGCATCCTTCCTGGGACCTCCATCGAGGCGTTCTTCACCCGGCTCCGAGAGGTCATCGGTGACGAGGAGATTGAGATCGTCCCCCTGCCGGAGTTCGAGAGCTCGCCCCTCCCTCCCTCTCCCACCGATAACGAACTTTATGAAGCCATCGTACGGGTGGCCCAGCGACGGGACCCCGGGTGCGTGGTCACCCCCTATCTCATCACCGGGGCCACGGATTCCCGCTTCTTCCGCCAGATCGGGGTGCCCTGTTACGACTTCTCACCCTTTCGGCTGAGGCAGGAGGACGCGAAACTCGTCCATGGTCACAATGAGCGGTTGTCGATAGAAAACCTGGGCTTGGCCGGCGAGGTCATCTTTGAGATCATCAACGAGGTGGCCGCTGAATGAGGGCGATCATGTCCCGCACCGCCCGCTCCATCCCCACCAAGACGGCACGGGCCACGATGCAGTGGCCGATGCTCAACTCGGATATCTCGGGAATATCGGCGATCGGACCCACATTGACGTAGTTAAGGCCGTGGCCGGCCTTCACCTCCAGGCCGAGGGCATGGGCCTTCCTGGCCGCTCCTATCACTGTCTTAAGCTCCTCGTTCACCTGCTGGGGGGTCTTGGCCTCACAATAGGCCCCGGTGTGGATCTCGATGGCATCCCCCCCCACATCTCGGGAGGCCTCTATTTGTTCCACCTGGGGGTCGATAAAAAGGCTTACCTTAATCCCCGCCCCGGTGAGCGCCTGCACCGCCTCCCCCACCTTCTTGAGGTTGCCCACCACATCGAGCCCCCCCTCGGTGGTCAACTCCTCCCGCTTTTCGGGGACCAGGGTTGCTATCTCCGGCTTAATTTCCGAGGCGATCCGGATCATCTCCTCGGTGGCGGCCATCTCCATGTTCAACGCCGTCTGGACGGTCTCCTTGAGGATCCGCAGGTCCCTATCCTTGATATGCCTCCTGTCCTCCCGCAGGTGGACCACGATGCACTCCGCCCCGGCCAGCTCCGCCAGGGCGGCGGCTGTTACCGGATCAGGATAGTCGACCCCTCGCGCCTCCCGCACCGTGGCCACATGATCGATATTCACACCCAGTCGTGGCATAGTCACCCCTCCTCACCCGCTGATCGCTGGACGGTCTCGGCCACGGCGTCGGCCATCCTGGTTATCGCCTCTTCGGCCTCCCCTTCAATCATGATCCGCAGAACGGGTTCCGTGCCGGAATACCTGACCACGATCCTCCCCCGCTCACCCAATTCCCTCCGGCATTCCTCGATCATCCGTTGGAGTTGGGGGATCTCGGATAAATCCTTTTTGTCTTTAACCCGCACCGCACGCTGGGTCTGAGGGAACTGCGCCATCACCTGAGCCAGCTCGGCCAGCGTCTTCCCCCTCTTCTGCATGACGGCCAATGCCTGCAGGGCCGTGATCATCCCGTCGCCGGTGGTATTGTGGTCCAAAAAGACGAGGTGTCCTGATTGCTCCCCTCCCAGGTTGTACCCCCCCTTCAACATCTCCTCTACCACATAGCGGTCGCCCACCGGGGCCCTGACCATGGTCCCCCCGGCCTCTTTGAGGACCACCTCCAGCCCCATGTTGCTCATCACCGTAGCCACCAGCGTCTTCTTATTGAGGGTGCCCTCCTGTATCATATCCAAGGCGCAGACGGCCATAAGGTGATCCCCATCGATCACCCTGCCGGTATGGTCGACGAAGATTACTCGATCGGCGTCACCATCCAAGGTCATCCCCACGTCCGCCCCCTGCTCTGTTACCAGGCGGCTGATCAGCTCGGGGTGCAGGGAACCGCAGTCAAGGTTGATGTTCTCCCCATCCGGTTCGACCCCCACGCAGGAGACATCCGCCCCCAATTCCTCCAAGACCGTCGGTGCCACGCGGTAGGCCGCCCCATGGGCACAGTCCACCACGATCTTTACGCCCTTCAAGGTGAGATGTTCGGGGAAGGTCTGTTTTAAAAATACCGCATACCTCCCGGTGGCATCGTCGATCCTGAAGGCCCGCCCCACCGCTGCTCCGGTAGGACGCGGCCCCTCCAGCTTACCGGAGAAGATGAGTTCCTCTATGTTCCGTTCCATTGCATCGGGGAGCTTGAAGCCGTTTCCGGAGAAGATCTTGATCCCGTTGTCTGAGAAGGGGTTGTGGGAGGCGGAGATGACCACTCCCGCATCGGCCCGCATATCGACGGTGATAAAGGCGATCCCCGGGGTGGGCAGGGGGCCCACCAACAGGACATCGGCCCCCATAGAGCAGATTCCCGAGGCCATGGCGGTCTCCAACATATAGCCGGAAAGGCGGGTGTCCTTCCCCAGGACGATCCGATGTCTCCCCCGCTTGTTGCGAAAGAGATAGGCCGCAGCCCTGCCTATCTGCATGGCCATCTCGCCGGTCATCGGCTCTTCATTGGCCACACCCCGCACGCCGTCGGTCCCGAACAGCTTCCTCATCTTCCCCTGCGTTCCTCCTTGACCGTAACGGTGACCGTGGCCGTCCTTTTCACGTCCTTCTTTAATCTCAGCTCTCCGATCCGCAGGGGCGCCGCGACCCGTACCGTCTCTTTGAGACCCGAGATGTCCACTACCTCGGTCGAGACCTCCTTGAGACCGGTCAACTGGCTGCGTGCGCCCTGCAGCGTAATATAAGGAGGATCGACGGATATCTTGCTGACGCGATATCCCCGGGCAGGCCTTCCTTTTACCGCGGCCTTGACCTGGACTATACTTTCCATCACCCGATCGAGCTCGACCTTGACGGATGAGGGGCTGATCTGGGTAACCTTGAGGCCCCGGGGGATATTGAAATTGTCGGGGAGGATATCGAAGGAGTTTGTCCCCGGTCTGGCGCGGGAAAGATCGATCCGGGCCCTGATCTCCCGGGTGGGGAGCCTTTCCAGCTGCATAAAAGATCCGTTGACGCGCACGTTGATGGCCTCATCGGTCACCTGGGTAACGATGACGTTGGAAGGGACGCGATAAAACTCCAGCGGCACCACCAACCCCACCTCCCCCCCGCTCTTGCTCTTGACAAAGACCCACAGGATGAGGGCCAGGACGAGGGATATGATCTTGAGCGTCGGGTTTTTGGTAATAAAATTCATGAAACCCCCATCACCTTAATATCGTATGAAAAACCGGCGTTTCTTCTGCTTGCTGATAAAGATGTTGTATAAGACCCGTCTGAGCCCGGCGGCATCCAGGTTTCTGGTCAGCTTTCCGCCGATGGCCAGGGAGATGACACCCTTTTCCTCCGACACCACAATGACCACCGCATCGGTCTCTTCGGTGAGCCCCAGGGCCGCGCGGTGGCGGGCCCCCAGGGTCTTGACCAGCCGGGGGTTGGCGGTCAGGGGGAGAAAACAGCGGGCGGCCGTCAACGTCCCCCCTTGGATCAAAACGGCCCCGTCGTGCAGCGGAGAAGGCGGAAAGAAGATGGTCGTAATCAGCTCCTTGGTTACCGTCGCATTGATGGGGACGCCCATTTCCACATGCTTGTCCACCTCGGCCTCCCGCTCCAAGACGATGAGGGCCCCTATCCTCCTCCTGGCCATGCCGAGGGTGGAGTCGATAATCTCTTCCACGATCGGGGCGCCGTGCGGGGAGGTGGGCTCGAAGAAAAAGGGGTTCTTCCCCACGGTGGAGAGTGCCCGGCGGATGTCGTGCTGGAATATCACCACGATGATCAAAATGATGGAGCTGAGAAAGTTATTCAAGATCCAGTGCACCGTCATCAATCTCCCCATTTGGGAGATGAGAAGGGCGAGGATGAGCAGGACCAGACCGACGACCATCTGGAAAGAGCGGGTCCCACGGAGCAGCAGGATGATCCAATAGATCAATGCCGCGACGATGAGGATATCGATGATGTCCGGCAATCGAAAGTGGGTCAGGATCTCGGTGAGGCCCATCAGCTCCCCCACCTCTCGGCATTGACAACGGCGTCCACCATATCAACCGCCTGCCTGGCCGGGCCCACGTCGTGGACCCTCACCATGTGGGCGCCCTTGAGGGCGGAGACGGCCACCGTGGCCAGGGTCCCGATCGCCCGTTGGTCCACCTCCCGATCCAATACGGCGCCGATAAACGACTTGCGAGAGGTTCCAATGATAAGCGGTCTGCCCAGGCAGGTGAGTTCAGGGAGTCGCTTGAGGATCATGAGGTTGTCCTCCACCCGCTTGCCAAAGCCGATGCCCGGGTCGACGATCACCTGGTGGGGGTCTACCCCCCCTACCCGCTCGGCACGATCTATCCCCTCCCGCAGATATGCGATGATCTCACCCATGAGGTCTTCATACCGGGGATCCTCCTGCATCGTCTTGGGGGTACCCTTGATATGCATGATGATCAAGGGGGTGTCGAAGCGGGCGGCCACCGAGGGCATCTGCGGGTCGAAGCGCAGTCCGCTGATGTCGTTGATCATCTGGGCGCCGGCCTCGACGGCCCGCTCGGCCACCTGCGCCTTATAGGTGTCCACCGAGATGGGGATCTGCAGTCGCGAGGCCAGGGCCTCGATGACGGGGATGATCCGCTCCAGTTCCTCATCCTGGGAGACGGGATCGGAGCCCGGACGGGAGGATTCCCCCCCCACATCGATGATATCCGCCCCCTCCTCGGCCATCCGCAGACCGTGCTCAATGGCCCGGTGGGTATCTAAAAAGAGTCCGCCGTCGGAAAAGGAATCCGGGGTGACGTTGAGCACACCCATCACCAGCGTCCGTACACCCAAGTGCAGATCCCCCTCCCGGCAACGCAGCACAAATTCCTCCCTGCTGCCGTTGCGGGAAGGGTTCATGCGGCCGCACCTTCCTGGACGATCTGATCGAGATCTTCGCCGGTGAGCGATTCTCGCTCCAAGAGCGTCTTGGCCAAGGCATGCAAGGTCTTGATGTTCTTCTTGAGGAGCTGCTCGGCCCGCTGGTAGCACTCCATAACGATCTTTTTTATCTCCCGGTCTATCTCCTGGGCGGTCTGCTCGCTGTAGTCTCGGTGTTGGGAGATCTCCCTCCCCAGGAAGATCTGTTCCTCCTTCTGACCAAAGGCGAGGGGACCCAATGCTTCACTCATCCCCCATTCACACACCATCTTGCGGGCCAGCTCCGTCGCCTTCTCGATGTCGTTTCCCCCGCCGGTGGTGAAGCGCTTCAGCACAAGACCCTCCGCAGCCCTGCCTCCCATCAGGGTGGTGATAGTGACCAAGAGGTATTCTTTGGAGTAGATATGCCGCTCATCAATGGGCAGCTGCTGGGTTAGCCCCAGGGCATGGCCGCGGGGGATGATGGTCACCTTATGGATAGGATCGGACCCGGGAACGAGCTTGGCCACCAGGGCATGCCCGGCCTCGTGATAGGCGGTGTCCTTCTTTTCCTCCTCACTGATGATCATGCTGCGCCGCTCCGTCCCCATGAGCACCTTATCCTTGGCGTGCTCCAACTCCTTCATGTCGATATGCTTTTTGCTCTCCTTGGCGGCCAGCAAAGCGGCCTCGTTCACCAGGTTCTCCAAATCGGCCCCGGTGAAGCCCGGGGTCCCCCTGGCCAAGATCGAGAGGTTCACGTCATCGGCAAGGGGGGTGTTCCTGGAATGCACCCGCAGTATATCCTCCCTCCCTTTGATGTCGGGGATGGGAACGATGACCTGCCGGTCAAAACGACCGGGGCGCAGGAGGGCCGGATCCAAGATATCGGGTCTGTTGGTGGCGGCGATCAGGATGATCCCCTCGTTGGCCTCAAAGCCGTCCATCTCCACCAGGAGCTGATTGAGGGTTTGCTCCCGCTCGTCATGTCCGCCCCCGAGGCCCGCCCCGCGATACCGCCCCACCGCATCGAGCTCGTCGATGAATACGATACAGGGGGTGCTCCGCTTGGCCTGCATGAAGAGGTCCCGTACCCGCGAGGCCCCTACCCCCACAAACATCTCCACAAAATCGGAGCCGCTGATGCTGAAGAAGGGGACGTCCGCCTCGCCGGCGATGGCCCGGGCGAGGAGGGTCTTGCCGGTGCCCGGGGGGCCGACCAACAGGACCCCCTTGGGGATCCTCCCCCCCAGCTTGGTGAACTTCTGCGGGTCTCTCAGGAACTCGATGATCTCCGTCACCTCTTCCTTTGACTCCTCAATGCCGGCCACGTCTTTAAAGGTGACCTTCTTCCCCTGATCTTTGAGGAAGACCCTGGCCCGGCTCTTGCCGAAGGACATGGCCTTGCCCCCCCCGATCTGCATCTGCCTCATAAAGAAGATCCACACCCCTACCAGCACGAGTATGATCAAGCCGTTGAAAATGAGAGATTGCCACAGACCTGAATCCTTTGCCGGTTTGGCCGCTATCCGGATCCCTTTCTCGCGCAGCATGGTGACCAGATCGGGGTCATCGGGTGCAAACGTCTTAAACGCGCTCCCATCCTGGAATTTACCCGTTATCTCGTTTCCCTGGATCGTGACACTGGTCACCGTGCCTGAGTCCACGGCCTCCACGAATTCGCTGAAGATGATATCCGCCGGCTTCGGCCTCTGACTGTACCAGGCCTGCCAAATGAAATATCCCGTTAAGGCAATGATCAACCAAAAGATTACATTCTTATACATCTATTCCCCCACACTCAAAAATCAGGTCATACCTGTATACGTGGTTTATAACATAATTGAGAGGGTTCATCAACAAAAATGGTGGGGCCATCGCCCTGACGACCCGTGGAAAAGAAAGGTTGACAAAACGGCGATGAAAAACTACACTACCGACACGATCGCGGGGTGGAGCAGTCAGGTAGCTCGTCGGGCTCATAACCCGAAGGTCG
>CAZMFG010000028.1:0-20440 GCA_964565525.1 uncultured Thermodesulfobacteriota bacterium
AAAAAGGGGATGATAAAATATTTAAATAATTTAACAACGTCCCCTTGAGTCTCCCATTCGATGAAGGCCGAGTGGATACGTGGCAGATCGTTTCAGAGTTTTGATGATTTGGAGTCGTCATTACGGGTGTATATACGCTTTTACAATGGTTATCGTTTGCATTCCGGCATTGACTACCATACGCCAATGGAGTATGAAAAAAAGGCGGCTTGAATGCTGTCTATTTTTTCGGGGGAAGATCATGCCTGTGGCACCGCTGACCTATTGGATAGGCGACTACACGGTATAAGCGTATGAAAATATCTCTCATTCTGCTTGGTTGTCTGGTGGTCGGCGTGATCATCTTTGTGCTTGCGACCCGGAAGGCCAACTCGCCGGTCGGCAAACCTTGTTCAGTTTGCGGTGTTCCGTCGAGCTTCGGATATTCGGAGCACGCCGAAGAGGACGCCGACAAGATCAAGCCTTTGTGCCTAGCCCACCTGATTCCCGAACTCGAAAGAGGTTACGAGAGTTTCCGAGGCCGAGCGGTTGTCATAGAGCCAGCGGACGGACCACCGTGCTACGTTTTTCAGCCCGTCGGGGAGTGGCGTCGGGCGTTCAAGGATTCCAAGATTGCTGACGATGTCTCTTCCCTCCTTGCGAAGATGGATACGAAGTGTCATGACTGTGGGCAGACGGCAGTTTATTTGTGGGTAGAGTCGAAAGGTCTTACAGGTGACAATTTCGGTGAGACACTTGACAAGGGATTATCGTCCACGCTCCTTCGCCAGAACCCCACTCCTATTTCACTCTGCCCGAAGTGCTGCGTCAAACACATCGCCAGGGCACTAGAGGCAAAGCATCTTTCATATCTCGAAGTATGTGCACCAAAAGGAAACGCTGATGGATTTGTTATTCCAATGGGCTATTGAAGAGTATGAAATGGCCTATCCATTCAGTGCAGCGAACGGCGGTCAAGCCCGCCGTCGCTGACTTCTATCGTTCGGTGACGAGGGGAAAATAGGGCCCGCTCGTGAAATATTGACATTCTCACTGATATCTGTGTTCCGGTCTATTTTCTTTACATCCTGCCTTTTTTAAATCAAAGCCTCATCTTGCAGTTATTTGTTAACAATGAAGATGGCAGGTATTACGGTCGGGGATGAAACTGGCGGTGGAGCTGTTTGAGATACTCCTGATTTACATGGGTGTAGACCTGGGTGGTACTGATGTCCACGTACCCGAGCATCGCCTGGATGAACCTGAGATCGGCCCCCCGCTCCAACAAATGGGTGGCAAAGGAGTGGCGCAAGTGCATTCAATCCCGCCCTTCATCAAACAGTGCCCTGCCTGCAGTGGTGTTTTCAGGTATTGACATACGATACTCCTGTCTGCTACAAACTAAACAATAGCAGCAACATTGGGGATAAGAGAGCAAGGCACATTTTCCTGTCAATCAATGGCGAGGCAGCAAAACCCAGAGGTACAAAATCTCACATCAAATTCAAATCACATAGAAGGGGGAATCTTACATGAAAAAAATACTACTGATAACGATCATATCTCTTGTGTTTTTGAATGTAGGTTGTGCAAAAAACAGCAAAAAGGCGCTTCTGATATTCAGTTACGATTCTGAATATTCATGGGTCCAAGAAGAAGCGCGTGGAGCCGAAGATATATTACGCAACAAGGGAATAGCGATAGAAAAGTTCTATATGGACACAAAAAGACATACGAGCCGGGATTGGGGAGAGAAAGCAGCCGATAACGCCGTGAAAAAGATCGAAGAATTCAAACCGGATATCGTAATAGTATTTGATGATAACGCATGCGATCTTGTGGCAAAGAAATACATCGGGCAAAAACTACCTTTTGTCTTTTGTGGAATGAATGGGGAGCCAGAGGACTATGGATTCCCTGCTGAAAATATCACCGGTGTGTTGGAGAGGGAACTCTACGCTGAATCCATAGAACTCCTCAAAAAACTTGTGCCAAAAGTTAAAAAAGTGGCCATGCTCTTCGATGAAAGCAATACGTCAAAAAAGGCCATCTCCCAATTAAGAAACACGGACCTGCACGTAGAAGCGTCTGAAATATTTTCTACAAATGATTTCAATGAATGGAAGGCAAAGGTCCGAGAACTTCAGACGAGCGTCGATGCCCTGGGAGTAATCGCCTATCACACCCTAAAAGATAAAGATAGTAAAACCAGTCTGCCTATGGAAGCTGTCTTGAGCTGGACCTTGGAAAACAGCAAGATTCCGGATTTTTCGATAAATGATTTTACGGTCAGGGATGGGGTATTGTGCGGCGTAGTTCAATCAGGCTACCAACAGGGCAAAGCGGCAGCTGAAATAGCCCTCAGGATTTTAAACGGAGAGAGTCCTGCCGATATACCCATTATAGCCCCTCGGGAAGGTATTACCCTTGTCAATAAACGCAGAGCGGATGACCTGAAGATACAAATTCCTCAAGAGTTATCTCAATCGGCAACCCTCATCTACCCCAAATGAGACCCTTGCAAAAACCAGCAATTCCTATTACCCAGGCAGAAGAGGGGGATGAAGATGGCAGGTATTACGGTCGGGGATGATACCGGCGGTGGAGTTGTTTGAGATACTCCTGGTTCACGTGGGTGTAGACCTGGGTGGTGCTGATGTCCACGTGCCCCAGCATCGCCTGGATGAACCTCAGGTCGGCCCCCCGCTCCAACAAATGGGTGGCAAAGGAATGACGCAGGGTATGGGGGGTGATGTGCTTGGTAATCCCGGCCTGGAGGGCATACTGCCTCAGGATCTTCCAAAACCCCTGCCTGCTGAGCCGCCCCCCCCGGTTGTTCAAAAAGAGATACGGGCTTTCCCTCCCCTTGAGGACAGCCGGCCTCCCCTGTTCCAGGTAGGTCCTCGCCCTGTCCATGGCCACCTCCCCGACGGGGATGATCCGTTCCTTGCCCCCCTTTCCCCTGACCACCACAAACCCCACTTCCAGGTTCAGCCCTCCGGTGGGAAGCTCGACGAGCTCCGAGACCCGCATCCCCGTGGCATAGAGAAGCTCCAGCATCGCCCCATCCCTGATCCCCCGCGGGCTCTCGGCATCGGGCTGCGCTAGGAGCAGCTCCACATCATGCACAGTAAGGACATGGGGGAGGGTCGGGCTCAGCCGCGGAAGTTCCATATCCTCTAAGGGGTTGACTTCCAGATACCCTTCCCGCGAGAGGAACCGATACAGGCCGCGCAGGGCGACCAAGGCCCGGGTGGTGCTGCGCATGGAGAGGCCCCGCTTTTTCAACCGCTGGATAAAGGCCATGATGGTGAGCGTGGTGGTCTCGGCGAGGGAGACAATCCCCTCTCCCTCCAAAAAGTCCAAATAGGCGTTGAGGTCCCGGCTATAGGCCTCAAGGGTGTTGCGGGCGAGACCCTTCTCCACCGCTAGATAGTGAAGAAAGGGATCGATTATCTCAGCTTTCATAGATCGATGATCTCGGCTTCCAGGGTGTCCAGGTTTGCGACAGCCACGGTTGAGCGCCCGGAGAGCCACCCGCCGCACTCCCCTGGATTCACCGCCAGGGTGTCGCCCACCCGTGTAACCTCTGGTCGGTGGGTATGGCCGTAGACGATGAGCCGATATTTTCCGCTGGTCGCCACCGCATCCAAGATGGGCATCTCATGGGCCACCAGGACATGCCACTGGCCGACCGTGAACTCAGCAGGCGAAGGGTGGAGCCTGCCGTCAGCGGTTTTTTGAAGCCCCAGCCGCTCGCCGTCGTTGTTTCCAAAGACTCCTCGATACGCGCACCGAAGGATCTGGTTCAGGGGGTTAAGCGCAAAAGGGGCGATGTAGTCCCCCGCATGAAAGACCTCCTGGACCCCGTGGGCGTTAAAGAGCTCACAGGCCCGTTCGATCATCGGTACGTTGTCGTGGGTATCGGCAATGATACCTATCCGCATCCCCTTACCCCTTACATGCCCGTGTGTCCGAATCCGCCTTCCCCGCGCCTGCTCGCGGGTAAATTATCCACCTCCTGCAGCTCGGCACGGCAGACCTGGTGGACGACCAGCTGGGCGATCCTGTCCCCGTCCTTGATGACACAGGGCTCATGGCCCAGGTTGATCATGATGACACCGATCTCACCGCGGTAATCGGCATCGACGGTCCCCGGTGAGTTGAGCAGGGTCACCCCATGTTTCAGGGCCAGCCCGCTGCGTGGCCTTACCTGGGCCTCGTACCCCTCGGGCAGGGCAATGGCGATCCCCGTGGGTATAAGCTGCCATCCCCCTGGTTCCAACGTCACCGCACCCCCTTCCAGAGAGGCACACAGATCCATCCCCGCGGACAGGGACGTCATATAGCGGGGGAGCGTTGTACGCCCTCCCCTGAGCCGTTTTATCGATACCCGCACCATATCACAGGTCCAATGTCTTCCAAGGGAGCTCGGCTTCCTCAATGCTCCCCAGCAGGGTGACACAGAGGGGATGAGCATTGAGCATCTCCTGGGCGACCTCGATGATTGCCGCCTCAGACACCCCCTCCAACGCCTGCAGGACCTCGTCCAGGGGTATGTGCCGGCCGAAACAGATCTCGTCCTTGGCCAGTCTGCCCATCCTTCCATCAGATCCCTCGAGGCTGAGGATCGTACTCCCCCGCAGGTATTCCTTGGCCGCCGCCACGTCCTCCCCCCGAATCCTCCCCTCCCGTATGGCCTGCAACTCCTGCAAGATCAGGGTGATGACCTCCTGGAGCTCCGCCTTGGTGGTGCCGGCATAGACCCCGAAGAGGCCGGTGTCCATATAGGTATTGAAAAAGGAATAAATGCTATAGGTCAGCCCCCGCTTCTCCCTGACCTCTTGAAACAAGCGCGAGCTCATGTTTCCGCCCAACAGGGTATTGAGGGCATAACCGGCATACCTCAGCGGATGGGCGTACGGGATCCCCTCGGTCCCCAAACAGAAGTGGATCTGCTCCAACTCCCGATAGGTAACCTGCATCCGGGATCTCCCCCCGTGTGTCCCCTCCCGTTGCGATCCAGAGGTATGGGGCTGGAGGCGACCTAGCTGCGCCTCGACGAGATCCACTACCTGACCGTGGTCCAGATTCCCTGCCGCGGCCACGATCAATCTGTCAGGGGTGTAGTGTCTCCGCAAAAAGGCGATGATCCCCTCGCGCTGGAGGGAATGGACATCCTCCTGTACCCCTGTTATGGGGTACCCCAGGGGATGGTCTCCCCACCAGGCCAGGTGAAAGAGGTCGTGGATGTAGTCATCGGGTGTATCCTCGACCATCTTTATTTCCTGCAGGACCACCATCCGTTCCCGTTCTATCTCGGGGGGGTCAAAGACGGAATGAGCGACGATATCGGTCAATATATCAACGGCCAGAGTGGTGTCTCGTTTGAGGACCTTGGCGTGGAAGCAGGTATATTCCTTGCCCGTGAAGGCATTGATGCTCCCCCCCACGGACTCCATCTCTCTGCTGATATCAAACGCGCTTCTGCGCTTTGTACCCTTGAAGAGGAGATGCTCGATAAAATGAGAGAGCCCGCGTTCCCCGGCCCCCTCATCCCTGGATCCGTTCATGATCCAGATCCCGATGGCTACGGAATCCAGGGTCGGTAGGGCCTCGGTGAGGACTCGGATGCCGTTCGGTAGTGTGGTCTTCTGGTAGCGTTCCATCGCTGAAGCCGAAGCCGTAGGTGGCCCGTTGGCCAGTGGCTCTTTAGCCACTCACAAAAAAAAGACCGACTCCTGCGGCCTTTTTTTCCACCAATGCAAAAAGGGATCATTATCGGACATTACGTCTCTTATCTCGCTCATGACCCCCTGACTGTGATCCCTCTCCTTCTTCAAGTAAGGCCCGTCGACTCAACCTGATCTTGCCGTTGCCGTCGATCTCCAGGACCTTCACCTGGATCTCATCACCCACCTTGAGGACATCGGTGACTTTTTCCACCCGCTCTCGCGCGAGCTGGGAAATGTGGACCAAACCGTCGAGCCCGGGCAGGATCTCCACGAAGGCGCCGAAGTCGACGATCTTCTTGACCTTCCCGGTATAGACCTCTCCCACCTCTGCTTCCTGAGCACATCCCTTGACCAATTCGATGGCCTCCTCGATGGCCTCGGCGGACGGCGAGGCGATCTTTATGGCCCCGGTATCTTCAATGTCGATCTTGCACCCGGTCTTTTCGATGATGGACCTGATATTCTTCCCCAGGGGCCCGACGACGTCCTTAATCCGATCCGGGTTTATCTGGATGGTCACGATGCGGGGGGCGTGTTTGGAGAGCTCCTCGCGCGGGCTTGCCAGCGTCGCGGTCATGATGTCAAGGATGGCGAGCCGCGCTTCGCGGGCCTGGTTGAGCGCCTGCTCCATAATCGTCCTGCTCAGACCAGGGGTCTTCACATCCATCTGCAGGGCGGTGATTCCCTCGGCGGTTCCTGCCACCTTGAAGTCCATATCGCCGTGATGATCTTCATCCCCCACGATGTCGGTCAGGATGGCCACCTGATCATCACCGGTCATGAGTCCCATGGCGATGCCGGCCACCGCCGCCTTGATGGGGACCCCCGCATCCATGAGGGAGAGACATCCCCCACACACGGTGGCCATGGAAGAAGAACCGTTGGACTCCAAGACCTCCGAGACCAACCGAATGGTGTAGGGGAACTCCTCGGCCGAAGGCAACACAGGGGTGAGGGCCCGTTCGGCCAGGGCCCCGTGCCCCACCTCGCGCCGGCTGGGGGCCCGCAAAAAGGAGACCTCTCCGACGCTGAAGGGGGGAAAATTGTAGTGCAGCATAAAGGTCTTATAGAGATCCTTCCCCAAGAGGAGGGACTCCACCTTCTTCTCGTCCTCTGAGGTGCCGAAGGTCGTCACGGCCATGACCTGGGTCTCTCCCCTCGTGAAGAGGGCCGAACCATGGGTCCGGGGTAAGAGGCCAACCTCGCAGGTTATGGGCCTGATGTCGGTAAATCCCCTGCCGTCGACGCGCTTCTGTTCTTGGAAGATGGGAGAGCGCACCACCTCCCGCTCGGCATCCTCGCCGGCCCTGCGCACCTCTGAGGCGAACTCCCCATCCTGGCCGCCGAATCGTTCCACGGCCTCTTGAAAGATCTCCTGCATCCTATCCCGGCGCTCAATCTTGTGCGAGATTTGGAAGGCATCCTGGAGCAAGGGTCTCACAAACCCCTTCACCTCATCACACAGGGTACCACCCTCTTCCAGAGGGGTGTACGGCCTCTTCGCCTTCCCGCAGCTCTCCGTGAGCTCGTCCTGCAGGGCAAGGATCGGCTTGAGGGCCTCATAGCCGGAGAAGATCGCCTCGAGGACAACCCCCTCATCGACCACGCTCCCTCCCCCCTCAACCATCACCACCCCTTCGCGGTTCCCCGCTATGATCAATTCCAAGTCGCTCCTGATCAGTTCTTCGGTCGTGGGGTTGATGATAAAATTCCCGTCTACCCTCCCCACCTTGACCCCGGCGAGGGGTCCTTCAAAGGGGATCGCCGATATCCCCAGGGCGGCCGAGGCCCCGATGATCCCCAAAAGAGAGGGATCGTTTTGCTGATCGGCGGAAAGGACGGTGGCGACCACCTGGGTCTCGTTGAGAAACCCTTCAGGGAAGAGGGGTCTGATGCCCCTATCGATCAGACGGGAAGAAAGGATCTCCCGATCGGTCGGACGCCCCTCACGCTTAAAGAAGCCCCCTGGGATCCGGCCCGCCGCATAGGTCATCTCGATATAGTTTACCAGGAGGGGGAAGAAATCGGCATTCTCCTTCTCTTCCCGCTTGGCTACCGCCGTCACCAGAACGACGGTCTCACCATAGTGGACGAGGACGGAGCCATCGGCCTGCTTGGCGACCTTCTCTGTCTCAATGGACAGGGTCCTGCCCGCCCATTCTTGCTCAATCTTTTTATACATATAACCTATCTCCTCTCAGAAGCCGAGACCCTACTTCCTGATCCCCAATTGTTCGATCAGTGTGCGATAGCGCTCGGTATCGTTTCGTTTGAGATAATCGAGGAGGGACCTCCTCAGACTGACCAACTTCAAGAGCCCTTGCCGGGAGTGATGGTCTTTCTTGTGTGCCTTGAAGTGCTCCGTCAAATAGTTAATCCTCTCCGTAAGCAGTGCAATCTGCACCTCGGGTGACCCGGTATCTTTTTCGTGTAAGCGAAATTGCTCAACGATCTTCTGCTTCTCCATATCCACAGCCATTTATCTTCCTCCTTGACCTGTCATCTTGTGCACCGTATCTCTACCATACGGTGGGCCCTTTGTAAATACGGCATCGTGAAAGACCCGCAGAGGTCTGAGCACGAAGTCTCCTTGTATTTGCTCAACTCCCCCTACCGCGACGAGCCCTCCGCCTTTTCTCGTCACCACCCTCACCACCTGTCCCTCTTTTTGTCCCCCTTGTGGGACTTCCTGTCGGCCCCCTTGCCGGGCATTCTCGTCAGCCCAATGATGCACACCCTCGAGCCGTATGGCCTGCCCGTTACGGACCTGGAGGGCATCTGCATCTTCCAGCTCAACGGCGGGCAAAAAACCCACGGCCCGGGACAGGGGTATAATCAGTTCCTTGAGTTTCCCCCGCTGCGCCACACCCTCGATATCGTCCATAGAGAGGGCATCCTCGAGGCCAAAAGGACCACTCCGTACCCGGCGCAACTCGGCCAGATGGGCACCGCAACCCAATTCCTCCCCGATATCATGGGCCACGGTACGGATGTACGTCCCCTTGGAGCACTCGATGTGGAGACGGAGGACGGGCGGATCGATCTCCGTAATCTGAAGTTCATAGATCTCCACCTCCCGAAGGGACCGCTCGGCCTCTTCCCCCCTGCGCGCCAGCTTATAGAGGGGCTCGCCATTGTGTTTCAGCGCGGAGTACATGGGAGGACGCTGCATAATCCGCCCCCTAAAGTGCTGAAGAACTGCCTCGATATGCGGGGGAGAGAGGTCATAGTCGGCTACATCCGTCGATCGAAGGACCCGCCCCTCCCTATCCTGCGTGTCGGTGGCAACCCCCAGGTGGAGGGTGGCTTCATACACCTTTTTTCCGGCTTCTAAGAAGGGGGCGAGTTTGGTCCCCTCTCCCAACAAGAGGGGAAGCACTCCCGTAGCGAGAGGGTCGAGGGTCCCCAGGTAACCGATCTTAACCTGCGGCATCACCCCCTTGAACCAACGCACCACGTCGTACGAGGTGATCCCCGCTGGTTTATCCACGACCACAATGCCGTTCACCCTTCGGTAAAATCTACTCATCAATGCCCCTCATCGGTATGTTTCACGTCCCGCAAGAGCTCCTCAATGTGTGCCCCATATTCCAAGGAGTCATCAAACAGGAACGTGATCTCGGGCATATATTTGAGCCGAACCCTCCTGCCCAACTCCCGCTTGATATAACCCGTGGCGCTCTCCAGTCCCAGGTAGGACTCCTCCTTCTCCTGCTCTCCTCCGAAGACGCTGTAGTAGACCTTGGCTATTCTGAGGTCGTCGGAGAGGGTGACCTTGGTAACGGTGACGAACCCTATCCGCGGATCTTTCAACTCTTCGAGAAGGATCTGTGAGATCTCCTTCCTGATCAGATCAGCCACCTTTTCCGACCGTTTAAACCTCATTATAGTTAAAATGCCAAAACTCCGTCTCCGAACTCACCACCTCCAGCACACCCAATCCCTCTATGTAATCAAGCACCTTATCAAGGGAGGAATTGACAAATCGTTTATCCGTTCCCACCAAACATATCCCCACATGGACCCGTTGCCAGAGATCGTGTCCCCCCACTTCGGAGATGGAGACATTGAACTTATTCCTCACTCGCGTCGTCAGGCTCTTGATGACCTGCCGCTTGCCTTTTAACGAAGATCCTTGAGGAAGAACGAAATCAAGATGGCATACCCCGACCACCACCTCGTCTCTCCATCTAACGCGGTACCTCTTCGTACGTAAAGGCCTCGATGGTATCCCCTACTTCCCAGTCATTGTACCCTTCCAGGCCGACTCCGCATTCATAGCCGGCCTGGACTTCCCGTACATCGTCTTTAAAACGCTTCAGTGAGGAGATTGTCCCCTCGTGTATCATGTCGCCGTTTCTGAAGAGGCGCGCCTCCGATCCCCTGACCAACCGCCCCTCGTTCACATAACTACCGGCCACGGTACCTACCTTAGAAACGCCGAAGACCTGCCGCACCTCAGCTTTCCCCAGGACGACCTCCTGTCTGATCGGTCCAAGTAACCCCTTCAGGGCCTTGTCGACATCCTCGATGACCTCATAAATGATACTGTATACCCTGATGTCCACCTGCTCCTGCTCCGCTAAGCTCCGCGCCTTGCCGAGGGGGGATACGTTAAAGCCGATGACCACGGCATCGGAGGCGGCCGCCAGGTTGACATCGGTTTCCGAGATCCCCCCCACGCCCTGATGAATGATCCCGATCTTGACCTCATCCGTGCTCAGTCTCTCCAAGGCCTCCTGGATGGCCTGAATGGAGCCATGGGTATCACCCTTAAGGACTACCCGCAATTCCTTCATCTCACCCTGTTGGATACGATCATAGAGGTCATCCAGGGATAGACGCTCCGGACGCACCCCCGTCTCTTCCCGTAACCGTTTTTGGCGATGGAGGCTTACGTCTTTGGCCACTTTTTCGCTCTCCACACAGATAAAGCCGTCCCCCGCAGCGGGTACATCGGTGAAACCAACCACCTCTACCGGCGTGGCAGGCCCTGCCGCTTTCAGGTGCTTTCCACGCTCGTCCAACATGGCCTTTACCCTGCCGGAGGTATCCCCTGAAACGAAGTCCTCACCGGTCCGCAGAGTCCCCTCTTGTACGAGCACGGTCCCCACCGGACCGCGCCCCTTATCTAAACGGGCCTCCACAACGACGCCTCGCGCGTGTTTGTCGGGGTTCGCCTTGAGGTCCAACATCTCCGCCTGCAGGAGGATCAATTCCAAAAGATCATCTATGCCCGTCTTTTTCTTGGCGGATACCTGCGCGTAGAGGGTATGCCCCCCCCACTCTTCAGGGGCGAGCCCCCGTTCGCTCAGATCTCGCCTGATCTTTTCCGGGTCTGCTTCAGGTTTGTCTATCTTATTGATGGCCGCGATAATGGGGACCTCAGCGGCCTTGGCGTGGTCGATGGCCTCGATGGTTTGAGGCATGACCCCATCGTCGGCCGCCACCACGAGCACCACGATATCCGTCACCTGGGCCCCCCTGGCCCGCATGGCAGTGAAGGCCTCGTGTCCCGGGGTATCGATAAATATGATAGTCCCCTTCTCGAGCTCGACCTTATAGGCGCCGATGTGCTGGGTGATGCCTCCGGTTTCTGCGTCGACCAGCCGGGACTTCCTAATGGCATCGAGCAACAGGGTCTTCCCATGGTCCACGTGCCCCATAATAGTGACGACGGGGGGCCGGGGAAGGAGCTCATCAGGGGAGTCCTCAACGCGCTGCAGGATCTCCTCCACATCAATGGCACCGCTTTCCACCTCGTAGCCGAACTCAGCGGCCACCAACGCGGCGGTATCCACATCAATGGTCTGATTGGCGGTGGTCATCACGCCCAGCTCCATCAATTTTTTGACCACTTCTCTAACTTTGGCCCCCATCCGCTGGGCCAACTCGCCCACCGAGATCACCTCGGTGATCTTGATGACCTTCTTAATGGCCTTGGGGGTGGTGATTTGGGTCTTGAGGCGTGGTCGGGCAATTACCCTCTTTTTGGCCGGTTTGGGTGCGGTAAAGACCCGGCTGCTCCTCCGGCGGGCGGGGACCTCCTCAAGGTCCTCTTCTTCAATGGTAATAACCTCCCTGCGCCTCCTGGACCTCTTCCGGCCCTTCTCCTCAAGTTCCTCCTTTTCCCTCTTGGCCTTGCGCTCACTTTTGGCCTTCTCGGCCGGTGTCTCGAGAGGCACCGTCTCCGCAATCTCCGGGAGCCCTTTGCCGCTGGGGGGTTTTATCTCTTCAGGGGGCGTTGGCTCAGGTCGCTCCTTTAGTTCGACCCTCCCCACTACCCGCGCAGGCTTTGTCCGCTCCTTGGGGATCTTGACGACTCGGGGTTCCTTCTTGGGAACCTCCTTCTTTGCCTTCTTTTGTGCCTCCTTCGGGGCCTCTTCTGTAGGCTCCTCCTTGGTAGGGAGGGCCTCTTCCTGAGCCTCGGCGGGAAGAGAAGTCTCAGGGGCTTGTCCTTGGATCTCCGCCTCCATCATCCGCTTGCGCCTGCGGATGACCGTGGGCTTGATCCTTCTTTCTTCAACCTCTACCGTTCCTTCTTCTTCCATACAACCTATTCCTCTCCTACCCCGGCGTGCAACAGCCCCCGTAAAAACCGCTCTTCCGCATCAGGGGACAAGGAAGCTCGCAGTGAATAGGATAATCGTCCCTTTTTCTTGAGCAGCAGCTCTATACAGCCCTCGCGGGGACAGACATATGCCCCCCTGCCGGGCAGTCTTCCCTGTGCATCAACCGTCAATACCCCGTCTACCATCACGATGCGCACCAGATCCCCCTTCAAACCCTTCTGCCCGCACCCCAGACAGGTCCTCAGGGGATGCGGTTTGGTCATCATTTTCCCTTATCGATATAGTCTTTGGCCACCTTGATCAAGTTCTCCGCCTTCGTGCGGCTGAAACCGGGAAGTTGGGAGAGAACACCCGCATCCGCTTGAAAGAGAGCCCGCACGCTCTCATATCCCGACTCCTGCAGGAGGGCAGCGGTCTTCTTCCCCACACGGGGTAGATGTTCGAGGGAATCATCGCCCCGCCTGAGCCGTTCCGGTCTCCCTTCTTCTGATGGAACGGTGGTGAGGCCGATCATCGTCCTGGCGGCCTCTACGATCTTCTCCGCCTTCTTCTCGCCGATGCCACAAATCCTTCCCAACTCCTCCGCATCCGCCTCGGCCACATCCTCGATGGTATAAAAACCCTCGTCGTAGAGCACGCGCGCGATGATCTCCCCTATCCCGGGCAGTGCCGTGAGGCGCTCAACGACCTCTTCGGAGAGCTTCTCCATCTTCGATTCGCTCTTGATGTCGATCTTCCATCCCGTCAGCTTCGATGCCAAGCGGACGTTCTGTCCCCGCTTGCCGATGGCCAGGGAGAGCTGGTCGTCGGCTACGACGATCTCCATATACTTTTCCTCATCGTTGAGGTATACCTTGGAGACCTTGGCGGGCGAGAGGGCGTTACAGACAAATTTGGCGGGGTCCGAGCTATAGGGGATGATATCGATCTTCTCCCCCCGCAACTCCTGTACCACGCTCTGCACGCGGGAACCCTTCATCCCCACCGACGCCCCCACGGGGTCTACGTCGGCGTCACTGCTGTACACGGCTATCTTGGAACGCTCGCCAGGCTCCCGCGCCGCACTCATCACCCGCACGATCCCCTCAGAGATCTCCGGTACCTCCATGTCGAACAGCTTGGCCAAGAAGCCGGGGTGGGTTCGGGAAAGGTAGATCTGACAGCCGACCGGCGTCCTCTGAACATCCAAGACGTAGGCCCGGATACGATCCCCCCGTTTATAGGCCTCACGGGGGACCTGCTCTCGCTTGGGCAGAATGGCCTCCGCCCTGCCGAGGTTCACGTAGAGGTTACCCCGCTCAATCCGTTGGACAAAACCGGTGACTATTTCTCCTTTTCTGTCCTTATACTCGTTATAGGTAGTTTCCCCTTCCGCATCCCTGACCCGCTGCATGATGACCTGTTTGGCCGTCTGGGCCGCGATCCTCCCCAAATCCTCGATGCTTAGTTTAACCCCCAGGCTGTCTCCGACCTCCGCCTCGGAGTCCATCTTTTTGGCCTCCTCTAAGGAGAGCTCCAGATCGGAGTCTTCAACCGTTTCCACCACGGTCTTAAACTGGAAGAGCTCGACTTCACCCAGGTCCTCGTTGAAGCGGGCCTCAATATCCTTCTGCAGGCCGTACCTCTTCTTGGAGGCCTTCAACATGGCATCTTCCAAGGCATCGATAATGACGCGCTTATCGATGCCCTTATCCCTCCCAACCTGTTCGATGAGATAGTTAAGGTTTTGATCCATTTTGTTTTCCTCGCAAATGATTCAACTCAACCTCAAGGTTGGCCTTGAGAATAGCGGAGAGGGGGATAGCGAACACCTCGTTCCCATTCACCTTCACCATGACTTCTCCCTCGGCACAGCCGAGCAACGCTCCCTTAAAGTTGCGCCTCCCCGATACCTGATCTCTCGTCTTAATCCGGACCCGTCTGCCGGAGTATTTGATAAAATCCTCTTCTTTCTTGAGGGGCCTGTCCAGGCCGGGGGAGGAAACCTCCAGTTGATACGAGGTCGGTATGATATTCTCTACATCCAACATCTGTCCGAATTCCCTGCTTACCCGGGCGCAATCGTCCACCGTAATACCGTTCTTCCTATCGATGAGGACCCTGAGGACCCAGCCCCTCTGCTCCCACTTATAGTCGATATCCACCAACGTAAGCCCTTCTGTCTCCAAGAGGGGCTCAAGGATGCCCTCGGCCTTCTGCACGATGGCCCATCTATCCATGATATACTACCCCTAACAAAAAAGCGGGTTTTATACCCGCCCTTCGAAAATAAGCAGGATTTGTTATACATTATATTAGCACAGACTATTTAAAAAAGCAAGGATTTTTTTCAGTTGGTCACTGGACGATGAGGTGGACCCCGCTCTCACCCTTCTCGATCTTATCCCCTACAGAGCTACCGCACCGGCTACACAAATACTCGTATTTTTCGCCGTCTGGGAGGACCAGGAGGAGCCGCTTCCGCACCGGTGTCGCCATCTTACAATGCGAACAATAGAGTGTCGTGGCCTCGAAGTTCTTATAATCCGCTTCCCGCGCCATCGATTAAATCATAATGCCGAAGGGCGCGTTCGTCAAGGAGTCGAAATGTGCCCGGAAAACAGGTTTTAAATCCGCCCTCCTCCCCCTTTCTTTATCCGCGTGTCTTTTTGTATGGTAAAGGCACTGTACGAAAAGAACATTATAGCATTGTATATGCCGATTGTGATACATAAGTATTCACCATGAGAACCAAGGAGAAGCGCTATGCAATATCGCGTCACCGGCAAGCAACCTAATTCGAAGATGTGCCTCGTGTGCGGGCTAAAAAATGCAATCGGCCTGAAGGCATGGTTCTATGAACTCGAAAACAATGAACTCATGGCCGTGTATGGACCCTTGGAAGAACACCAGAGTTATCCTAACCGTCTCCACGGGGGTATTGCAGCGGCCCTGTTGGACGAAACCATCGGACGCGCCATCATGATGACACATGATGACGATATCTGGGGTGTCACCCTTGAGTTTACCATCCGGTATAAAAAAGCGATCCCTCTGGATAAGGAGTTACGGGTTATGGGACGCATCACCCAAGAGAGAAGGCGTTTTTTCAAGGGGACGGGAGAAATTCTCTTACCAGATGGGAGCGTAGCAGCGGAAGGGCATGGCAAGTATCTCAAATTTCCCCTTGAGGAGATAGCGGATTTCGATTTCGAAAAAGAGGAATGGAAGGTCACCGAATCAGAGCAAGACCCGAGGTTCGTTGATATTTAAAGAAGAAGATCGCTGGGATAGGTTTTACGAGATGGAGGAAAGAACATTGTCGTTCGTTTAGCTGGAGAGTAATTTATGACAGAGATCAAATTCTGCCCCTATTGCGGCACCCGACTTGCCCTGAAAAAGGTAGAGGGCAAGGAACGACTCTCGTGTCCTCGGGAAGATTGCCCCTATGTATTTTGGGATAATCCGCTGCCGGTCGTTGCGGCGCTCATCGAATACGACGGCAAGGTCCTGCTGGCCCGCAACAAGGCGTGGCCCGAAAAGATATTCGCGCTCATAACCGGTTTTCTCGAAAAGGGAGAAACGCCGGAAGCGGCGATCGAGAGAGAAATCAGGGAAGAACTTGGCCTGGATGCTGTTGACCTTTCCATGATCGGCCTCTATGCGTTCTTTGAGCAGAACCAGTTGATTATAGCCTATCACGCGGTGTGCACCGGTTCCATCACCCTGGGGGATGAGCTTGCGGAAACGAAACTGCTTCCGGCCGAAAAACTGCGTCCCTGGCCCTTCGGCACCGGCTTGGCGGTCAGGGACTGGCTGGAGAAACGAAAGAACGCCCCTGCGGGACAATAATCGTGCAGGGGCGGGCGATCGTCACATTCCCTTCAAACACAGATACGTCGCTATCTCTTGTAGTTGTTCCACTTTTATCACCGTATTACTCCGTGCTCAGAGGCCACTCTCCTCGCTCCTTGAGCACTGAGCAAAAGACCTCGAGGGCGGTATTGACCGTGGGCATGCCGCAGTAGGTGGCGCACTGGAAAAATACCTCGGCCAGCTTCCTTGGATCACAGCCGACGTTCAATGCGGCATTGACGTGGAGCTTCAATTCATCGATGGATCTCGTCGCAGCCAGGATGGCGCAGGCGACCATCTGGCGCTCCGGGAGCGTCAGCACCGTTCGGGAATAGAGGTTGCCGGTGATAAACAGCGAGAAGTCGTTTGCCAGCGCTCGGTCAAACTCCTTCCACAACAGATAGGGGGGATCCATTTTTATACCATCGGCAAAGAGCTTTCGGGCCGTCTCCTGCGTTCTCTTTTTGATGTCGTCATCCTTCATAGTAACCTCCGGGGCCCGTGGATTGGGGATACATCATTTTTTCGTGTCATCCTTTGTTAAGGCTTGCAACCTGCCGTTCAGTATAACGAGCTGAGAGACAAGATCGCCAATGGCAACCTGAACCCGGGCATTCAGTGCGCTCAAGTGGGAGACAAGATCATTGACCGCACACGCCGACTTCCCCTTCGGGCGGCCCGGTCCGCCCCCCCTCCACCAGGTACACCGCTCCTTTTTACATTCAACCATTTCTCCCCCCTGTGACATCAAGGGACAATACCCGATTATGGCTACCTTTTTCCACTCCTCCTCGACAAACGTCTTATCCATAACAAACTCCCCTTTCCGCTTGTATAAAAGTTTATTCCATTCCAAGATTCTTTCATCATTTTCAAAACTACTTACTCAATCAGCCTTCTCGCTTTCTTGACATCTCTTGCTGCAGTATAGATTCTATATTGATCTATTGCCGTTCTAATCGGTATGCCCCAGGTAAATCGGAGGGGTTCCACCAAGGCATTAATGCCATTGCCCTTTAAATACTCGCTCTTTACCTTCGCCTCTATTTCATCAAAAGCAATATACGCAACTGTCAAGTTCTTCCTGGATGCCTTGCTCTTTTGGTAAAAAAACTCCAATTGGCTCAATAAATCAAAAAATACTCCGGCCAAGACTAAAAGACCTATACTAGATACAGATATAAAACCAACAACCGTTCCCGAAGAAGTCTCAACAGACAGCAGGTTTCTTAGGAAGGTTGACATGTGAAGGCATACAAAAAGGAGTATTGCTGTTATTATCAAAATTTTTGAAAGCTGATTATCCAAATACTCTGTTGGCTGTTTACCTTCGGTTGATTTGAGCGAGAAATTGAACCGCTGTAACAGATTTTGAATATAGGCGGGCTTAAAAATAATTGATGCATAAACATAGGTACAGAAAAACAACAATCCCCCTTGAATTATAAAATACGTTATGCTGCGGGGCCAGAAAATAGAACTTATAGAATGTAACCAAGGGTGATTAAAAAAGTTCATTATTGTGACCGGCAACATAATTATAGTACTGGCGAGCATTGATGGTGCATCAGCCACCCAGCTTATCCTTAAAGGTATGCTAATCTCCCTTTTGGTTTTTTTCTCTCGCAACTCGATTTTCTTTTCCCTACTGGTAACGATAAAGGCCACATAAAGAAATCCTAACACCAGTATAATGATAATCAGAGCTTTCACTATCCCGATCCCGCTTGCCGTGTACAAACCATAACCCTCATATATCCATGAGAATAATCCCAGCACCGTCCCTGATACAACAATCATCGCAACCCCGTTACCAATCCCATATTTATTAATTATATCTGCCAGAAACAAGTACAAAAAAACCGTGGCGGTTAATGTAACCATCGTGATGATTCTGAACGGCACACTCTGCATAGTTACAAGACTCATTCCTTGAGGACTCACAGTATTTTCTAACCATATACTCATTCCGTAAGATTGCAAAAGAGCAAGTCCAACAGCAAGTAGACAAGTATAACGTACGATTTTACGCCTTCCTTCTTCATCCCCAAATGTAGCTCTTTTGAAATGAGGAATAATTGCAGATAAGAGTTGAATGAGAAGGCAAGCTGAAATAAATGGCATTATGCCTAAACTGGCAATAGATAGCCGTGTAAAAGCACCAAAGAGAATATTATTTTTATCCAGAAACAGAGAGCCAAAAGCTTCCTGGTTAATGCCAGGAACTGGAATAAGAACCAATATTCTAACAACAACAAATACGCCTAATGTAACGAACAGCCTCTTTCTTGTTTCTTCATTGGTAATTAAAAAAAGCAGCAACTCTTTGATAGAATGAGTGTTACTGGGGGACAAAAACGTCGATGGGATAAGGGCTGGAAACCGTTGAATAGACTGCTTGCCGGCAAGTCTAACCAAGAGAACAATGACGATAACGGCAAGGAGGCCCATGAACATGTCTACGCCCATACAATGCTCCTTGATTCATACCTGTGATAAATTCTGTACCCCTCTTATCCGCTCAGCACGGAAACGCCCTTGTTTTCTTACCACACTTCTTCCCCCTGGGCAACAAAAAGGGCCCGTGTTGCAGAATCCTCACACCGTTAAGCATCCTCCCGTGCCCGGTGAGATAATGACAACGGGTGTCATTCATCGTGACGTTAAATGGCACCACAACGACATCATCGTCGTGAATATAATCCCTTTGTCGGCAAAACCGCACTGGGCAATAACTCTTGAGTACAGAGTGAGCCCTTTTCCTGGCACGCGGTTTGCTTATAATTTAGGGTAAGGAATAAAGGAAATGACCAAGATCAGGGCCATATTACAGCACAACTTCAACTCGCTGCACATCTACTGCCGCTTGGTGGGCTTCGGCATGGCCCGGGCGCAGGCGCAGCACCTTGCGGCGAGGATTGAAAAGTTTTACCTGTACTACAAGACGCTGTACGGATAAGACGAATCCTGCTGTCGACATAAAACCCCTGATCAGGGGCTTTATAGGAGAAAATCTCGTGGGGGCTAGGACGAGCAATAAAAAACCTAGCCCCCGATTTCCTTTCCCCTCAGTGCATGACAGCCCCACCGTCAACGTTGATGGCCTGGCCGGTGATATTCCGCGCCTCCTCCGAGGCCAGATAGGCCACCAGGCTTGCCACGTCCTCCGGTGTCTGGGCACGCCCCAACACGGTCTGGGCCTTGGCCCGCTCCTCGAATATCTGTTCCGGGCTCTTATCGGCCATCGTGGAGAAGTTTGCCTTGAGCCACTGCGCCATGTGCTCCCACCCGGGTGTCCAGACATAGCCGGGGCAGACCGCGTTCACGGTAATCGAGTGGCGGCCCAGCTCCTTGGCCATGACCTGCGTGAGACCGACGACGCCGAACTTGGCGGCTGAATACGCGCCGACCAACGACTCCCCGACCCTCCCGGATATAGAAGAGATATTAACGATGCTCCCCGCCTTACGTTTGACCATCTCCCGCGCCGCGGCCCGGGAACAGAGGAAGGTGGAGCGAAGGGTAATTCTTATGGTCCTGTCCCAATCCTCGGCAGGGAGGTTGATGACCAGCGCCGAGCCCCCTCCCCCGCCGACGTTATTGACCAGGATATCGATCTGTCCATATACCTCGAGGACCTTTTTGACCATTGCATCGACGGCCTTCTCATCCGTTGCATCGATTTGCAAAGCCAATCCCTTCCCCCCCTGAGAAGTAATCTCGGCGATGACCCCCTCGGCATCAGCGCCCTTGAGGTCCACCGCGATAACGATCGCCCCCTCCTCGGCAAGGCGCTTAGCAATGCCCCTGCCGATGCCGTTTCCCGCACCCGTTACGATGGCCACCTTGCCCGCAATCTTCAAATCCATTGATTTGCCGCTCCTTTCCCTTCTGTCAGTCTACCGTGTGATCCGCTCGGCCTTATAGAACCCCAATGCCGCTGCCTCTCTGGGGCTCCGGAACGATACGTTAAGCTCAAGGAGCCACACCAGTTCTTTTTCAGGGGTAATCTCCACCAGGTGCGTTGAGCCGGTAATCAGGATATTGCCGTTCGGTAATCGGTCGGCATCTCTGACAGGCCACATTCCCCTCTGAAGGATGGCAAAGCGCCATACTATCTTTTCGCTTGTTGGATCGATCTCTAAAATCTCGTGAGGCTTGTTATGATTTGCCACCAGGATGTCCCCGTTCGGAAGTACTTCCGGGTCGTGCGGGTGATGGAGATACTCCTCCCCGATGATCCTCACCACCTGCCCCTGGGGATTCACCTCCACCAGGCAATTGAAGTTGCGGGGGCTGATCAGGGTGTTGCCGCTTGCC
>CAZMFG010000029.1:0-18347 GCA_964565525.1 uncultured Thermodesulfobacteriota bacterium
TGTATCAAGGTCTTGGGGAGCTCAAAGCGGAAATACGCCTCGTTGGGGGATGTGATCGTGGTTTCGGTGAAAGACGCTATCCCCAATGCCAAGATAAAGAAGGGCGAGGTGGTGAGGGCCGTAGTGGTGAGGACTAAAAAAGGGATCAGGAGGGTCGACGGCTCGTATATTAAGTTCGACGATAACTCGGCCGTGCTGATCAACCCGCAAAACGAACCCATCGGCACCCGCATATTCGGTCCCGTGGCCAGGGAGCTGCGGGCGAAAAAATTCATGAAGATCATTTCCCTGGCCCCGGAGGTCTTGTGAAAAGCGCTATGCATAAGATAGTTATCAAGAAAAACGACACCGTGATGGTAGTTGCAGGCAAGGAGCGAGGCAAGTCCGGGAAGGTGCTGAAGGTCCTCCCCGAAAAGACCGCGGTGCTCATCGAGCGTCTCAACTTCGCCAAGAGACACCTCAGGGCCGGTGGTCCCCATGGCAAGGGAGGCATCGTGGAAAAAGAGGCCCCCATCCATATCTCCAATGTCCAACTGCTCTGCAGCAAGTGCAACCTTCCCACCCGGATAGGAAAGAAAATCCTGGAGGACGGCAGCAAAGTCCGGATTTGCAGGAAATGCGGGGAGGCCATTGACGAATAGGGACGGTATATCGAGAGAGGGCAATGGCGAAGATGCAGGCATTATATACCGAGGAAGTTGTTTCAGCATTGATGAAGCACTTTAATTATACCAACATTATGCAGGTCCCCCGATTGGACAAGGTCGTCATCAATATGGGACTGGGAGAGGCCATCCAGAACATCAAGATCCTTGACTCCGCTTTGGAGGAGATAGCCGCCATCACGGGGCAACGACCGGTCATCACCAAGGCCAAGCGGTCTATCGCCCAGTTTAAACTGAGGACCGGTATGCCCATTGGTTGTATGGTGACCCTCAGAAAAGAGCGGATGTATGAGTTTTTGAACAGACTCATCAATGTGGCCCTCCCCCGGGTGAGGGATTTTCGTGGGCTCTCCCCTCATGCCTTTGACGGCAGAGGGAATTACTCCTTGGGGATAAAGGAACAGATCATTTTTCCTGAGATAGATTATGATAAGATTGATAAGATCAAGGGGATGAACATCGTTATCGTAACCACAGCCAAGACCGATGAGGAAGGACGGGAACTCCTCAAGCTGATGGGTATGCCCTTTCGGGGTTAAGGAGGTTTCTTGTGGCGAGAAAGGCGTTAATGATCAAGGCCCAAAGGCCGGAAAAATTTAGGGTAAGGACCTATCATAGATGTCCTATCTGTGGGAGGTCCCGGGGCTTTTACCGAAAGTTCAATATGTGTCGTATCTGTTTGAGAAAGTTCGCCCTCCAGGGGGACATCCCGGGAGTTATCAAATCCAGTTGGTAGTGTGTGAGGAGTAGACCTATGAGCATGACCGATCCGATAGCTCACATGTTGACCAAGATACGCAATGCCGGTACGGCAAAAAAACCAACGGTAGAGATTCCCTCCTCTCAGATTAAGCGATGGATCGCTGAAATCCTCAAGGAAGAGGGATATATCCAAGACTATGAAGCTATACCCGACACCAAACAAGGGATCCTCAAGATCAACCTCAAATATGACGATCAGGAGCAAAGCGTCATCGCCAACCTGCAGCGTGTGAGCAAGCCCAGCCGTCGGGTCTATGTGGCCAAGGATGAAATCCCCTCTGTGTTGAGCGGGATGGGAATAGCCATCCTCTCCACCTCCAAGGGGGTGATGACGGACCGCGCTGCGCGTCAGGCAGGGGTAGGTGGGGAGGTCATCTGCTATGTGTGGTAGGTATCGGGAGGAGGATAGATGTCGAGGATAGGCAAGGTCCCTATCCCTATTCCTCAAGGGGTGGAGATAAAACAGGCGGGCTCTGCCGTGGAGGTAAAGGGTCCCAAGGGGGTTTTGTCTCATATCGTCCCCACGGGTATCTCCCTGCAGGTTGGGGATGGGATGATCCACGTCAAACGAAAAGGGGATGCAAAGCGTGCCCGTTCTCTCCATGGGTTGACCAGGACATTGGTCGCCAATATGGTAACGGGGGTTACACAGGGGTTTGAAAAGGGGCTGGAGATCGTGGGCATAGGGTACCGGGCCGGCATTGGGGGCAAAAACCTTCAATTGAACCTGGGATATTCACACCCCGTGATTTATCCTATTCCCGAGGGTATTCAGGTTGAGGTGGAGAAGCAGAACAAAATTACGGTAAAGGGCATCGATAAGCAAAAAGTCGGACAGGTGGCCGCCGAGATCAGAAGTTTCAGAAAGCCCGAACCCTACAAGGGTAAAGGGATCAGATACGCAGATGAGCAGGTTCGGCGAAAGGCAGGTAAGGCAAAGGCCTAAGGAGAAGTGCGGTGACTGCACAGAGATTGCACGGGAGACAGAGGAGAAAACAGCGGGTCAGAAAAAAGGTGCAGGGAACTGAGGAGCGACCTCGCCTCACCGTATACCGAAGCCTGCGACACATCTATGCCCAGGTTATCAACGATACCACCGGGCAGACCTTGGCAGCGGCCTCTACCTTCAGCAAAGAATTACAGGGACAGTTGCAGGCCGCGGGCAATGTCGATGCGGCCCGAGCCGTCGGTGACCTCGTAGCCCAGAAGGCCCTGGAGCGGGGGATCAAGCGGGTGGTCTTCGATCGCAACGGATTCCTCTACCACGGCAGGATCAAGCAGCTGGCTGAGGCCGCGCGTCACAAGGGGCTCGAATTTTAACGAGGAGGCAATGGTGGAGGCGATAGATTCCGCGGAACAGGAATTAAGCGATCGGGTAGTGCATATTAGCAGGGTAGCCAAGGTAGTGAAGGGGGGGAGGAGATTCCGCTTCAGCGCTCTGGTGGTGGTCGGCGACGGAAACGGGACCGTGGGCAGCGGCCTCGGGAAGGCCCATGAAGTCCCCGAGGCCATCCGCAAGGGGATCGAACTGGCAAAAAAGAACCTCGTGAAGGTCCCCCTCGTCAATGGCACCATACCCTATATGGTCATTGGACGGTTCGGGGCAGGCAAGGTCATCCTGAGGCCGGCCTCGGAGGGGACCGGGGTTATCGCCGGGGCTGTGGTCAGGGCGGTGGTGGAGGTAGCGGGGATACAGAATATCCTAACCAAATCCCTCGGTTCCAATAACCCCCACAACCTGGTCAAGGCCACCTTTGAGGGTCTCAGACAGCTCAAGGCCTCCTCTGAAATCGCCCAAAAACGGGGGATTGAGGTGGAAGCAATCCTGAGGCAATAAGCATGGGCACAGGACACGTAAAGCTCCGATTGATCCGCAGCGGCATCGGGCATCCCCGAAGGCATCGGGAGGTCCTGCGCGGCATGGGTTTGACCAAGATGAACAAGGTGGTGGTCTTGAAGGACACGCCGGAGATACGGGGGATGATCAGAAAGGTCTCCCACCTCGTGGAGGTGATCGAGTAAGATGTTTGGGCAACTCAAACCACCCGCAGGGGCACGAAAAAGACCAAAACGCGTGGGCAGAGGACCTGGTTCCGGTCACGGAAAGACGGCGGGCAAGGGTCATAAGGGCCAGCGGTCACGCAGTGGCGCCAACATCCCCCGCGCTTTTGAAGGGGGCCAGATGCCCTTGCAGCGGAGAGTTCCCAAACGGGGATTCAGGAATATATTCAAAAAGCGATTCGCTTTGGTCCATATCAAAGACCTCAACCGTTTTTCAGCAGGTGAGGTGGTGGATATCGAGACCCTGCGCAAGGCGGGGCTGGTCAAAAAGGTCTATGATGGGGTGAAAATACTGGGAGACGGCGACCTGACGATCCCCCTCACCGTCAAGGCCCATATGTTTACCGAGTCGGCCCGCGAGAAGATCGAGGCGGCCTCGGGGAAAGCTGAGAAGGCCTAACCATGGCAGCTTTTGCTAATATCTTCAAGATACCTGAATTAAAGCGGCGCATCATGGTCACCTTCCTCTTGTTGGCGGTCTATCGGGTTGGATGCCATATCCCCACCCCGGGGATCGATAGTGCGGCCCTCGCCCTATTCTTTCAGCAGGCGAGTGGAACCTTGTTTGGATTTTTTGACATGTTTGCCGGAGGTGCCTTGCAACGGCTGTCCGTCTTTGCCTTAGGTATTATGCCCTATATCAGCGCCTCCATTATCCTCCAGCTGCTCACGGTGGTGGTACCCTATCTTGAGCGCCTGCAGAAAGAAGGTGAAATAGGGAGGAGAAAGATCACCCAATACACAAGGTACGGCACGGTCATCCTGAGCATCATCCAGGGCTTCGGCATCTCTGTGGGTCTGGAGGGGATGGGGATACAGCAAGGGACACCGGTGGTCCTGCACCCCGGGTGGGCCTTCCGTTTCATGACGGTCATCACCCTTGCTGCCGGCACCTCCTTCCTGATGTGGTTGGGGGAGCAGATCACGGAGCGGGGGATCGGCAACGGGATCTCCCTGATCATCTTCGCGGGGATCGTGGCGAGCATGCCCGCTGCCTCAGGCAAGGCCATTCAGTTGATTAAGACAGGTGAATTGGGACCCATACTCATGTTGGCCATTGTGGCCTTCATGATCGCCGTCATAGGCTTCATCGTCTGCATGGAGACCGCCCATCGCCGCATACCCGTCCAGTATGCCAAGCGGATCATCGGCAGGAGGATGTATGGAGGGCAGAGCACGCATCTCCCTTTAAAGATCAACACCGCGGGGGTTATCCCCCCCATCTTCGCCTCCTCCATCCTCATGTTTCCCGCCACCATCGCCAACTTTGTGAAGCATCCATGGATGGATGCCATTAAAGGATTTTTTCAGCCTACCACACCGGTCTATAATCTCCTCTACGTGGGGTTTATCATCTTTTTCTGCTATTTTTATACCGCCGTGGTCTTCAACCCCGTAGATGTAGCAGACAACATGAAGAAGTACGGCGGATTCATCCCCGGCATCAGGCCGGGAAGCTCCACCGCCGATTATATCGATCGGGTCCTCACCCGCATCACCCTCGGCGGGGCCATCTATGTGGCCGCCGTATGCGTCTTGCCCACCCTCCTGATCGTGAGGTTTAACGTCCCCTTCTACTTCGGGGGGACGGCCTTGCTTATCGTGGTGGGGGTGGCCTTGGATACTGTCCAGCAGATCGAATCCCACATGCTGACCAGGCACTACGAAGGATTGATCGGCGGGGGGAAGCTGAAAGGTCGTCGTGGCAGAAGGTAACAGAGAAGAGGCGAGGTAACGAGATGGATATAATTCTCCTTGGACCACCCGGCTCGGGCAAGGGGACACAGGCACAGAAGATGGTGGAACGGTACCATATACCCCAGATATCCACCGGCGATATCCTCAGGGGTGCGGTGAAGGAGCGGACCCCCTTAGGGATGGAGGCACAGGGGTACATGGACCAGGGCACGTTGGTCCCCGATGAGGTAGTGGTGGGGATCGTGCGGGAGAGGCTCAAGGAATCAGATTGTAAGGGTGGATTTATTTTGGACGGTTTTCCGCGCACCGTCCCCCAGGCAGAGGCCCTGGATAGCACCTTGGGAGAGATGCAACGGGCAATAGATCATGTGGTGAGCATCGAGGTGCCGAACGAGGAGTTGATCAAGCGCTTGACGGGTCGGAGGACTTGCCGAAATTGTGGCGCCATGTATCATATCATTTTCGATCCCCCCGCCAAGGAGGGCGTATGTGATCGATGTGGGGAGGAATTATATCAGCGGGATGACGATCAGGAGGAGACTATCAGGGCACGGCTTCAGGTATACGAAGAGCAGACCGCCCCCCTGATCGCATACTATCGGGGAAAGGGACTCCTGCGCGCCATTGATGGTGTGGGAGCAATAGAGGAGATCTTCCGGAACATCGTGCAGGCCATCGAGGAATGACGGGAATTCCCTATGCCCAAGGCTGAGGCCCTTTCAATAGAAGGAACGGTCACGGAAACTCTCCCCAACGCCATGTTCAGGGTGGAATTGGAAGGCGGACATAAGGTGCTGGCTCACATCTCGGGAAAGATGAGGATGCACTACATCAAAATCCTTCCCGGGGATAAGGTTACGGTGGAGGTTTCCCCCTATGACCTCAGCAGGGGCAGGATCACCTATCGAGAGAAAAAACGGGCGTAAGGGGACAGCGCCGCAAGGAGGATTCCAATGAAGGTGAGATCTTCGGTGAAGAAGATCTGTGATAAATGCAAGATCATCAAGAGAAAGGGTGTCGTCAGGGTGATTTGCGTAAACCCGAAGCATAAACAGAGACAAGGCTAGGAGGGAGAAAGCAGTGCCCAGAATTGCAGGAGTTGATCTACCGAAGGACAAAAGGGTGGAAATCGCTCTCACCTATATCTACGGCATCGGACGCTCTGCATCTCAGAACATATTGCATGAGGCCGAGGTCGACTGGAATAAGAAGGCCGGTGAGTTGAGCGAATCGGAAGTGGTCAAAATAAGAGAAATTATCGACAACGCCTATAAAGTCGAGGGAGAACTGAGGCGGGAAATAGCCATGAATATCAAGGGCCTCATGGACCTGGGTTCTTATCGGGGACTGCGCCATCGTCGATCCCTGCCGGTGAGGGGGCAGCGGACCCACACCAACGCCCGGACTCGAAAAGGCCCCCGCAGGGGAGTAATCGGAAAGAAGAAATAGGGGGACATATGGCCAAAAGGGATCAAAAAGTTGTACGGAAGAAGGCGCGCCTGAATATCCCTTCGGGGATCGTTCACATCCAGGCCACCTTCAACAATACCATTATAACCTTTACCGATGATCAAGGGAACACCATTGCGTGGGCCAGTGGAGGCACCCAGGGTTTCAAAGGGTCGCGCAAGGGGACTCCCTTTGCCGCCCAACTGGCCGCATCGGCTGCCGCAAAAAAGGCCATGGACCAGGGGATGAAGGCGGTGGATGTCTACGTGAAGGGGCCGGGGGCCGGAAGGGAGGCCGCCTTGCGAGCCTTGCAGGCCGCGGGGATGAAGGTCCACATGATCAGGGATGTTACCCCCATACCGCACAATGGCTGTAGGCCTCCCAAGCGGAGGAGGGTGTAAGGTGGCGCGTTATAAAGATTCGGTTTGTCGATTATGTCGCCGGGAGGGAATGAAACTCTTCTTAAAGGGTGAGCGGTGCTATACTGATAAGTGTGCCTTTGATCGGCGGGGTTATCCGCCCGGACAACATGGCCAACGTCGGGTCAAGTTCTCTGATTACGGCATCCAGTTGAGGGAGAAACAAAAGGTCAGACGATTATATGGCGTATCGGAGAGACAATTTCGCAACTACTTTGAAAAGGCCGATAGCCAAAAGGGCATTACGGGGACAAACCTCCTGGTCCTCTTAGAACGACGACTTGACAATGCGGTCTACCGGTTGGGTTTCGCCACCTCTCGTCAGGAGGCCAGACAACTGGTGGGATACGGCCATTTTTTGGTCAACGAACACACGGTTAATATTCCCTCGTATCTCGTGCAACCAAACGATGTCATTGAGGTTAAGGACAAGAGCAAAGGGATGGATCGGATCAAGGAGGCCGTAGAGGGAGCGGCCAGGAGGGGTTTACCTCAGTGGCTGGAGATGGAAAAGGATAAGCTCAGGGGAACGGTTAAGGGATGGCCCGATCGAGCGGAATTAACAACCCCTCCCATCCAAGAGCAACTTATCGTAGAGCTATACTCCAAATAGCGATTTCAGCATGTCGCAGGAGGAAATTGGAAGGCTATGGAGATAAACGAGAAGAATTGGAAGGCCTTGATCAAGCCGCGGAGGCTTGACGTTGAGGAAGCGACCTTAACCGGATACTATGGTAAATTCGTCGCTGAACCCCTGGAGCGAGGCTTCGGCATAACCTTGGGGAATTCCTTGCGAAGGATTTTGCTGTCATCGATTCCGGGTGCGGCCATTACGGCGATCAAGATAGACGGGAGTCTGCATGAGTTCTCTGAACTGCCCGGGGTCAAGGAGGATGTGACTGATCTCATCCTTAACCTGAAGGAGGTGGTCTTCAAGCTGCACGGGCCCGGACCCAAGACCGCGCACGTAGAAATTGAAGGTGAAAAAGAGGTCACCGCAGCCGACATCATCACCGATGCCGATGTGGAGGTGACCAATCCGCAGCAGCACATCGCTATTCTCGGCACGGGTGCCGCGTTGAAGATGGAGATGACGGTAAAGACCGGAAAAGGGTATATCACCGCCGAGAAAAATAAAGAAGAGGATATGCCGATCGGGACCATCCCCATCGACGCTATTTTTACCCCCATCAAGAAGGTGAATTATACTGTAACCAATGCGCGCGTGGGGCAGATCACCGACTATGACAAACTAACGCTCGAGGTCTGGACCAACGGCACGATAAAACCCGATGACGCCGTTGCCGTGGCAGCCAAGATCCTTAAGGATCAGCTGAACATATTTATCAACTTCGAGGAACCCCCCGAGGAGTTCCCGGGTGAGGATGATGAGGAACAAAAAAAGAAGAGGTTGGAGGAATTGCGCGAGAGACTGACCAAGAGTGTGGATGAACTTGAGTTGTCGGTCAGATCGGCAAATTGTCTCAAGAATGCCAACATCCAATATATCGGGGAATTAGTTCAGAAAACGGAACAGGAAATCCTTCAGACCAAGAACTTCGGCAGGAAATCCCTGAACGAGATAAAGGAGGTCTTAGAGGGGATGGGTCTTTATTTGGGGATGGATACAGATGAACTTGCGCCTCCTGAAGCGCACAAAGAGGACGAGGACTAAGGGGTATCTCATGCGACACCGCACGGCCGGGAGA
This sequence comes from uncultured Thermodesulfobacteriota bacterium, assembly GCA_964565525.1. Classification (GTDB taxonomy): domain Bacteria; phylum Desulfobacterota; class B13-G15; order B13-G15; family RBG-16-54-18; genus JAFGNJ01. Next base: position 8,764 of record CAZMFG010000029.1, read on the forward strand.
AAACTCAACCGCACCACAAGTCATCGTCTCATGATGCTGCGCAATATGGTTACCTCCCTCTTGGACCATGAACGGATTGAGACCACCGAGGCCAAGGCCAAAGAGGTACGCAGCCTTGCCGAGCGTCTCATCACCTTGGGGAAGAGGGGGGATCTGCATGCCCGTCGTCAGGCCCTGAGGATCATCAACAGCAAAAAGGTGGCTCACAAGCTCTTCGCGGAGATCGCCCCCCGCTTTGTGGGGAGAAACGGGGGGTATACCCACATCTTCAAGACCGGAAATCGTCAGGGCGACGGGGCAGCCCTTGCCATCATCGAACTGATCCCTCCGGAAGTGAAGGAGGCTACGAAAGACAAGGCGAGCAAAAAGTCCGCCAAGAAGAAGGCCGGTCAGAAGAAATCATAATTTATACCCGAAATCCCGCAGCAGTTTTTTTCTCCACTGAACTCCCTCTGTACCTTCAATCCCTTTGGGTGGTTCACCGTCGATCACTCCCATAATGCCCCTTCCCAGTTCTGTCTGGGCGACGATCACTTCGACGGGGTTGGCGGTGGCACAGTAGATGGTGCAGACCTCCTGACACATCTTGATGGCGTTCAAGCAGTTGATGGGGAAGGCATCCTTGAGCACCACGATGAATGTATGGCCAGCCGCCACCGCGGAGGCGTTTTGTTGGGCGATGGTGATCAAATGGGGATCATTTCCCTCTGACCTAATGAGGCAATCGCCCGAGGCCTCGCAAAAGGCGAGCCCGAATTTTGCCCCCGGCACCCCGCTCACTATCACTTCATAGAGGTCCTCCACCGTTTTGATAAAATGGCTCTGTCCCAAGATGATATTGGCTCCCTCTGGGATTTCGAGTCGTACCGTCTTCATGTCCATTAAACGCTCCCTCCTCTCTTATATTACACAAAAGGAATTCCCTTTGATATATCACAATCGAGCAGCTTGAGAAACCGTTCTTTCAGCTTCTGTATGCCCTCCTCTCTGTTTTGTGGGGAGATTAGATCCAATCGCCCCCCCGCAGTGGCCTCATGTCCCCCTGCGCTCCCCCCCTCTATTCCCTTGATCAGGTCACGAGCCAGTTTATCGGCGCCGCCCTTGTGACGCCCCATTGTCCGCAGGGAGAAAAAGACCTCATGATCCCGCCGGCCGAGGACGAACACCCACCTCACCCCCTCCATGCGGATCAAAAAATCGGCTATGATGGCCACCATATCCGGGTCTATCAAATTCTCCACTTCGCTGATCAAGACTCCCTTGGGAGGATACCACACCGTGTTTTGGAGGGCCTTTTGCTGGATGCGAAAGTATTCCCGGGAGAGACGGGGGTGTTCGATTTGAGAGAGAGTCTTCACCAAGACCTTGGGGTAGAGATCAGTTGAGATCTTTATATCCATCTCATTGGTGTTTCTGCCCAAGTACCGCGTATCCGACATAATGCCGTAGTAGAGGGCGGTGGCCACCTTGCGATTGATATCAACACCTTCCTGCGAGAGGTATTCCGCCAGTATGGTGGCGGTACTCCCGTAGTCCGGCCTGATATCCACGAAGGGGATCTTTTTCAGCGAGGAGGCCTTTCTCGCCGGATGATGGTCGATGACGATGCTGGGCACGAGGGAGGGAGGCAAGGGGGTATTGTCCGAAAATGGCTGGGCGTCTACCAGGGAGACTACCTTAAAATTGAAGGGGTTGACCGTTTGGATGGATCGTATGGGGATACGCAACCTGGTGATCATGGCCTTGTTCTCCGCACGGCCGATAATTCCCCCGTAGACGAGCACCGAGTTTATCCCCCATGAGGCAAAGAGGTGACGCAGGGCACAGGCGCTGGCAATGGAATCGGGATCGGGGTTGGTGTGTGTAACGATCAACACCTTGCGTTTGTTCTGCACCAGTCGATGCATTGTTTCCAGTTTATCACTCATTGATCGATCTCCAACCATTCCCTTCGGTCTCTCATCTTAGGAAGTAGTCCAGGGCAACCACAGGGATGGTTCTCCCTACCCCTGGTCTATCCAGCGCTTATAGATCCCCTGTAGTACTTCCTTTTTCTTTTTGAGCATTTCGGCCTTGGAATGGGCGTACACGGTTCCGGCAGCCGCCCCTCGGTGGCCGTCCCCCACATTCAGCTCCCGCATGATCTCTCCAAGGTCCTTTGTGTGCTCCTGCTGGTTTACCGCGAAGCCGAGGGAGATGCTGAATCCCAGGTTGGTGGTCTTAACCCCCCTGTCGAAGAGCGAGTAGATTTCCAAGGCGGCCACGGCCTGGGGGTAGAGGAGGAAGGCCAGGTTTTTAATGATGTGTGGAGGGCGATTGTGTCGGGTGAGGTCAATGATGACGATCTCTTTGTGCCGGTCATTAGGGAGAAAATAGGCATCCTCCTCAATGCGCTTGAGCATCCGTTCCTCTTCCCGTTTGTATTGTTCAATCCCCTCTTGTACCGCAGGCAAGGCCGCCACCTGGTCCAGGGGGAGATCCCGTACCCACCCTACCAGCTCTCGCATGGAGCGATGTTTTTCGCGCTGGGTAGCGCCCCCCGCCTTCAGAAAGTAATCCACCAGCTTGCCCGGCGTTTCTCTGCGCCACTCCTCCACGCTATGATAGGCGAAACTGTCTATGACGTCCGTTTCTTCCACGGTCCCTTCGAAATAGGGGGGCCATGCAATCCCCTGTCCGGAGAAATACTCGTACACCACCCTGCTGCAGCTTGCCTGGGGTGCAAACCTCCCCGGAATTTCCTCCAGGTCGATATTTCTATACCCCACATCCACGGCGTTTCCTTCGTGGTGATCGAACCACAGGCCACAGTGCAGGGGGTAGGGCAAGTCGCACACAATATCCCGTTCAGTGGCGGAGATCTCCCCTCTGATAATGGCATTGGGCCCCGTGAACCGAACGTCATCGATCTGGAAGCAATAAGAGCAGAGGGCAGCGCTTACCACTCCATCCATGTCGTTATGGGTGATGATCCTCTCGTACTTCGGCATCAGAAAGTGGTTGTTTTTTAAGGGGGATGCTATACATCTTTTTCACGTGTGCATGCCTGCGAAACCCGATGGCCTCACGGTGGATGATGAGGTGATGGAGGCGCTGGCGGGCCGTCTCACGCACCTGGTTGAACTCCCTGATAAGGGCGTTTATCTCGGCTGTCCTGTTCCCCTCCTTCACCAACACCCCTATCCGTTCCTCCAAGACCTTCAGGCGCTGCAGGCTTTCATCCACCTTTCTCCCGGCTTGCCCTAGGGCCTCGGCCTTTTCCCGCATGATGTCCAACTCGGCCTTGATGGGGGCCTCTGGATCACAACGCCCCTCCGTGCGCGTCCTCAGCAAAGAGGCATCTTCTTTCATCGTGCCGTTTCTCCCAGTCGCCCCTCATCGGCGAAGCTGTAGTACCTCCCCTGACCGACGATGATATGGTCCAAGACGCCGATGCCGAGCAGCTTGCCCCCTTCCACCAGCCGATGGGTGATCTCTTCATCCTCGCGACTGGGGGTGGGGTCGCCGCTGGGATGGTTGTGTACCAGGATCAACGAGGCAGCGGACTCCCTGATGGCAGGGGTAAAGGCCTCCCGGGGGTGCACCAAGGAACTGGTCAAGGTTCCCTCTGAGATCCGCTCTTCTCTCATGGCCCTGTTCTTGCTGTCCAACAAGAGGATGAAGAAACACTCCTTTTTCTTATCCCGCAAGCGCTGGTGGAAATGGGCGAAGACATCGTTGCTGTGACTAAAGGTCTTCCCCTGGGAGAACCGCTCCGTGGCATACCTGCGGGAGATCTCCATGGCCGCCTTCACGGCCGCCGCCTTGGCCGGGCCGACCCCCTTGAGGTCACACAGCTCGGCGGTGGTTGCGGAGGCGATGCCTCGAAAGGTCTCAAATTTTTTTATGAGCTGACGGGCATGATCGAGGGCGGTCTTGCCGCTCGTGCCGTCCCCTGTCCTGAGGACTATGGCCAGCAACTCCGCATCGGAGAGGGACTCCGGTCCTTGCGCCAAGAGCTTCTCCCGCGGGCGGTCACCCTCCGGCCACTCCGTAATGGGATAGGAACGTTTTTCACCCTTCACAGTGCAATCCTCATAGAAAATTCCCTTTATACAAAGGGTATGGGTTTGCCGGTGCAAAAGGCCAGGGCGTGGCAGGTGGCGATTACCCCCCCATCCTGGTCAGTGACCTTGATGTCGTAGGTGGCCGTCTTTTTGGTCCGGCTGACCTCCTGCGCCTCGGCCCGCAACCGCGCCCCCGCTTGAGGGCTGGATATATAGTTGACATTTACGTTTAAGGCCACGGCGATGGTCCCGTGCGTCTGGCTGGCCGTCTCAAAGGCCTCGTCGATGAGGGCGAAGATGGCACCGCCGTGGGCCCGTGCGTAGATATTGTCCATGGCTGCAGGCTCATACGTCATCTCCACCGCGGAATAGCCGTGTTCCAGGACGACCAGTTCCATGTTGAGGGCCTGCGCAAAGGGCTCCTGCTGCACTGCGCGATAAATGGCTTCTCGGACCGTTTGCTCCATCGTTTCTTGCACGGCGCGTCTCCCTCTTATCCCACTATGCGCAGATAGACGCCGGAGACGATCGCCCACATGAGGACCCCGACCGTCACGATCACACACACACCGCCGAGGAGCTTGTGAAAGAGGGTCTCCTTCTTGCGCTCTTGATATCCCAGCAGGAAGCCGAGGATGACACCCCCGAGCATCCCCCCTCCGTGCCCCCAGTTGTCGATCCCCGGCACCACAAAACCGAAGATAAATATTCCTATTGCCCAGCCGCCGATCTGTCGAAAGATGATCTGGCCATAGGCGCCTCCCCGGCTCTTGCCGTAGTAGAGGACTGCGCCGATCAGGCCACAGACGGCGGCAGAGGCACCGATGGTAAGGGGTACCCCGAAGAGATAAGAGACCAGGAAACCGAAGACACCGCCGAGGGTGTAGATGATGAACATGCGATAGGTTCCATATTCTTCAATGACGAGAAGGCCCACATATCTCAACGCAAACATATTGAACAGTATATGAAGGACGCCCCCGTGGAGATAGTTGGCGGAGACAAGGGTCCACCATCGACCGAAGTGGGCAATGGGATACGTTCCTGCCGCACCTAAAACCAAGAGGCTTCTACTGTCAGGTGATAACAGGGTAAAGGGATTGATGGAGAGGCTGGATCCCCGAGGATACAGCAGGAGAGAAAGCACGTACATGCCGATGTTGGTGTAGATAATGGCCTTGAGGAGTTGATCGGTACCGCGAAATGCCCGGGTCCAGATGTTATTCTTCCACCACGATCCAGGACGGGTTATCCCACAGTAGGGACACCGAGATTCGTTTTTGCTGATCAGGCTGTTACAGTTGGGGCAGAGTATCGCCCGCTTCTTTTGTTTTTGCATGGATGAGTCCCCGCTAAGAACGATTTTTGTGGGGTCTATGCTACCATCGCACGGCCCTTTTGTAAAGGAGGTCCCTCTTAACGAGCTCAATCTCCATATTGTTGTTCTATAACCTTGAGCATTCTCAAGAGGATTTGATTTGCCGGCGTTGGGATGTCATACGTTTTGCCGAGTTCGGTCACCTTGCCGGCGAACATCTCCACTTCCGTCTTCCTTTTTGCCTCTACGTCCTGGAGCATGGAGGTCTTCCCCTGGGGCGCCAGCGTTGACAAAACAGAATACCACTGTTGTATGTCTTCCTCGGACAGATGTACATTGGTTGCCTTGGCAATGGTCACGACCTCTCTCATGGCCTCTTCCATGATTGCCGTGGCCTCTTGAGAGGTCTGGAAGACGCCATAGGGCGCTCGCAATACGGCTGAGACCTGATTAATCCCCACATTAATCATAAACTTCAACCAGAGGATGCGAATCATATCCTCCGGCGTCTCGTAGATAATCCCTGCTCTATCGAAGAGAGATTGCACTCGCTTGACACGCTCGGTAACAACGGGATTCTTTGCCTCACCGAAGAGCAGCCTTCCCTGGGTGGTGTAGGTTACGCTGTTCCCCTGTCTGAGTGCATCAATACCGAGGGCGACGGCGTACAACACCTTGTCCATCCCGTAGACTGCGCCGATTTGTTCCTCACTCGTTATGCCGTTCATGACGGATATGATAATGCTGTTCTCGTCTACTACATGTTTCATATCCTTAATGGCCTGGGGGAGATGGTGATGTTTTACAGCCACGATGATGAGGTGAGATGGGGGGCCTGTATCTTCCGGTCTCACTATCGGGATGAGATAGTGTTTTTTGTTGATGATGAGCCCTTTTTCTGTGAGGCGATCGTAGCGCTCGCCGTCAGCTATCACGGTTACACATTCTTTATCCATATCGAACAGTTTGCTGGCATAGAAGGCCCCCATAGCCCCGGCACCGATTACTGAAACTCTCTCGATGGATGGCATCGTACAACTCCTTTCTAAAGCCTAAAAACTAAGGGCAACAGATGTTTACTACGCTACTCCTGTTTATTGCGGAACGCTTTATTCTACCACGCTCGGTAACATAAGGGAATGACGGTTCGGGGTTGAGTTTTTTGTGTTTTTGAACTATAACAACAACGTCATGAAAGAAGGCCCCATCCGTGCGGTTCTGTTTGACTTCGGTGGTGTCCTGGTGGAAGAGGGGTTTCGCGAAGGGCTCTATGATCTCGCCCGCCGACAAGGGCTCGATCCGCAGAGCGTCCATCAAGCGGCCTATGATGCGATCTACGAATCCGGTTATATCATCGGTCAGGGTACCGCGGAAGACTTCTGGCGAATCCTGCGCGGCAAAACCGGCATTGCCGGCGATTTAGACTCCCTTGTCCGTGCTATTGCATCGCGGTTCGCACCGCGCCCCCGCATGCTTGCCCTGGTCCGCAGCCTGCGCCGGCAGGGGTATATTACTGCCATCCTCAGCGATCAAACCGAGTGGCTCGATTACCTGGATGCACAACTGCACCTCTCCCAAGATTTTGACAAAGTCTACAACAGCTACCACCTGGGCAAGGGCAAACGCGACCCCTCCATATTCGACGATGTCGTGGCAGACCTCGGACTTGCCCCCCAGGAGGTCGTATTTGTGGACGACGATCCGGGCAATGTGGGGCGGGCGCGTTCGCGGGGAATCAAGGCGCTGGTGTTTCTGGATGAGGATCAGTGCATAAAAGAGATCGAGAGCATCGTGGTGGGGCATCCCCTTCCTGAGTCCTGAGATGGAACAAAAGACCTTCCATATCTCCTCTGGCTCATCCATCACAGCACCGTCACGGGGATACCGCTCTCCTTGCCCACGCGGGGCGAGCATACAGAAGATACTTGACAATATCATTGATTTATACTATAGAATTGGCCAGCACTGATAGATAAAAGTGAAGGAAACCTCAGTGGAGATGATTTAGTAAAAAAATGTGAGCGAAGCGGTGAGTAGATGGCGTCCAAGCAGAAGATAATCGTTTCTTTTGCACAAAAGATCGGAGTTATGGATGTTGACTATATGGCCGACACAGCTCATCGACTGAAGGCACAGCGCGCACTTATGTTTTATCACGAAAGACCGCACAAAAATGTCATAAAGCTCTCCAGCGAAAAAAACGTAGAACTTATAGAATCTCCTGATCCCCGCCAAGAAATTAAAAATATTCACAAAAGATTCAGCAAAGATACCTATGAGGTTATCGTGAAAAACCTCGAGGATCTGAGGGCAACGATGATGGATGTTGGGTGATATGGTGAGAAGGGAGGTGAGACTGGATTTCTGTTATTTCTATGGCGAGAAGGATAGCTTACGGTAGAATAACATAACCCTCAACAAGGAGGACAATATGAACTCTTTACTTTTGGCTGCCATTTGTTTTGCAGGTTATCTTATTGCCTATCACACCTATGGAAGATATCTGGGGAAAAAGATATTTAAACTGAGCCCTGTTGCCAAGTGCCCATCTACAGAGTTGCGGGATGACGTCGACTTCATCCCTGCAAAAAAGGAAGTGCTGTTCGGGCACCATTTCACCTCCATTGCCGGCACCGGACCCATTGTAGGGCCAGCGATTGCCATTATCTGGGGGTGGGTCCCCGCCGTCTTATGGGTCGTGTTTGGCGCCATTTTTATGGGCGCAGTGCACGACTTCGGATCTTTGGTGGTGTCTATGCGGGCAAAGGGACGCTCGATCGGTGATTTGGTCAGCGATCTCATTAACCCCCGGGTGAGACAGCTCTTCCTGTGGATCATATTTTTTGAACTCTGGATAGTTGTGGCGATCTTTGCCCTGATTATCGCTATCTTGTTCACTCTTTATCCACAGGCCGTAATTCCTGTGTGGCTTGAGATACCGATCGCTGTGTGGCTGGGCTATATGGTGTACAAGAGGGGGAAGAATCCTGTTGCATTGGGCATTGTGGCTGTGATTATCATGTACATAACCGTGGTCATAGGCGCTTACCAGCCGTTAAATATGCCCGGCATGTTCGGCCTGTCCCCAATAATGGTCTGGATGGTCCTCCTCTTCATCTATGCCTTTATAGCCTCCACACTTCCGGTCCAACAGCTGTTGCAGCCGAGAGATTATATCAATGGACACCAGCTTATTATCGCTTTGGCACTCCTTTGTCTTGGGGTAATCGTAGCTCATCCAACCTTTGTGGCGCCAACCCTTAATGCGTCTCCCGCAGGGGCTCCATTGATGATCCCCATGATCTTTGTGGTCGTCGCCTGTGGGGCCATTTCCGGATTTCACTCCCTGGTCAGTTCAGGTACCTCTTCCAAACAGTGTGACCTCGAGACCAATGCCAAATTTGTGGGATATGGGGGAATGTTGATGGAGGGGGGCCTCTCGGTTCTGGTGATCGTCGCCTGTGGCGCTGGTATCGGCCTCGGCTATACTCTCAAAGGAGGCGAGATTTTGACCGGTACTGCTGCATTTACGCAACACTATGCATCGTGGGCCGCAGCAGCAGGTCTTAAGTCAAAGCTCGATGCCTTTGTAATAGGTTCGGCCAACCTTCTGGAGAGTTACGGTATTCCCATGAAAATAGCCATAACTATCATGGGGGTGTTCGTGGTCTCCTTTGCTGCCACTACCCTGGATACGGCCACCAGGATTCAGCGATACGTCATTTCTGAGCTGGGAACGAGCTGGGGCGCAAAGCCCATAACGGGCAGGTATGTGGCAACTTTCTTCGCAGTTATTACTGCGATGGTTCTCGCCTTTTACAGCGGCGATGGCAAGGGTGCCATGACCCTTTGGCCTCTGTTCGGAACGGTCAATCAGCTTCTCGCGGGGCTTGCCCTGTTAGTTCTCACGATCTACCTCCTCAGGAAAAAACTTCCGATCTGGATCGCTTTTATTCCCTTCATATTTATGGTGGTTATGGATGGGTGGGCGATGCTGATAAATATCAGGAGTTTTTCTTCGACCGGAAAGACCTTTCTCCTTGTCATGGCCATTCTTATCTTCGTGCTCATGCTCTGGATGATTGCAGAAGCGATTGCCGCATCGAGGTTCCTGGAAAGGAAAGCAGGAGTTGAGCCGTTTCCTACTTTTTCTACTCCACGTGCTAAACGTGCGAAACCAAGTAAACGTACGAAACGTAGTAAACGCAGGTAATATATAA
>CAZMFG010000029.1:18447-20212 GCA_964565525.1 uncultured Thermodesulfobacteriota bacterium
TGTCGGCAGGGGTGATCGTGGTGCGGCGCGAGGGGGATACCTGGCGGTATCTCTTGTTACGCGCCTACAACTACTGGGACTTTCCCAAGGGTGTTGTGGAGGCCGGCGAGGACCCCCTTGAGGCAGCCTGTCGTGAAGTTGAGGAGGAGACCGGCCTGACGGACCTGGTCTTTTCTTGGGGCTATGGCTACCGGGAGACCGAACCGTACGGACAGGGCAAGGTGGCCCGCTACTATGTAGCAGAGACCCGCCAGAGCGAAGTAGTCCTGCCGGTCAGTCAGGAACTGGGCAGACCGGAGCACCATGAATATCGCTGGCTAAGCTATGAGGAAGCCCGTGAGCTTCTTGTTCCACGGCTGACACGCATCCTAGACTGGGCCCATGCCCTTGTCAAAGGGAAGACATCTGAATAAGGTATCTTGTTACATGATGCCGGGTAGATATCGCTACATCTGTTTGAAGAGATGGATATACTGTCTGCTGACCGAGAGCGATTCAGGCCGGCCTTTGAGCCTGACAACCCCCCTGCCGGTCACGGAACGGCTCACCTGATCAACGCACTGTACGTTGACTATCGTTCCCCGGTGGATACGCCAGAACTGCTGGGGGTCCAGTTCATCGGCCAGTTCCTTGATAGGCGTCCTGATGAGAGATTCACCCTCCTTCGTTATGACCATGGTATATTTATCGCTGGCCTTGAAGTAATATACCTCCTCTACAGGAATGAGCCGGATACCATCCCCCTTCTGGACTCGCACAAACTGCAAATACGCCGGTGCTTGTCTCTTTGGCAAGCTGGTCATCAATCGCTCTACAATTTCCGCGATCTCCCGGGGGGGTTTCTGGGAGGAGATAATTTGGTTTTTTAAGCGCTTAACGGTTTTTTCAAGGCGCTCAGGGGTTACCGGCTTTAAGAGGTAGTCAATGGCCTCGTGCTCGAAGGCCTCCACTGCGTACTTGTCATAAGCGGTGACAAAGACGACCCAGCATGACCCAGCGATCTCTTTGGCTACTTCAAGGCCGGATAGGCCCGGCATTCTGATATCGAGGAAGGCGATCTCAGGTCGGCATTGATCGATCAGCTCCAGGGCCTCCTTGCCGTTTCTGGCCTCGCCGCATATGATGAGATTGGGCCACACCTCAGAGAGCTGCGATATGAGGTACCTGCGTAATTGTTCTTCGTCATCGGCGATGATCGCCTTGGTCTGTTCCATAGGGCACCTCAATAATTGCTTTGAGTCCGGAAGGGTGATTCTCTTCGAGGATCAACCGCCCTTTGTCACCATACAGGGATTGGAGACGTTCCCTGACGTTGGAAATCCCAAAACCCATATCGCCGTCTTTATAGAGACCGGTACCGGTATCGGCAATTTCCACGCTCATCACATCTCCATTTTTCTTCGCTAGTATGTTTACCTCGCCTCCCTCGATCTTCGGTTCGATCCCGTGCCTGATGGCGTTTTCCACTAATGGCTGGACCAGCATGGGGGGGAATGGAATATTCTCGAAGCTCTTTGGTACATCAATTCTGTAGCGAAGTCTACCTTCCATCCGGACCTTAAAGATGTTGAGATAGGCCTTGATCATCTCCATTTCTTGTCCGAGGGTGGTTGCCTCCTCACGTGTCTTGGCGAGGGAAGTCCGTAAATAGTGGATGAGATCCATCAGCATGGATTTCCCTTTGTTCAGATCGGTGTCGAGCAGGCTGAGGATATTGGACAGAGTGTTGAACAAAAAATGGGGCTCGATCTGTGCCTGGAGAAGC
>CAZMFG010000030.1:0-20022 GCA_964565525.1 uncultured Thermodesulfobacteriota bacterium
GACCATGCGACCCATGCGTCCGGCCGCCCCCATTACGATGGCTTTAATCATATCTATGTCTCCCCCTCACCCTTTCCCTCTCCCTTGGTGGAGAGGGAAGTAATTGAGTTCAAGCTAGGATTTCAAAGTTTTCGTAAAACCCTTGAACCCTCTGTCGCGTGGCGACAGATCTCCCGCTTGCGGGACCCCGCATTTCTTCTTCTGTGCTATGGAGCGGGGCCGCATCCGCTGATTTATATACAGCAGAGCGGGACTTTTCTTATATCAAGCTCGTGCTGAAGTAGCGCTCCGCCCTGTCCGGCAGGACGGTGACGATGTTCCCCCCTCCCTGGTCAGCCGCCTTGATGGCGGCCCAGACATTGGCCCCGGAGGAGGTCCCCACGAGGAGCCCTTCTTCTTTGGCGAGACGGCGTGTCGTCTCGATGGCATCCTCATCGCTCACTGTGATCACCCCGTCGATGAGCGAGGTGTCCAGAACCGTGGGGACAAAGCCGTCGCCGATACCCTGGATCTGATGGAGGCCCGGCTCGTGGCCGAGCAGGGCGGCGCTGTTCTGGGGTTCCACCGCGATGAGTTTTATCTGCCGCTTGCGCTCCTTGAGATATTTACCCACCCCTCCCAGGGTACCTCCGCTGCCGACCCCCGCCACGAAGAAATCTATCTCGCCATCCATCTGTTCCCATATCTCCGGTCCGGTGGTGAGGTAGTGGATCTCCGGGTTCTTGGGGTTTTCGAACTGCTGGGGGACGTAGACGGCGGGATCCTTGGCAGCCAGCTCCATGGTCTTTTGCACCGCTCCGTCGATCCCCCCCTCGGCAGGGGTCAGGATCAGTTCCCCTCCGAAGGCGCGGATGATCTTCTTGCGCTCTTCGCTCATGTTCTCCGGCATGACGATGATCACCCGATATCCTTTTTGCACACCCACCAAGGTAATCCCGATGCCCGTATTGCCCGAAGACGGCTCCATGATGATGGAACCCTTTTTCAGGCGCCCCTCCTGCTCCGCCTCTTCAAGGAGGTATTTGGCCACTCGGTCCTTGACGCTGCCGCCCGGGTTAAGAAACTCCGCCTTGGCGAAGATTGCGTGCCCTGTTACCTTGTTCAGACGCACCATGGGGGTGTCCCCCACGGCATCGAGAATCGTATCCACGACCTTCACAATAGTGCATCCTCCTCAAGCCAACCGTGATAGATCATTCTCACCTCCCCTTCGAGAAAGACCTCCTGTATCTTGTTTGTCCTCTCGTAATAGATAGTCAAGGCCTCACCACTGCGGGGGATGACCGTGGTAGGTGAGGTGGTCAATCCCCGTAAGCCGGCGATGAGGGCGGCGGCCACTGCCCCGGTGCCACAGGCCAGGGTCTCGTCCTCCACCCCCCGCTCATAGGTGCGAATCCGGATAGTGCTATCTGTTACCTGGATGAAGTCCGCATTGGTCCCCGCCGGTTGGAAGGCCTCATGAAAGCGAATTTTTCTCCCCAAACCGACCACATCGGTTTCTTCGAGGTCAGGGGTAAAGATCACCGTATGGGGGACCCCGGTGTTGATAAAATCTACGCTGATCTCCTCCTCACCGATCGGCAGGGCGATCCCCAGCCTGATATCGGACGGAGGGGGAAGGGTCAGCTTCACCCCCCTCCCCTTCACCTGGGCCCTGATGAGCCCAGCGGCGGTCTCAAAAGAGAGATCGGCAGGGGCCATTCCCAAGAGGTGGGCCAGCCGGGCGGCACACCGTCCCCCATTGCCGCACATCTCCGCCTCGCTGCCGTCGGCGTTAAAGAAGTACCAGCGAAAGTGGGCCTTTGCCGAATGTTCGAGGAGGATCAGGCCGTCCGCCCCAACGGAGAGCTTACGGCGGCAGAGCTGGGGTACGGCGGGGCGCAGGGCATCGACATCGAGTTGTCCCTCTCGGTTGTCGATGAGGATGAAATCGTTTCCCCCGCCCGTCATCTTATAGAATGCGACGTGTTCCTTCATCATCCCTCCAAGAACGGGGGAATTTGCTCCCCCCGAATGAGATCCGTATACTGCTCCCGCTCCCTGATCACATGGAATGCGTCATCCTTGACCAGGACCTCCGCAACCCGAGGACGGGAGTTATAGTTGGAGGACATGACAAACCCGTAGGCCCCCGCACTCATCACCGCCACCAGATCTCCCGGCTCAAAGCGGGGCATCGTCCTGTCGCGGGCCAGAAAATCGCCGCTCTCGCAGATGGGTCCCACCATATCCGCCACCATCTCATCCCCTTTCTTCTCCTTAACCGAAACAATCTCCTGATATGACCCGTACAGGGTAGGTCGGACGAGGTCGTTCATGGCCGCATCGACGACCACGAAGTTCTTGTCACCCTCTTTGGTATAGAGGACCCGCGTGACCAGTATCCCCGCGTTGCCCACGATCACCCTCCCCGGTTCGAAGATGAAGGTGCAGGGGAGTGTCTTCCCCTCTGCGATGATGGCCCGGGCATATTCCTGTGGATGGGGGGGTTCCTCTTGGTGGTAGGTGATCCCCAACCCCCCGCCGAGATCCACATATTCCAGCTCTATCCCCTCATCACCCAGTCTGAGGACCAGCTCCTTAACCCGCTTGAGGGCCTCCACAAAGGGTCCTATCTCGGTGAGCTGAGAGCCGAGATGGCAACTCACCCCTCTTATTGTTAAATGCGGCAATTCCTTGGCCTCCCGATACCACTCCACGGCCCGTTCGATGGCGATGCCGAACTTGGCCTGCCTCATCCCCGTGGCGATGTACGGATGGGTCTGCGGGTCGATGTCGGGGTTTACTCTTAAAGAGATCGGTGCCTGGATCCCCATGGCGCCCGCGATGCCGTTGATGTGGTGGATCTCTTGATAGGACTCCACATTGATCATCAAGATCCCCTCGTGGAGGGCATACTTGATCTCATCCTCCCCCTTTCCCACCCCGGAATAGACGATCCTGGCGGGATCGGCCCCGGCGTGCAGGGCCCGGAAGAGTTCGCCCCCTGAGACGACATCCACCCCGGAACCCAGGTTGATAAAGGTCCTAAGCACGGCTAGATTGGAATTGGCCTTGGCCGAGTAGCAGATCAGATGGGGTAGCCCCTTGAAGGCCTCGTCAAAGGCCTCATAGTGGCGGACCAGGGTCCGGTAGCTGTAAAGATAGAAGGGTGTCCCCACCTCGCGGGCTATCGTTTCCACCGAGGTCTCTTCACAGTGCAAGATACCTGCTTTGTGCTGAAAAAAGTGCATTCAATTTCCTCGGGTGAAGATTATGCGCGTATAATAACACAGAAAGGATCGAAATCAAACGAGGGCCTATTATTGTCTTCCTCGGGAAATAGGAGAAAACTCTCGTCTTTAGACGAAGACTTTAGTTCGATTTTTGTCCCATATGTTTGAATGGTTTTTACCCGAACCCTGCCGCTAGCGGCCCCCTACCCCTGCTCCTTAAATTTTAAGTTTAAGGAAAGCAGGATGTCACAAAGTGACACATTCGGATATTTTTATTGATGGGGTGTCGCTGGGCGACACATCTCCCGCTTGCGGGACCCCGTATTCCCTATTTTGTACTGTGGAGCGGGGCCGCATTCCCTAATTTATTTAAAGCGGTGCGGGATTGAACCCTCAAATCCTACCGCCAGCGGCATCCCGCTTCCATAAAGCTATATTGTGGGGCGGGATTGACCCCTGTAGTTTACTTTCTGAGGGTCGCTTGGTGCCTGAGGGGTTTGAGGATGAGATCAAGGGCGTCTATCATCTCATTGACCACCACATCGGCGTTGGCAATGGTCTCCCCGGCCGCACCCTCCCTGCCGATGACCGCGATACCGAGGGCCGCCTCCTTGACCATCAGATGGTCATTATAGCCGTTCCCCACGGCGATGGTCTTCTCAGCGCCGATCTCCCTGACAAACCGCTCCTTCTGCGGGGCCTCATCACCCGCATCGAGTCTCACCAGCTCTGCCGTGGTGCGACCCAACCGTGCCTCGGCATCGCCCCGGGTATCGGCGGTGAGGATATATACCTTCAGCCGCTTGGCCAGGAGGTTGATCTTATCCCTCACCTTGCCGGAGACCCTCCCATCGGTGGCGACGGTCCCGTTCATATCCAAGACCAAACATTCTATGGTATATGCATCCCTGCCCGATATCTCCATGCGCAGCATCGGTCCCTCCCTCACTGTGGAAATGCTCCCTTATAAGAAGACCTCACCATAGATCACAGCTCAAAATTGCAGTGGCCCTTGCAATCGATGCTCACGAGCTTGCGGTAGTGAACGGAGTAGAGGTGCCGGGTCCGCTCAGGCGAGCCGTGGATAGCCACCACCTCACCGATGAAGAGGGTATGGTCACCTGCGGCTACTTTCGTAGCGACCTTGCATTCGTACGCCACCGTCGATCCCTCGATAATGGGAGGGGCGACGACCTTGGCGGGGACCTGCTGAAAACCGGCCTCGGAGAATTTATCCGCCTTTCTCCCTGACGTGGTCCCGCAGAGCCACGCCCCCTCCTTCTGCTCCTCAGCGGGAAAACAAAGGACGAACTCCCCGCAGTGCTCCAGACATTCATGGGAGTACCGTCCGTGCCCCACGGAGATGGCGATCATGGGGGGCTCCCACGAGACGATGCTCCACCACCCCAAACCGATGATATTGGGCCTTCCGTCTTTCCCCACGGTGGTGGCAAGGGTATAGGGGTATGGGGAGCCCAATTCAAGGGCTTCATTCCACGATATCTCCTGCATGGCCCCCTCCTTCCTTCAGTCGTGAACTCATGATAAGATAGACCATTACACCCCGGGAAGCAATAATCCGCTCACAACAGGACATCGACGGCACGACTGCTATGCCCTGTTGCCCAGTCGTTCCTGCAGGGCCTCGGTAAACTCCGCCTCCACCTTTTTTGCCTTGGCCTGCATGATCCTATTTCCAAACAGGGCCAGCTTGCCTACTATGCGTGCATCGGTCCGGTACGAGATCTCCACGACACCCCCTGCGGTTTCTCGGAGGTCGATACGGGTCTTGTGGACGATACGACCGGCCTTCCCCATATCCGCCCCTTCACCTTCCAATTCAAGACGAGTCGGGGCCTCAACCGTGGTCAGCGTTACCTGCATTGTAAACCGTGCGGTAAGGGGGCCGACCTTCTGCTTGATGATGACATGATACTGTCTCTCATCGAGACGTTCGATTATCTCCGCACCTGGTATACAGGCCTGCAAAGTCTCCGGTTCCAGGAGCGCGTCCCATACCCGTCGAATAGGCGCCTGAACCCTGATCCTCCCCGCCCATACCATCGCGCTGCTCCCTCCGTCTCATGCGAATGAAACGGGGTTAGCCTGTATGCTAACCCCTCGCAATTCTTCTGGTGGTCCCAACGGGACTCGAACCCGTGTTTTCGGCGTGAGAGGCCGATGTCCTAGGCCACTAGACGATGGGACCTTGAACTCTCCGATAACAATAGCACGTATTGTATCAAATGTCCCATACAAGTCAAGCGGAGAAACCTTGCTCGATATGCGGCGCACTGTCTTCCCCTTCTGATGGACATCGCCCTGTTCTCGTGGTATTCTTGCTATTACTGTTCTCGTCATTAGGAAGATAGCTGCTGAGGAATCGATTATGCAAACAGAGAAGGCGTCCTCAACGGATTTCATCCGCGCCATCATCACGGAAGACCTGAAGGTGAACAAGCATGACGGACGGGTCGCAACCCGCTTTCCGCCGGAGCCGAACGGCTATCTCCATATCGGCCACGCCAAGTCCATCTGCCTCAACTTCGGTATTGCCGCCGACTACAAGGGCACGTGTAATGTGCGGTTCGATGATACCGATCCCAGCGGCGAAGACCTAGAATACGTGGATGCGATCAAGGCGGACGTGCGCTGGCTCGGGTTTGCGTGGGCAGGGCGGGAGTTCTTCGCATCCGACTACTTCGAACAGCTTTACCAATACGCCGTACAGCTCATCAAGGCCGGCAAGGCCTATGTGTGCAGTTTGAGTACCGATGAAATCAGGGAGTATCGCGGTACCCTTACACAACCGGGAAAAGAGAGCCCCTATCGTAACCGTCCAATCGAGGAGAGTTTAGATCTCTTTGAACGCATGCGTGCGGGAGAGTTCGCAGACGGCGCCCATGTCCTGCGCGCCCGGATCGATATGGCATCCCCCAACTTGAATATGCGCGACCCGGTCCTCTACCGCATCAAACAGATCCCCCACTACCGCACCGGGGATAGGTGGTGCATCTATCCCATGTACGACTTCGCCCACTGCCTCTCTGATGCTATCGAAGGGATCACCCACTCCCTCTGCACGCTGGAGTTCGAAAACAATCGTCCGCTCTACGACTGGATCCTCGACGAGCTGAAGACTCCGTGCCACCCCCAGCAGATCGAATTCTCCCGCCTCAACCTCAGCCATACGGTCATGAGCAAGCGGCTGTTGGCGGAATTGGTGAGGAAAGGTCTTGTCAGCGGATGGGAAGATCCCCGGATGCCCTCCCTGGCGGGGATGCGCAGGCGCGGCTATACACCACAGGCGATCCGTGAGTTCTGCGAGCGCATCGGTGTGGCCAAGCGGGACAGCATGGTGGATATGGAGCTGCTCGAACACTGCGTGCGCGACGACTTAAACGAACACGCCCCCCGCGCCATGGCCGTACTACGCCCCCTTAAAGTAATCATCGATAATTACCCTGAGGACAAGACCGAGGAATTCAATGCGCCGAATCACCCGCAAGACCCCGCCATGGGGTCACGCACAGTGCCTTTCGCGCGCGAGCTCTATATTGAGCGGGATGATTTTTTGGAGGAGGCACCGAAAAAGTTCTTCCGTCTGGCACCCGGTCGCGAGGTGCGGCTGCGCAATGCCTATTTCATTAAATGCGAGCGTGCCGTCAAAGACAAAAAGACCGGGGAGATTATAGAGATACACTGCACCTATGATCCAGAGACGCGAGGGGGGTATGCCCCGGACGGCAGAAAGGTCAAGGCCACGATCCATTGGGTCTCTGCCCCCCACGCTTTAGAGGCCGAGATGCGCATCTACGACCGCCTCTTCCAAGTGGCGAATCCGAGCGCTGCGGCTGAAAAGGCCGGCACGGATTTTACCGCATTCGTGAACCCGGACTCGTTGGAAACCCTGACCTCATGCCGGGTTGAACCGAGCCTGGCAGGGGCAGCACCGGGGAGCAAATACCAGTTCGAAAGGCTCGGCTATTTCTGCCTGGATGCGGTTGATTCCTCCAAAGACAAACTCGTCTTCAACCGCATCGTCACCCTGCGCGACACCTGGGCCAAGATTGCGGAGAAGGAGAAATAACTGGACAATCCCGTTCTGGGGAGCTGTCTGAAACATAGTGTTATACCGTTTCCTCTTCCCGAAGGGGAGCGCACTAAGGTGAGGGGTCCCTGGCCGGCATGGTTTTGGTAGACCACAAACCAGAAAGGCCGATCCTGACAACCTTCAGGTCATGGTCAGTAAGATTAACCATGAGCTAAACTGATCGTTTAAGGAGGATTGCAATGGAACGGTTGAATAGCATTATAAAGCACCTTGAGCAAGAGTGGGACAGGGGTCTCAAAAAAGATAGCAGCGCCGAGGCCAAGGAGAAATTAGTAGAGATAATTGCCGAGAAGCACGGGGTCAGTTTTGATACGGTTGCGTCTATTATGAAACGATTTGAGATCAAGAATTATGTTCAAGAATTGTTCCCCGACTGTCTCATTGAAGTGCAGCAAGACTTCTATATGGGTGATTCCCTTAAAATGCGCATTGATAATCCTGATGGACGTATTAGACATCTAGTAATTTTCTCTGCTGAATTCATGGAAGACTTCACAACCGATGAGATTTTTCACAGGCTGAATAGTTGGAATTTGAAAAGAAATTTACACAAAGCCGGGGAAAAAGAAGTCCTAATAAATAGTAATGGTTTAATTATTCAGGGCTGAGGCAGCCTCGGGCAGCAGATACCAGTCCGAGAGGAACGGGTATTTCTGCATGAATGCTGTTGACTCTTCCAAAGACAAGCTCGTGTTCAACCGCATCGTCGCCCTGCGCGACACCTGGGCCAAGATCTCGGAGAAGGATGGTAAAGAATAACGTATTGTTGGTCGAACCGAACTATTTTAAAAGCGCAAAAAAAGACCTCGCCTCTACCGAGCAAGGTCCTTAATTTTTTCAATGGCTGGG
Source organism: uncultured Thermodesulfobacteriota bacterium (assembly GCA_964565525.1). Taxonomy (GTDB): domain Bacteria; phylum Desulfobacterota; class B13-G15; order B13-G15; family RBG-16-54-18; genus JAFGNJ01. The sequence continues at coordinate 8,179 of CAZMFG010000030.1, forward strand.
GGACCAGGATTAGATAGTCCGCTGTCCTACCAGACTTGACACGCATTGAAAACTCTGCTATATGCCAGCGAGAACTGATCGTTGATGTGGCCGCCCAGCTGTTCATTGAGAATGGGTACGCTGCCACCTCCGTGCGCCAGCTTGCTGAACACGTAGGCTGCACCGAAGCCGCCATGTACTACCACTTCAAGAATGGTAAGCATGAACTGTTTCAAGCAATACCGGAAAAACATGCCGGATCTGATGAATGCGCTTGAAGCCAGTCGCGGAGCGCCGGCGCTGCACGACTTCATCACGCGATATGGACCTGACTAACATCCTTACAAAGATAGTGGCAGATGTTCGTTGATAGCCCATTGGTTTTTTGATTTTAACTTAGCGGTCATTTGGCAAGTATATAATCAGCCGAAGGGAGGAGGGCATTATGGATACTTTGCAAAATAAACGATGGATTAGTCTACTATTTATCTGCATATCACTGCTCGTGATTGGCCTCAGCAACGCTGTTCTTTTTGTGGCGCTGCCGGCCATCGCACGAGCATTGATGGCGAGCGCCAGTGACCTCCAATGGATTGTTGACGCATACATACTAGTCTTCGCCTCACTGCTGTTGACGATGGGATCAATCGGCGACAGATACGGACGTAAAAAGGCGTTGCAGGTAGGGTTGGTATTTTTTGGCCTGGGATCACTGTCGTCAGGGCTATCCACGTCTACTGGGATGCTTATCGCCACACGCGCGTTTACGGGAATAGGCGCCGCCATAATCATGCCTGCCACATTATCGATTTTGACCGCTACCTTTCTCGATGCCAAAGAACGTGGGCGGGCGATAGCTATCTGGGTAGCGGTGTTTGGGTTGAGTATCGGTCTGGGACCGGTTGTTGGCGGCTGGCTGTTGGAGCATTTTAGCTGGGGCTCGGTTTTTCTCGTCAACATACCAGTCGTTATCATCGCCCTCATCGGTAATTTCTTTGTCGTGGAAGAGTCCAGAGACACAAGTACACCGCGTCCTGATATCCCCGGAGCAATCCTGTCTATTATAGGGTTGTTCGCGCTAGTCTATGGAATTATCAAGGCTGGCTCTGTTGGCTGGACGGCCACTAATGTGCTGTGGGCATTTGGCGCGGCGGTGATACTGCTGGGCGCGTTCGCATGGTGGGAGAAACACATAGCCAACCCTATGTTGCCGGTCCGTTTCTTCAGGAATATGTCATTCACCGGAGCCAACATTGCCATGGTGCTGGTTATGTTCTGTTTATTCAGCTCCGTCTTCTTCATGAGTCAGTATTTCCAATCAATACAGGGCTACAGCGCGCTTGAAACCGGGCTGCGGCTTCTGCCGATGTCGATAGTCGTGATGGTGGCATCGGTGCTGTCGGCACGGTTGGCAGAGCGTTTCGGTATCAAAATCACGGTCGGTACCGGGCTGGTGGTGGCAGCCGGCGGCATGCTCTTTCTGTCGCACGTAGTTGCTGTGGATACAGACTATACAGTAGTCCTGACCGGGCTGAGTATAGTAGCGGCAGGTCTCGGCCTGGCAATGTCGCCAGCAACCAACTCGGTGATGGGCTCGGTGCCCCTCAGCAAGGCCGGGATTGGTTCGGCGATGAACGACACCACGCGTCAGATTGGCGGCGCGCTGGGCGTGGCGGTGCTCGGGACGATCTTGAACAAGGTGTATCTCGACCGAATCGAGCCGATGCTGGATTTCAATAACCCGCTTTACAACAGTCTGCCGACAGAGGTACTTGACATTATCCGCAGTAATATGAACGAAGGGGTGCTCGAAGCAATTCGCAGTGGTATTCAGGGCGCACACGTAGTCGCCGAGCACATCCCCATCCAGATGCTAGCGCAAATAATCCACATTACGGCGAGCGAGGCATTCGTTACGGGTATGGCAGACGCGCTGTTCGTTGCCATGTTCATCATGTTGGCTGCAGCTCTCCTCGCATTTGCTATTCTGCCCGCTCGAATACGACGACCGGAGGAAGACAAGGTTGATGCCGACTTATAGAAGGCATGGAAAGCTCGTTTTGAAAGGTGTGAGCCAATGAATCAAATGGTTAGCGTTATTCGTTGTCCGGACTATGAGCCGAGATAGGTGCAGACAGCCATCATGGAGGGTCTAGACCTGTTGCGGGGGATTGGCCTGTTCGTAAAGCCCAGACAGCGAGTGTGCCTCATGACTAATATGCTGGCTGCAGCCCAGCCAGAGCAGGCAGACACCACCATTCAGCCGTAATTGAAACAATAGTAAACCTGCAGCCCTTCATCGCCGATAGCCCAACACCGGCACCCTTTAATTAATATAACAGTGTATACACCATTTATGTTGAGCAAAAAAGGAATTGCCCGGACCTTTTGAAACCACTACTTTGGCACATATTTTGCTGAATTATTACAGGTGATCAGCGATGCTGTAATTAGACAAATATTATAACTTCAACCCTTCCGAAGTGAGTTAATGAAAAAATGATGCCCAAGTGAACATTGAGAAATGGCGCCAGGAATATAACACGGTCACGCCACACAGCGCCTTGAACTATCGCCCACCGACACCGGAAGCTATTCAGCCGCTAATCGACAGACCATCTATAGCTACAAAAGGCTCAATCTCTGTGAGGGTAGAAAATAAAAACTCTTGCCAAAATATTGTATATATGATATAATACGTGTGACAGGTTGTATAAACACATGAGTGCAAAATTGTTTGTTATTTTTAAATAACCATGAAACCAATGAAAGATTCTACTAGAGCTATTAAGGGTGAAGTGAAAATGAAGAGGTTCGTAATCCCTTATAGACTGTATGAAAATGGGGGAGAGCACATTGTATGTCTGAATGGTGTCCAACAGTCTATGGCTATGTGGCAGAGCTTCATTGCTCGCTTCTCCCCGCAATATAGAATAGTTCTCTTTGATTTTCCTAATCAAGGAAAAGCACAAATTCTTTCGGGTTCTCCTTCTGTAACACTTGATGAGCAGGTAGAGATTTTACGTCAGGTATTAAAAACAACACGTGCCAGTAGAGATTTGATCCTTATTGCTGCTTCTTGGGGTGGTGTAATAGCGGTTGCTTTTGCTGCAAAATATCCCCACGCCGTGAAAAGATTGATGTTAGCCAGCCTAGGCTCAAAGGCTAACAAAAAGATGATAGAAACTATTAAGAGGGGTTCTGAGATAAACATGGAAAACCGAAGGGAAATAGCTGATACGTTAATAGATAGTATGGGGAAAGATCTCCCTCTGTCGATTAGAAAAAAGATTGTAAGCCAATTTTGCACTATGAGTGCGGAAAAATTGCGAACATTCTATGAGCACGGCTTGGCTGTGATATCGACAAACGAAATAGGTAATGTGGTCCAATTGAAAAATATTAAAGCCCAGACAACACTGGTAAACGGCCAAAATGATACAATTATTGACTTGGAAGATATTAAATTCCTTGCTTCCCAAATTCCAAATTGCAAAAGCAAAATAATAGAGAATGTAGGACATTTTCTGCATCTGGAGCGAAAAGAAGTATTGGATATTTATCAAGAGATCCTGTTAGATAATAAATCGGTTAACTAGCTAAGAATTCGAGAGAAAAGAGAATGGTTCTATTTTCTACCTAAAAAAGCGCTGCAGTCCGCCAACGCTATTTACCTCAATCGTTAATCTGCTGAATACACGATGTATTAAATAAGTTTTAGAGATTTCTAATTCTGATTATTTGTACTTGAAACAATCATCAAAACCAAACATCTTTTAGTCTTCAAAGCTTCACGTATGAATAAGAATAATAATATCGTATGCTCGATTAGTCTACCGAACCGTTCAATCAAGTATCAGCTCGAATATTAGTCAGTATAATCTAACCAAAACGTAACTTGTCTAAGAGACAATCAGTAAAAAGAGTACAAGTACAGGCACAGTCCCTGAAATGAAAAAAGGGGTTATCCCTAACCCCTTGTAATCAATGGCTGGGGGACCAGGATTCGAACCTGGATTGACGGAGTCAGAGTCCGCTGTCCTACCGTTGAACGATCCCCCAATTTTTGTATTACTGTACCGAAACTCCGGTGATGCGTCAACGCCTTTTATTACCCCCATCTGAGCATGTGAGCAAATCCTCACCTCCAAGTGAATAATTCAGCTAGGTTCTATGTGCATCGAAAAGGGGCCCAGGATGTGCAGGTGGACCCATCTCCTGCTGTGACCTCTTTTGTACGGTTCGGGAAGCGTTGTAAAAAATCCCCGAGAAGAGTATAGTAATAAAGAGCCAATGAAATCACACGATGAAGGGGAGATCACGAGACAACGGATAGCCCCTCTCGTCGGTGAGACATAGTTATCTGTTGGAGGAAAATAATGGAAGAACTCAAAACGAAATACCAGGACCAAAAAGGGCGTCTGAAGGACCTGCGGGGGTATCTTTGACCTTGAGGAAAAGGAAAAACGGGTACAGGAGATCGAAAAACAGGAGGTAGCGCCCGGTTTTTGGGATGACGCCCAAAAGGCCCGGGAAATCTTAAGGGAAAAGGGGGGGCTGCTCCGGGACATCGATGCGTGGCACGGTCTAGCCAAGGAGTTGGAGGAGATCGAGGTCCTTTTGGAGATCGCCGAGGTGGAGGATGGGGGAGAATCCGCCGAGGCCCGTGAACGGCTGACCGCAACTGAACAAAAGCTCACCGCCCTAGAGCTGGCGCGGATGTTCACCGGCCGTGACGACCCGCGAAACGTCATCCTCAGCATCAACGCCGGCGCCGGAGGGACCGAGGCCCAAGATTGGGCCGAAATGTTGCTGCGTATGTACCTGCGATGGGCCGAGCGCAGGGGGTTTTCCGCCGAGATAGTCGACATCCTCGCCGGCGAAGAGGCAGGGATCAAAAACGTAACCTGTCTGATCAAAGGAGACTATGCCTACGGCAATCTGAAGGCCGAGGCGGGGATTCATCGCCTGGTGCGCATCTCCCCCTTCGACGCGGGCAAACGGCGGCATACCTCCTTTGCGTCGGTTTTCGTATACCCGGAGACCCCGGACGACGTAGTCATTGATATCGATGAGGCCGACCTCAGGATAGATACCTTCAGGTCCAGCGGGGCGGGAGGACAACACGTCAACAAGACCGATTCCGCCGTCCGAATCACCCACCTCCCCTCAGGGATCGTGGTCCAGTGCCAAAATGAGCGCTCTCAACACAAAAATAAGGCCACAGCCATGAAGATCCTCAAGGCCCGCCTCTACGAGCTGGAAATGAGCAAACGGGCCGAAAAGATGGAGGAAATCCACAAGGGCAAAAAGGAGATTGCCTGGGGGAATCAAATCCGCTCCTACATCCTCCACCCCTATCGCATGGTCAAAGATCACCGCACCGGCGTGGACCGGGGTGATACGGAAGCGGTCTTAGACGGTGATATCGATCCCTTTATCGAGAGCTACCTGATGAATCGATAGTCCAGGGATAAAATCAGAATAGCTTGACTTTGCGCTGGAAGACGACTACAATGGACCCGGCATATGGACAAGGATAATGAAGTACAAAAATTCGCTGTCTTAGAGGATAAACTGAACAAGATCTTGGAGGGATATACTACATTAAAAGAGGAAAGGGGGAAACTCATCTCCCGTATGAAAGAAAATGAAGGGGAAGTAGAAAAGCTAAGAGTAGAGGTTGACACCCTAAAGAATGAGCGGTTGGAGGTTCGTACGAGGATAGAACGGCTGATAGAGAGACTGGAGGGGATCCCCTTGGATTGATAATGACCCTCATGGTTGTATATGGAGGGGATCGGAGATGGAGAAGAGGAGTATTGACGTAGAGATCTTTGGACACCGATATACGCTGAAAAGTGAGTTTCCGGAGGAACAGGTGAAGCACGTGGCCGAATATGTCGACGGTAAAATGAAAGAGGTTGCACAGGGGACCAAATCGGTCGACAGCCTTCACATAGCTATTCTCACGGCCTTGAATATCGCCCAAGATTATCTGCAGGCAAGAGGCAATACGGAACAACTCGTGCGGCAGATAGAGGAAAAAACAGATCGATTAGAGGAATTCATAGCTTTAAAAATGGGGTAACAGAAGAAAAAGGTGAGTGGGTGGGAAATATCTTTGAGGCACGGCCTCCCCAAAAAGGCCTCCAGGCCTTTGATTACATAAAAGGTTCTTGCTTCGGTAAAGGGAATATGTCGGCACAACAAGACGATCTCATATCAGTGGATTTTATGCACCACAATCAGTTACAGGAGACCCTTTCCTGAGCCGATGCAGTAACGCTTTTCTGATCCCATCCTTTTTACTCTCACCATAAGCCCCAGAGTACGGTTGAATACCAGCAAGGAGGTGCTTCATGCAGATTTCTGTCTTACTGTTCATTATAGTCCTTCTCGTCATCTGTGGTGCGGGTTTGTTGGCGGGATTTTTTATCCATAAGCGGCTGGGAGAGACTCGATTAGAGTCCGCTGAAAAAACCGCCGAGAAGATCATAGCCGAGGCCACCAAGAAGGCCGAGATATTGGAAAAAGAGGCCCAGCTGCAGGCCAAGGACACCCTCTATCAGACCAAGGCCGAATTTGACAAGGAGATGGCCGATAGGAGGGGCGAACTCCAAAAACTGGAAAAGAGACTCCTGCAACGAGAGGAAAATATCGACAAAAAAGTGGATATCTTGGATGCCAAGGAACTCGAGATCAATAAGAAAGAGAAGACTCTGACGGAGAAGGAAACCTGGGTGAAGGAGCAGGATAAGAAGTACGAGGCGCTCTTATCGCAGGAAAAGGCCAGGTTGGAGAAGATCGCCAACATTACCTCTGAGGAAGCCAAGAAGTTGTTGGTGGAAAGGATGGAAAACGAGGCGCGCCATGACGCCGCTAAAAAGATCAAGGCCATTGAGGATGAGCTGAAAGATCAGGCGGCCAAAAAGGCAAAAGAGATCATCAGCCTGGCCGTACAGCGGTACGCCGGGGAGTACGTCATGGAGAAGACGGTCTCGCTGGTCAATCTCCCCAACGAAGAGATGAAGGGAAGGATAATCGGAAGAGAAGGGCGGAATATTCGAGCCTTAGAGGCGGCTACGGGGGTGGATTTAATCATCGATGACACGCCGGAGGCGGTGATCATCTCAGGCTTTAACCCCGTCAGACGGGAGGTCGCCAGGACGGCCCTTGAGCGACTGATCAGCGACGGGAGGATCCACCCCGCTCGGATAGAGGAGATCGTTGGTAAAGTGGAACAGGAAATCGAGGCAGGGATTAAGGAGGCGGGGGAACAGGCCGCCCTCGACGTGGGAGTGCATGGATTACATCCCGAGATGATCAAGCTGATCGGCAAATTGAAGTACCGTACCAGCTTTGCCCAGAACATCTACCAGCACTCGCTCGAAGTCGCCTTCCTCTGTGGGATTATGGCATCCGAATTGAATCTCGACGTAAAGCAGGCCAAACGAGTGGGCCTGCTCCACGATATCGGCAAGGCCGTGGACCACGAGATCGAGGGGGCACACGCAGCCATCGGTGCTGACCTGGCCAAGAAATACGGAGAATCCGAGGACGTGGTGAATGCCCTTGCGGCCCACCACGATGAGGCGGATCCCAACAACATCTGGGCGGTCTTGATCCAGGCGGCTGACGCCCTTTCCGGGGCTCGCCCCGGCGCCCGGAGGGAGATGCTGGAGACCTATGTCAAGCGACTCGAGGATCTGGAGAAAATCGCCAACTCCTTTTCAGGGGTGGAAAAGTCCTATGCCATTCAGGCGGGGAGAGAGGTGCGCATCATCGTCCACAACGAAGAGGTCTCCGACGAGTCGGCGCTGATGCTCTCGCAGGACATCGCCCGCAAGATAGAAAAGGAGCTGAATTACCCCGGACAGATCAAGGTGACGGTCATCCGGGAGACACGGGCTGTGGAATACGCAAAATAGAGGGTGAGAGACCATTGAGGATACTCGTTATCGGAGATGTGGTAGGGAAAGGGGGACGGCGCGCGATGACGGAACTCCTCCCCACAGTGATAGGTGAGGGGATCGATTTTGTCATCGCCAACGGGGAGAACGCCTCCGGCGGCATGGGGATCACCCCTGCGCATGCCGGGATGCTGTTTGACATGGGAGTCCATTGCATTACCTCGGGGAACCATATCTGGAAGAAAAAAGAGATTATCCCCTTTCTTGATCAGGAGCCCCGTCTCCTGCGGCCTGCCAACTACCCTCCTGGTGTGCCGGGCAGAGGAAGCGGGATATACACCACCCCGCAGGGGAGCAAGGTGGGGGTACTAAATCTTGAAGGGCAGGTCTTCATGCGGCCCCTGCTGTCACCCTTTAAAACGGCCGAAGAGCATATCGCCGCCTTACGGAGGGAGACAAAGGTGATTATCGTCGACTTCCATGCAGAGGCCACCTCCGAGAAGGTGGCCCTGGGGTGGTTCCTCGACGGCCAGGTCAGCGCAGTGCTGGGAACACACACCCACGTCCAGACATCGGATGATCGGGTGTTGCCCGGAGGGACGGCCTACCTCACCGACATGGGGATGACCGGCCCCCAAGACTCCGTGATCGGGATTAAAAAGGAGATCGCCCTGGAGAGATTTCTCACCCTCCTGCCAAACAAATTTGAGCCTGCCACCGGAAACGTGGAACTGCAGGGGGCAATCGTAGAGGTGGATGAGAACACCGGCCTCAGTGTGGGCATCCGCAGGGTTAAGAGGGGCACTAATCAAGCCGGCCCATGAACAATATATACGACATATTAAAGGAACGGGGATTTATCGAAGGGACTACCGATGAGGATGGCCTGCGTGATCTCCTGGGTTCCAAAAAGGTCATCTGCTATATCGGCTTTGACCCCACCGCCGCGAGCCTCCACATCGGGAGCTTGATCCCCATCATGTCCTTGGTCCACATGCAGCGAGCAGGTCACCGCCCCATAGCCCTGGTAGGGGGTGGTACGGTCCTTGTCGGCGATCCCAGTGGCAAGACGGAGATGAGGAAGCTCCTCACCCTGGAAGAAGTGGCGGAAAACGCCGCAGGCCTTAAAAAACAGCTGTCCACCTATCTCGATTTCAGTGGAGACAAGGCCCTGCTTTTAAACAACGCCGACTGGCTCGTCCCCTTGAATTACATCGAATTTTTGCGGGACATCGGGAGGCACTTCAGCGTCAACAGGATGTTGACCGCCGAATCGTATCGTGCGAGGTTGGAGACAGGGCTGAATTTCGTGGAATTCAATTATATGCTCCTGCAGGCTTATGATTTCCTGCATCTGTACCGGGAATATGGATGTCTCCTCCAAATGGGGGGGAGCGACCAGTGGGGAAACATCGTGGCCGGCGCCGATCTCATCAGGAGGGTGGAGGGGGGCGTCGCCTATGGCATGACCTTTCCCCTCATCACCACGGCATCGGGAGACAAGATGGGCAAGACCGCCCAGGGGGCCGTCTGGCTGGACTCCGCGCTCACCGCTCCCTATGACTACTATCAATATTGGATAAACACCGACGATCGCGACGTGGAGCGCTTCTTGGCCCTGTTCACCTTCTTGCCTCTGGAGGAGGTCAAGCGGTACGGACGGCTCTCCGGGGCCGACCTCAGAGAGGCCAAAGAGGTCTTGGCCTTTGAGGCCACGAAGATCACCCATGGTGAAGCGGAGGCCGCCAAGGCCCACGAGACATCGCGGACGGCATTCGGCAACGAGGGGGGGGACCTCGAGGCCATGCCCACCACCGCTGTGGAGAAGAGACGTCTCGAAGAGGGTATAACCGCCTATGAGCTCTTCGCCGCCACCGGGCTCTGTACCTCCAGAGGGGACGCAAAAAGGTTAATCTCGCAGGGGGGGGCGTATGTAAACGGCAAACGCCTTCATGATATCGATGAGGTGATCGCTGAAAGGCATGTCCGAGAGGGTGCCATTATCCTGCGGGCGGGCAAGAAACGCTACCATCGCGTAGTACTAACGTGAAGGAGGGAACAGATGGAAGAAAAAGGCAGACTGAGCGCACTGGAGGTGGCGCTCGACAATGAGGTGAAGGAACGCACATTCTATCTCAAGCACGCCAAGCGGACTAAACACCCCCTCGGCCAGCTCATGTTCCAACGGATCGCGGATGAGGAACTGGAACACTACGAGCGGCTCAAAGAGCTTCACGAGAAGTGGAAACAAGGGGAACAATGGCCCGAAACCGTCCCCCTCGAAGTGAGAGGGACCTCCGTCAACAATATCATGAATGGTATCATACGAAAGATCGATGAGACACAGGAGGCAGATACCAATGACCTTAAGGCGGTGCGGACCGCCATCAATTTCGAGGCCAAGGGGGCTAAATACTATGCCGAGCTCAGCAATATGGTCTCTGATCCCAAAGAGAAAAAGTTCTTTGCCCTCCTCTCCAGGATCGAGAACGAGCACTATCTCTCGTTGAAGGACACCGAGGAGTACTTGACCGACCCCGTTTCCTGGTATCGGAAGGCGGAGCACCACAGCCTGGATGGGGGCTAGCCGCTGATCGGGATTAAAACCGGTATCTTAATCTCACCGTTACAGGACATGGCATCGTTCCCATGGGGGTTTCTCCTATTCCCAATGAAGGGGGATGAGGGGGCGGCCGCATCACATTTTCAGCGTAAAAAAGATTGACCTTTCTTATTTTATATCGACAGGTGCGAAAACTAAGTTAGGCTCAAGAATCTAGCGCAACACTTTGGTATTCTTGGGGGGATACTGAAGGAGGGCGTTAGAGATGGAAAGTGGGAGGTATCAGCGGTTAGGGTTGTATGAGCGTGAGGAAATCAGTCGTTATTTAGCCCAGGGGAGGAGTTTTCGAGAGATAGCGCGGGCGCTCTCAAGGCACGTGAGTACCATTAGTCGGGAGGTCAATCGGGCGGGGATGAACCGATATACCTATCGGGCAGCCCGGTCTCACCGGCGGGCAGCAAGGAATGCGGGCAAGAGGAGGTGGGGCAAACACAAATTAAGGCGGAACCGGCGGTTATGGGAGTATATCCTTGGCAAACTTAAGCTGCGCTGGTCGCCGGAGCAGATTGCTCAATCGTTGAAGAAGGAGTATTCTGATGATCAGGCCATGCGGATATCCCATGAAGCGATTTATACGTATTTGTATGTGCTGCCGCGCGGGGAGTTAAAGAAGCGGTTATTGGCGATGTTGCGTCGGGAGCGGAAGCGGCGTCATAAGCGGAGCACCGAGGGTACGATTGCGAGGAAACTTGAGGACATGCTCAGTATCGAGGAGCGTCCGGCTGAGGTGGCAGCAAGGACTGTCCCTGGGCATTGGGAAGGAGACCTGTTGATAGGGAGGAATCGGCAATCGGCGCTTGGCAGTTTGGTGGAGAGGACGACGCGCTTTGTGATTTTGGTGCCTTTACGCAACAAGACGGCGGAGGAAGTCAGGAAGGCCTTTGCCCGGGAGATGAAGTCGTTGCCGGCCCAATTGAGGCGATCCCTGACGTATGATCAGGGGCGAGAAATGGCTGAACACAAGTTATTCACCCGCGAGACACACATACAGGTATATTTTGCGCATCCGGCCAGCCCCTGGGAGAGAGGGACGAACGAAAACACGAATGGGTTGATCCGGCAGTTCTTCCCTAAAGGGACAGATTTCAACAAGGTCAGCCGCAGAGAGATCAAAAAGGTCCAGAATATGTTAAATGGGAGACCGAGAAAAACCTTGAACTGGGATAAACCCTGCGAGGCATACCAACAGGTGTTGCGTTAAAAGGTTGAGAGCGCCTAATTATATTCTCTCCATTTGCCTCGAAAAAAACCTTCCTCAATCATCCCCTTCCCTCTTGAAGTCCCCGCCGTTTAGTAGCGGGGGTGTGAGGGGATCAAGTCCCGCTATGT
>CAZMFG010000031.1:0-19850 GCA_964565525.1 uncultured Thermodesulfobacteriota bacterium
GACGCACGCCGCCTCGGTGAATTCCTGCACGTCGTCTATCCGCTCGTATTTTGAATAGAGCATGAAGGGGTTGGGGTGCCAACTGTGCCCCTTTAGCAGGGCTGGGGTAGAGTGATCACCGGTCACGGCGATGACGTCGGGTTTCAGCTCCAAGAGCACAGGGATGTGCCGGTCCACTTCCTCGATGACCTCCACCTTCTTGTGATAATTGCCGTCCTCACCGTAGCTGTCGGTCTTCTTGATGTGCAGGAAGAAGTAGTCGAACTGTGTATAGTGCTTTTTGAGGGTCTTGAACTCATCGACGATCTCCTCGCCTGTCTCCAGGATCTCCATCCCCACCAACCGGGCCAACCCCTTGTACATGGGATAGGTGGCGATGCAGGCAGGGGTCAACTTAAAGAGATCGGCCATGCTGGGGATGACGGGGATCTGGGAGATCCCCCGCAAAAGCACCGTGTTGGCGGGGTGATGGTCTTTCAATACCCCATTGGCCCGCTCGACGAAAAGCTTGATGATGTGGGCCGTGTGCTCGGCCTCCGGGACCAGGGGTGTAGGCGGGTTGGGGGGATTGCCCTCTCTCTGGGGATCGGTATCCTCGATACGGCCGTCCAGCCCCTCCTCCATAAAGCGCAGGACGAAGCGGTGTTCTTTACCGTGTCTGATCTCCACCCGCACACCCTCTATCTCCTCGATCTCCTGCTGCAGGAGATCGCAGAGTTGCATGTTCTTTTCCGTGGGGATACGCCCGGCCCTACGGTCGACAATAATCCCCTTCTGATCCATGGTGGCGAAGTTGCCGCGCGCCACCACATCGCTCTTTCCCAGCTCCATCCCGATCCCCAGGGCCTCCAAGACCCCCCTGCCGATCTCATAGCGCAGGGGATCATAGCCGAACATCCCCAGGTGCCCCGGTCCGCTCCCCGGCGTGATCCCCGGTGAAACGGGATCGGCCACCCCGCAGATGGAGCGGGAGGCCAGGTCATCCAAATGAGGGGTATGGGCCGCCTCCAGCTCTGTCTTGCCGTCTACGCGCAACCCCCCTACCCCGTCCATAACCAGCAGAACGATCGTGGAAGGGGTCTTCAGCGTCAAAGACCGGATGATTGCTTCATTGGCCATTGTTCACCTCCCTGAATATTCCCTCTCAGCCCATCCAGCTGAGGTTTCTCTATCCCTGTATGTTGGATTAACACCTTAAAGGTCTCTCCCATCCCCCCGGGGAGGATGAGGTTCTTGATGGTAAGCCTCTCGGCCATGCCCTCCCATCCCTCCTCTTCCCCGCCAAGCCGGGCCACCTCGTCCAGGATCCCCAAGGCGAGGAGAAAGCGGTATTGGGGGACCAAGCCGGTGAGTGCCAAGCCGTACTCTTCACCCCACGCAATGAGGGAGGTAAAATCCACATGAGCGGTCATATCCTGCAGGCCCAGATTGGCGTAGGGATCAGCGAGGACCTGGTGGCCCCGGTAGCACAGGAAGGTCCCCTCTCTACGAAGGGGGCTGAAGAGCTCCCGGGCCGGATACCCGTAATCGATGGTGACCACAAAACCCCGCTCCATGCTCTGCGCCACCCCCTGGAGCCATCGCCGGGCCTCCAGGTTCACCTCCACCCCCTGCCCCTCGGCAAGGGTGATTCCCAGGCGCTGAAAGTACGCCTCCAGTTCAGGCGTCGAGGGATCTCCGATGATCTCCTTCAAAACCCCGTTATCCAGATCCACAAAGATCTCTTTGAGTTTCCCCCCCTCCATCACGGCCCGATGCACGGGAAAGGCATCGACGAGCTCATTGGAGATGAAACACCCGGTAATGTTCATCTCCCTCATCTGATCGGGTTGATGCCATGCCACCTTTCCCTCATGGGGAGACAATAACTCCCGCTGCCTCTCAATGATAACAGGGCTGATCTCCACCATATGGTAGGTAAGAATCCCATAAAACTGCCCTTCCTCTTGCTGGAGGTAATCCAGGATATCCAAACAGAGATACCCCTCTCCCCCTCCCATCTCTACGATCTGGAATGTGCCCGATCCCATGGTCCTCCACATCTGGACCATCTGTTTTGCAATGAGGGCCCCGAAGAGGGGGTGGATCGTGGGGCTGGTGTAATAGTCCCCCTCCCGCCCTCGACAGGCCCTCCCTGAGGCATAGTAGCCGTACCGGGGGTGGTAGAGGCACAGCTCCATAAACCGGGCAAAGGTGAGAGGCCCCTTGGCCCCGATCTCCTCTGCGATAATCTGCCGCAAACGCTCTGAAATCGCCGCGCTTTCCATGCCTTACAACAACCCCCTCAGCGTGCGGAGGTTTACGCAATCCCAATCCTCACCGCTGTCGGTCCGCCCCTTGGGGGTCTCCAAGATAAAGGGGAGGTCGGCCAAACGGGGGTCCTGCAGGAGCAAATGGAAGGGTTCCAGGCCCAGGTGCCCCTGGCCTATGTGCTCATGGCGGTCCACCCGCGTGCCCACGGCGGCCTTGGAGTCATTCAGGTGAACGAGCTTCAAACGGTCCAGGCCGATGATCCGATCGAACTCCTCCAGCGTCGCCTCGTATCCTCCCGGCGTTCTGATATCGTACCCCGCAGCAAAGACGTGACTCGTATCGAGACAAACCCCCACCCGTTCATCCTCCTCGATCATCCCGATGACCCGGGCAAAGTGCTCAAAGCGATAACCCAGGGTAGCACCCTGTCCGGCAGTGGTCTCCAGCAGGATCTGTACCCGCATCCCAGCCCCCCGCTGATGGAGGAGGTTGATGGCCCGGGCGATCCCATAGAGCCCCTCCCCTTCGCCACTGCCTCGATGGGAGCCGGGATGGATCACCAAATAGGGAAGCCCCAGGGCCTCGGCCCGCTCCATCTCCTCCCAGAGGGCCTCCAGAGACCGCTTATAGAGCCCCTCATCAGGAGAGGCGAGGTTGATCAGGTAACTGTCGTGGGCCGCTACAGGTCTGACCCCCGTCTCTTGGCGGGCCTGCCGGAAGGCCTCAATGGCATCCGAAAGAAGGGGCCGAACGCGCCACTGATTGGCGTTCTTGGTAAAAAGCTGGATGACATCACACCCGGTTTCCTCGCCGCGCCGCAGGGCCTTGTCGATCCCGCCGGCGATGGACTGGTGGGCCCCCAAAGCCCTCCGCCCGCCATCACAAGGCCCACTCCCTTTATGGCACATCCTCCATCAACTCTTTCACCTTCGCCTCTACCATTCCCCTGATTTCCCCCAGTCGCTCCTGGGATGCGGCCTCGAACCTGAGGACCAGGGCCGGCTGGGTGTTGGATGCCCGTACCAGGCCCCAGCCATCGGGGAATTGCACCCTCATGCCGTCGACGTCAATGACGGGATATTCCCGACGAAAGTATTCCGTAACCTGCTCTACGATCTTAAACTTGACGTCATCGGGGCACTCCACCCTGATCTCCGGAGTAATAAAGGTCTGAGGAATCCCCTCCAAGAGCTCTGAGACCTTCTTCCCGGTCTTGCTTAAGATCTCCAAGAGACGACAGGAGGCATAGATGGCGTCGTCGAAGCCGAAGTACCGATCGGCGAAGAACATATGCCCGCTCATCTCCCCGGCCAGCAAGGCCCCCTCCTGTTTCATCTTGTCCTTGATCAGGGAGTGACCGGTCTTCCACATGATGGCCCGCCCCCCGAGCCGCTCGATCTCATCGTAGAGGGTCTGGGAACACTTGACCTCGCCGATAAACGTACCCCCTCCCCGCTCTCGGATGATATCGCGGGCGAAGATGATCATCAGCCGGTCACCCCATATTATTCTCCCCTCCTCGTCGATGACCCCGATACGATCGGCATCCCCGTCATAGCCTATCCCCAGATCGGCCCCGGTATCTTTTACCGTAGCAATGAGGTCCGTGAGGTTTTCCTCCACCGTGGGGTCGGGGTGATGATGGGGAAAGCGGCCGTCCATCTCACAGTACAGCGCTTCCACTTGGCATCCGAGCTCGCGCATGATGGGGACGCCCACAACCCCTCCCGTCCCATTGCCGGCATCGACCACTACCTTGATCGCCCGGTTCACCTGGATATTGGAAAGGACATAACGATGATAATCCGGAATGATATTATGCCGAGCGAGGCCCCCCTTCCCCCGGATGTACTCCCCTTGTTCGATGATCTCCCGCACCCGCTGAATTTCTTCGCCGTAAATAGCGTCTTTCCCCACGCATACCTTGAAGCCGTTGAACTCGGGAGGGTTGTGGCTGCCGGTGATCATCACCCCCCCCTCGTGTTCCAGGTGTACGATGGAAAAGTAGAGCAGCGGCGTGGGGCAAACCCCCACATCGGTGACCGCCATGCCGCTGGCCAGTAGTCCCTCCAGGAGGACATCGAAAAAGGGATCGGAGCTGGGGCGACAATCCCTCCCCACGGTGATCCGCTTGATCCCGTGCCGGGCGAAGTAACTGCCAAAACCCCTTCCCAGCTCGCGGACCGTCTCTGAGGTAAGATCCTTATCCACCAAACCCCTGATATCGTACTCTCTGAATATCGCGGGATTCATGGCGTCCTCCGGGTCGTACCCTCGCCCCGTGCCGCCCTTTTGACAAAGATATGGACGATCCAAAAGCCCAGGATCAATAACGTCACAAAGGCGATGCTGAAGATATCCAGGTATTTGGTCACATAGGCCTTCACGGTCTCCCCGAAGATAAATACCAGAAGCCCCACGAGGAAGAAACGGGTGCTTCTGCTGACCACGGAGACGAGGATGAATCGCTTCAGATCCAGGGCGAAGACCCCCGCTGAAATTGTGAAGGCCTTGTAGGGTATGGGGGTCAAACCGGCAATCCCTACCGCCCAGACGTCGTACTTCTGATAATACCGCTCCACAAACCGAATCCGTTCCTCGGAGAAAAGGCGTCGCATCAGGGGCCTTCCCCCCTTGAGCCCCAGAAAATAGCCTATGATCCCCCCCACAACGGATCCCGCACTGCACAGGGCGGCGTACCCGAAGGCCCACGGGGGACGCAGTATGGCGAGAGCGATAAGCAGCACGTCGGGGGGGATGGGGAAAAAGGACGATTCGGCTACGGCGTTAAGAAAAAGGGCCACACCCCCATAGGGGGTATAGGCCCATGAGACAACCCCGTCAATCCATCCCTCTAACGACATCCCGCTCCCTTCCCCTCAAAGGTAAATTTATATGCTACGGGAAAGGGGGATAAAAATCAATATGATTTTCTCGCCGAGGGACGAAACCTCATTTTACAAAGAACTTCATCCCCCCCACCGAGAGGAATATCATGGCGATGATCTTGAAAATCACATGAACAGTAAAAGCCAACTTGAGGCCGTACTGATAGCTCAAAAGCAGCGAGAGGTCGGCCACGAAGAAAAAACCGACGGTGCAGATCACGAGGTTGATCACCGTTGCAATCAACCCCCCCTTATATTTCCTCCGCGCAAAAAAGAAGACAATAATGATGATCAAATAGATGGCCAACATCAAACACAGCGAAAGAAATAAGTCCATCATATCCATGGGAATCTTCATACGCCACTCCCCTTTCCGTATTGTTATGCCGTCACCTGGGATACTGGGCTACGATCTTGTCGAAGGTCTCCAGCACCTTTCCCTTCATGGGGGAATCGGTGTAAAATCGATAGACGTTCCCTCTGATCTTCCTGATCTCCGCGATCACCTGTTTCGTCAGGGGGATCCCTAACATAGTGGCCAACGCCTGTAATATATTTTTTATCAAGGCATAAAACCCATCGATGAAGATCACATTGTCGGAGGGATCGGGATAATAATGGGAGATATTCTTGAGTATTTTTTTTTCGTCTGAGGATAGGTTCGTATACAGCGTTACACCGCCGAATAGCTTCTTATAGTCCCCCGTCAATTGCTCCAGGGCCCTGTCCACTATTCCCTTGGCCTTCGTCCCCAGCTCCTTGCGCAGTTGCTCCAGCACCAATCTGAAGACTTCCAAAAAGGTCTTCACAAATATAGTAACCTCTCTATGCTCGGCATCTTCGTACGTACCGACACCCTTTGTCTTTTTGATCCGTCCCTTTGATTCCAAACGATAAAGGATGTTGACAACGGAAACCTCGTCGTCTCCGCTCAGCTTGATCAGGTGGTCAACGTTTTTATTGCCGTCAATCAATAAAAAAATAAATCTTTCATTGGCATCCAACTCCTCTAAAACGTTCTTTCGATCTCCCTCGATGTAGGGGGGGATGTGGAAGATAATCTTATTATTGGGAATCATCTTCCTGGAGGTGGTGAAATCGAGCGCCCTCCTGGCGGCAAACAGGGCTACGTCCAAGGGCGTGTAACTAACCACTACATCCTCTTCTGCTACTTCCTGTGTCTCGAAATAAAAGTCCCCCTCCTGCCATGAAAAGAGGTCGGCCAGGATCTCCTTGACCTGGAAATCCAACAACTCAAACAACTCTTTCTCTCTGAGCAAACCGCCCTTCACCAAAAACGTACCAAGTTTTTCTTTGCTCTCCTTGGCCTGTATAACAACTTCCTCCAAATTGAACGAGGCACGAAGATCCCTCTGATGCAAAAAGGTGCCGAGCCGCTCCTCCGTCTTGGTGGTGCGGGCGAAGACGATCCATCCCTGCTTGAATACAACCTCTTTGTGGGCAAAAGTGCTGCGAACGGCGGCCACCCCCGTGTGGGCGGCGGAAAACAGGATATATAAGAGACCTAGCAAGGGGACTTCATCGAGGCTGCTCCGAAAGAGAGGGGCTTCCGACACCACCTGCATCCTTACAAAATCAGGACGCAGTTTGGCGGCCTCCTGCCACTCCCCGATGGCCTTTGCATAGTCTTTGTTGTGGAAAAACGCCGTGCCGCTGGATAAGTGCTGAAAGAATGCAGAATGAGGAAAATCGGAAGATCGTACGGCCGGAAATTGTTGCCTTTCGGTTACGTCCAATATCTCTCCCCAACAAAACCCTTGCGGTCACCACGTCCACGGAGTTTATAACACGGTACCCTCGCTATAACCCGTTTAGCGTACCATCCCCATTCCGCTGTTGTCAACGAGAAAGTGTCCGGTTAAGTATGCCTCCTAATCAATGCATCGGGAAAGCGGTTTGACATCAGGGTTGCAGAGGCGTATGGTCTTATCCTGCAAGACGGATTATAGGGGTATCTGTTGAGCAGCATTACATCCCCCTCAAAGCAGTTCCTCCCTTTCTACCGCTGGAACCCCTGCAAGGGGAGAACCGGCACTATGAGGGAAAAGGAATAATCATCACGAAAGGGGCTCTCTGCCGATGAAAGAAGACACCCATCGGGAATTGGGACAGATCGTCACCCAGTTGAAGGAGCATCTGAGATATCAAAAAGAGTTGGGGATCCATACCCTCCTCACCCAGAGTAAGACACATTCATCACTGACCCTCGACGACATCAGACAGGAGCTGGGAGCGTGCACCAGGTGCCGGCTCCACGAAGGGAGAAACCACCTGGTCTTCGGCGCGGGCGACCCCCACGCCCGCCTGGTCTTCGTAGGAGAGGGTCCGGGCAGCAATGAAGACCTGCAGGGCAAGCCCTTTGTCGGCAGGGCCGGGGAGCTCCTCACCCGCATCATCGAGGCCATAGACCTGACCAGGGAGGAGGTATACATCGCCAACATCGTGAAATGCCGCCCCCCGAACAACCGCGATCCCCGACCCGACGAGATCCATACTTGTCTACCCTTTCTCCTCAAACAACTGGAGGCCATCAAGCCCCGGATCATCTGCTGCCTGGGGACCTTTGCGGCCCAAACCCTCCTGGAGACCGAAGAAAAAATATCCGCCCTCAGAGGGCGCTTTTACCCCTTCCTCGGCGCCAAGCTTATGCCCACCTACCACCCCGCCTTTCTCTTGCGCAATCCACATTTCAAAAAGGCGGTGTGGGAGGACATGAAGGCAATCAGAGAGGAGTACAACAAAGGATAGGGATTTTTCGAGAAAATAACATCCCCTTTTGAGTTTTGAGGAATTGATGAAAGCACTGCCTCAAATACTGCGAATGGTGTTCGAGGATGTTGCCCAGGCATGATCGCCAAAAGAGGAAAAATCCAGGATGCCGCAGGGCGACCTTCAGGGTGCCGAGCCCCCCTAAATCATCAGCTCAGCAGGTAAGGCGACAGGGCACGATCGCGCCCTGATCCGCCGTTCTTCCCCTCCCCTGTTACACGACACCACCACCTCCTCATCCTCGGGGGCGTCGCTGTACCTCACACAGACGGCGGCGGCCCTCTGGATATCATCCATGGACCCACCGGAGGGAATGAGGCAGAGGGGACCGGGGTATTCTTCCACCTTGAGGAGATCATCCCCCGGAGCGACCATTTCAGAAATTCTCTCGTTGTCCCGTGCATGTCTCCCCACGATCACCTTTATTGTCGGGGAAAGTCGAAGGTGGCGGCCGATCTTCAAGAGCTCTATATCTCTGATCTGAACAGGGTCTTGATTATTAAAGAGATCACGAAGGCGACGGGAAAAGATCGGATCGGTGAGCAGGCACCCTCCGGCAGGGGAAAGATACGTCGTAATGTGATATCGCCTGGCCAGCGCCATCTGTTCCTTTCGGGAGCGCCCCTTGATCGCCAACAGCCGCTCCCGATCGACCCACCCCTCCTGCTCCGGTATGGTCTCGGGGAGGAGGTGGGCGCTGAGCGGGCGCAGAACCAAACCCTCATACCCCGACCCCCGCTCCACAACCCGCAACGAAGCCTTGTTCTGGGACATGGGGCGCTGCCCCAACACCTCGCCGGTAAAAAGAAAATCCCCTCCCCTCCCCTCCATCACCCTCCCCGCCTCTTTGAGCATGAGTATGTGACAGTCAATGCAGGGGTTCATGTTGTTGCCGTATCCGTGTGGGGGATTGCGCAGCATGGCAAGGTGGGTCTCGGTAATATCCAGCACCTGCAGGGGGATACCCACCGCCCCCGCCGCCCGCTGTGCGCCCTGGCCGCTGAAAAAAGGGGTGGTGAAGGAAACACCGACCACCTCGATCCCCTGCTCCAGGATGACCGTGGCTGCCAGGATGCTGTCGAGCCCCCCTGAGATGAGCCCTATCGCCGTGGTCATCGCCCACCCCCGGTGAATTGCCGGACGCGCCCCTCAAACCACCTGTTGAGACCCGCGGTGTTTCCCGGGCTGGTGCCGAAGACCTCCTGCCAGACGTCATCCCGCTCCATGCAGAGATAGATAAAAAGATCCGCCTCATAGGACCGCAGCCACGATACCATCTGACGGTACATCGCCGCCCTGATGGGCTTGAGGTAGCGCAGCTTGCCATCCTCGCCTCGTATCAGCTCGCCGGAGAACATCCGGGAGCAGGGGAAGCGCTCCTCGGCCAGCCGTTTCAGTGTCGGTGGGCAGCGCAGCGCGCCGAGGCTCACCCAGATGACCCTGCGGGGATCAATGTGTTCGAAGAGGAGGTCCACCACCCTGTGATAGTCATCTTCCCATCCCGGATAGGCGATGAGGGGATCGAAGTGAAACCCTAAGTGATACCCCGCATCGGCGCAGCGGCGCGCCGCCAGCAGGCGCTCCTCAAGGGACGCAGTTCTATGTTCTTCTTCCTCTATGATCCGCGGCGGGTTGAGGGACCATGAGCACACGGTCCTCCCCCCGTGGTTCAGGTCCAAGAGGTGATCCACTGCGCAGGCCTTGGTCTTGAGCTCAAAGATCGCATTGTGCTTTGTTGAGAAAAAGGGGGCGGCCTCATCGGCAAAACGGACGATCCCATCGAGGGCCAGACTGTCACCCAGCTCACCCGTGCCGAAGCGGAAGATCCGGTGAGGATGGGCATCCACGATCTCATCTATCTCTCGAAAGATCCGTGCGAACTCCGGATAGAGGGTCACACAGGGATTGTTCAGATACCCCTGGAGGATGCAGTACGAGCAATCGAGGGGGCAATTGGTCATGACGTTGATGATCTTATAGCCGCAGCAGATGTGGCCGATGGTCCCGGGGCAGTTTTTTACCAGCCGTCCCGCTGCGGGGCGGATCATGAGGATTCGCTTGCCCGCACCGCAGGGGTCCTCGTGGTATGAGAGCAGTTCTTGGCCTACGCCGTCGAGATCTGCTCGAACATGCCACGGGAGGCGGTCGAGGCCTTGCCTCATCCGCCGGACCACAAGATTGTCCTCCAGGGTGGGGTCCACGTAGACCTCTGCCAGGGGCATCATCTCCTTTCCCCCTGCAAACGCGCGATGAGCCGTGCGGGGAGTCCATCGCGATTGGCATGGCTCACTGTTATAATCTCCACATCGCCCCGCCGCCTGATGGATTCAACAAATGGCCCCCTCCCCTGGTGAATGACACCCAGGAGGTGCCGCTCATCCTGATCGAGGACCCGCAGGACCATCTCCTGAAATCGCCGGGAGAAGAGCTCCATTTTTCCAATCTCGTCTATGACGACGAGCTCTTTTGCACGCAAGGCCCGCTCCAGGGCCGGCAGGGCCATGCCCTCAAACAGGGCGAGATCCACCCCGTATCTCCCTACCCGATGCCTCCCCTGATAATCGATGTGGGCCAAAACCCCTTGTTCGCCATCCAAGGTCCGCAGGGCGAACCCGACCCTGCGCCCTCCCTCTCTCATCTCGTGGGTGTAAAACCCCCCTGCCTTGATCTTAATCCCCGACAGTACCGTGTGGATGACCGTGGTCTTGCCGACGCCGGGGGGTCCGGTGAGCAGGAGCTTCATCGAAGAGTGCCGGCGGGGTTAGCCTCGATGATCCGTACCGCCATAGATCGCCGGGAGGAATAAGCTGCCCCTAGAAATACCCCCTCAGCTCCTCGCACAACCGCTCCGGCTTCTTGTATCCGATCGACTCCCCATGGAGCTTCTCAAAGTAACTGACGTCGCTGGCCCCCACCGGAGGCAGCAATCTCCTCGACACCATCCTGGCGTTTACCCAAAAGGAGTCATCACCCCCGTATTCCCCTGAGTAAAGACTCAGGTTGAAGCTATAGTGATTGAATGCGTCGAAGTAGCGAAAGACCTTAAGCAACCCACGAGAGAAATCCCTGAGGTCCTGATCAGTGAGATCGATGAGGGAGGTCCGCTCCCTGACGACGGCCATGACGTCCCCAAACCCGAAAGGAGCATAACTCGCCAGCCACACGGTATTGCCGACAGCCCCAATATAACGCTCACCAATCTCCTCTTCCGTGGTGATCAGCTCATCCCAAAAGGGTTTCTTCCATTGCTGCTGATATTCCCTCCCCCCCTGGATCATCTCCCCTTGGTAGTGCGTGGGCAGTTCACCCCCGATGATCTGCAAGTGGGGATGGATGATGCTCCCTCCCGACATGGGGAGATAGTTCCAGTTGATGGAGAAGAACCGTACCGCGGGATCCACCTCTGTCACTCTGCGCAGAAAGAGACAGGCGGTCGAAAACCCGTTGAAGAGCTGCTCCGCGGTAAAATCGGCGAGGGGGACATAGTGTTGACGGGTGAGGACAACGACGGCACAGTACCGATCAAAGGGGAGCCTGTTGGGAATCACGCACACCTCCCCCCGACACAGCCTCCCCCCATCAATGAAATCATCCGTAAACCGAGGGGTGACCTTCTCCAAGACATCGGGGCAAAAGGGGCACATGACACCCCCTGTTTTTTGCAACATCTCGTCTATATCCAAGGCATCGAGCTTTTTGATGGGGAGATCCAAGACCCTCACCGTCCTCTTGGTCAGCGGGTCCCACCTCGTCTCCAAGGTCAGGGTCTTCTCCTCGTATCCCGTTTTGGGATCCAAGATTTTCGCGTGTTGGAGCCTGCTCTTAAATTCGATACCCATTGCTCAACTCCCAAACGTAGATCACTAATACGACAACAATCTAACAGGGGCGCTTCGAGGTGTCAAGGTTACCGAAAGGGTGGGAGACATGCCGCCGTATATTTTCACGTTGACAACTCTCACCTTCTCCCTTAGAGTTAAGGTAAATAATGAACGAGGAGACAAAGGGGTGATCCCGCGATACACGAGACAAAAGATGGGGGCGCTCTGGAGCGAGGAGCATAAATATCACACCTGGCTCCAGGTGGAGATCTTGGCCTGTGAGGCCTGGGCCTCGTTGGGGGAGATACCCTCCGAGGCCGTCCAACAGATCAAAGAGCGGGCGCACATCGATACCCGGCGCATCGAGGAGATCGAGCGCGAGACCAAACATGACGTGGCCGCCTTCGTAAACCACCTGGAAGAGGTGGTGGGCGAGGCGGGGAGGTATATCCACTTCGGGCTCACCTCCTCTGATATCGTCGATACCGCCCTCTCGCTCCGGCTCCGGGAGGCGGCCCAGATCATCATCACAGACATCGACGACCTCATGAAGGCGATCCGGGAGAAGGCCGTAGCCCATAAAGAGACGGCCATGATCGGCCGGACCCATGGGGTGCACGCCGAACCTATCACCTTCGGTCTCAAGATGGCCCTGTGGTACGAAGAGATGCGCCGCAACCGGGGACGCATGGAACGAGCCAAAGATACCATCAGCGTGGGCAAGGTATCGGGGGCCGTGGGCACCTTTGCCAACGCCCCCCCGGCGGTGGAAGAGTACGTCTGTAAAAAACTGGGGCTCACTCCCGCCCCGGTCTCCTCACAGATCATCCAGCGGGACCGGCACGCCGAGTTCTTCACGACACTGGCACTGATCGCCTCCTCCATCGAAAAGTTCGCCGTGGAGATCCGCCACCTGCAACGCACCGAGGTCTTGGAGGCCGAAGAACCCTTTGCCGAAGGGCAAAAAGGCTCGTCGGCCATGCCCCACAAGAGAAACCCCATCGGGGCGGAGAACCTCTCCGGCTTGGCCCGCGTGGTAAGGTCCAACGCCGTCGCCGCCCTGGAGAACGTCCCCTTGTGGCACGAACGGGACATCAGTCACTCCTCGGTGGAGCGGATTATCGCCCCGGACAGCACCATCCTCGCGGATTATATGCTTGCGCGGCTCACCCATATCATCAAGGGGCTGGTGGTATATCCCGAGCGGATGAAGAAGAACCTCGCGTTGACCAAAGGGCTCATTTACTCCCAGCAGCTCCTCCTCGCCCTCATCAGAAAGGGGGTTTCGCGAGGGGATGCCTACCACTGGGTGCAGCGCAATGCCATGCGGGCGTGGCGGGAGGAAGAGGATTTTCTGCACCTAGTACAGAAAGACGCGGATATCACGGGTATTATAAGCGCGAAAGAAATCGAGGGGTATTTTGACTTGCACATCCACCTCAAGTATGTTAATGATATATATAAGCGGGTATTCGCTTTAGACAAGGGGAAGGGAGGAAGATAACTATGTCCGGGCGCGTCATCACCCTTATTGTCCTCATCGCCATTGTCCTCACGTATGTCCTGTACAACACCCAACCGGTAGGGGTGAAGTTCCTCTTTTGGGAGGCCGAGATCTCCAAGGCCTTGATCACCCTCGGATCATTTCTGGCGGGGACCATCCTGGGGTTCATCATCGCCAAGATAGATCAGTTCAACAAAGAGAGAAAACGAAAGGCACTTCAAAAACAACAAAAAAAGGAAGGGAGGTGAACGAGATATGGCAGCCTTGGCACTTATTATTGCCATAATCGCCCTGTTCTTGGCCTTCTTGGCCTATCAAAAGGTGGGCGGGCTCGGGGATTTGAAAAAACAGACTGAAGTCCTCACCCAAATCGGTGACGCCATCATCAAGGCCACCAACTCCCTGCGGGAAAAGACGGCCGACGTCCTGGACAAGCTGGAGGCAGGCCTGAGGGCCAGAGAAGCAAAGTCTGGGACAAAAAAGGAGCCGCCACCGTCACCACCGCCCAAGGAACGGGAAGGTATGTAACGATATCCGCGGGTGTGAGGGATAACCGAGCTTGGATATAGAGAAGGGCCTATTCGCGCAAGGAGGAATAGGCCTTTTTCTGTCCTTTGTACCTTTGAAACCATAGTGTGCAGTGAGGGTTTCGATCGATTGAAAAAATTCCCTTCGTAGAAAGATATGTGGGGAATGCGCATGATGAACGCACGAGACAGGGAGATAAAAAAGACCAAAATAGTCTGCACCATTGGACCTGCCAGCAGCGATCCGGCCGTCATGGAGACGATGATCAGTGAGGGTATGGACGTGGCCAGGCTCAACTTCTCTCATGGGGATCATCAGGGTCACGGCGAAAAGATCGACCTGGTGAAGCGGTTGAGCGCGAAGACGGGCAGACCGGTGGCCATCCTCCAAGACCTCGGTGGGGGAAAGGTACGGGTGGGGGAGATCGAAGGGGGAAGCGTATGGCTGGATACCGGCGCAACCATCGCCCTGACCACCACACAAACGAAGGGAAACGCGAAAAAGATCCCCGTCACCTACGCCGGGCTGACCAACGACGTCACGGAGGGGGATACGATTCTCCTGGCTGACGGGACCCTCGAACTCAAGGTGGAGTCGGTTAAGCCCAAAGAGGTCACCTGTCTCGTGGTGGTGGGAGGAGAGCTCAGCTCCCATAAGGGGGTCAACATGCCCAGCAGGGAACTGCGGACCGCGACCCTTACCGATAAAGACAAGGCGGACCTCCTGTTCGGTGTGCAGGCACAGGTAGACCTCATCGCCCTCTCCTTCGTCAGGAGCGGCGAGGACATCCGAGAGGCCAAGGAGGTCTTGAGATCTCAGCATGCCGATATCCCCATCATCGCGAAGATCGAGCGGCATGAGGCCTTAAGACATATCGAAGAGATCATGAAAGAAGCCGACGGCATCATGGTGGCCAGGGGCGATCTGGGCGTGGAGATACCGTTGGAGGAGGTCCCCCTGGTACAGAAGGACCTGATCAAGAGGGCCAACACCCTCGGAAAACCCGTCATCACCGCCACCCAGATGCTGCGATCGATGGTGGAAAGCCCCCGTCCCACCAGGGCGGAGGCATCGGATGTGGCCAACGCCATCTTCGACGGCACCGATGCCGTCATGCTCTCGGAGGAGACCGCCGTGGGGAAGTATCCCGTCGAAGCGGTGCGGTTTATGGTGACGATCGCCGAGGCGACGGAGCGAAGCTTCCCCCATGAGCTCTTCCTCCCCCCTGATCCGTATCAGAAGGGGGAGATCGCCGATTCCATGAGCCATGCAGCCTGCCAGTTGGCCGAGGACCTGGGAGTGGCTGCCATCATTACACCGACCCGTACCGGAAGGACGGCCCGATTGGTCTCCCGATATCGACCCCGCTATCCCATCCTCGCCTTTAGCCCCCAACCCGCTACTGTCAGGCAACTCATCCTCTCCTGGGGTGTACACCCCATCCTGGTCCCCGAATTCACCAACGTCGATGAGATCGTGGGCAAGGGGATCACCGCCGCCCTCCAGCAGGGTTGGGTGGCCAAGGGTCAGCGGGTGGTGGTTACGGCAGGGACCCCGGTCGATTTGCCGGGGACCACCAATCTGATCACCGTGGAGGAACTCTGAAAATAAGGTGGTAGAGGATTCAACGACTGCGGCGTTCAGGACAAAACGGGCGGTAATAGTGGCCTTGACGGCCAATATCTTCATCGCCCTCATGAAGTTCACCGTTGCCATCTTCATCAATAGCACCGCCCTGTTGGCCGAGGGCTTTCACTCCCTGGCCGATACGAGCAACCAGGCCTTTCTCCTGGTGGGGTTAAAGCTGAGCACGCGCCCCCCCGACCGCAGCCACCCCTTTGGCTACGGCAAGGAGCGGTACTTCTGGGCCTTTGTCGTCTCCCTCTCCATCTTCATCATCGGGGCCGTCTTCTCCGTACACGAGGGGATTACGAAGATCCTCCATCCCGAGCCCCTGAGACACCCGGGCTGGGGATATCTGGTCCTCGCCCTTTCCTTCTTCTTCGATGGTTATTCCTTGCGTATCGCCTTCCGGGAGTTGAAAGGTACCATAAAAAGACGGGGGGTCTTCAGGACCATCCGTGAGTCTAAGACACCGGCCATCTTCATCATCTTTCTGGAGGACTCCGCCGCCATCTTCGGGCTCTCCATCGCGTGGGGGGGCATCCTCCTCACCTCCCTCACCGGAAATCCCGTCTTCGACGGGGCGGCCTCTATTATCATCGGGATCATCCTGTCCCTCGTGGCCCTGATGCTCTTCTATGAGACCAAGAGCCTGTTGATCGGAGAGGGGGTATCGCCGGCCGATCTGAGGAAGATCAAGGCGGCCATCGCCGCCGTGCCCGAAGTAAAAGAGGTAGTGAACATACTCACCATGCACCTCGGCCCCGAGGATATCCTGGTCAACCTGGACATCAACTTCGCGAACGGCCTGGACACCGATCAGGTGGAGGAGGCCATCGACAAGGTGGAGCGGGGCATCCAAGAGGTCGTGCCCGCGGTGAAGAAGATATTTGTGGAGGCCGAATCGCTCAAAAAAATCCCAAGACGCAAAAAGAGGATGATAACAAGGAGACCATTGAAGAGTACTTCGAAACAAAAGAGATGATGGAGATCTGCTCCAAACAATCGCACACAGGCCACTGATTCTTCACAGGTATGTAAGGTCTGAATATCCAATGACTTTTCCCATGGCAACACTGGTGAACCCTGGAACCCTCGAATCCTCGGCCCCTCCCGCTTCGCGGGATCCCGCAGTCAATAAAATCTAAATTAAGGAGCGGGATTGAACCCTTTATCTCTTGATGTCCTTAAAGCACCTGGCGAGATGTTTCTTGGGCAATTTCCGCGTCTTACGGCTCACCACGATGCAGAGGGCGAAGGAAACGGGGAGGGCGACGACAACGGGATCCACATACTGCAACCGCCAGGCCCAGGAAGCGGGGGGGAAATCCGCCACCAGGTTCGTCGTGCCGAAGAGGACCTGACAGATGCCGAGGATCGCCGATTCCTGGCCATGGAAAAAGATCATCCACAAAAAGCTCATGCCGATTCCCCCTACCATGCTTGCGATACCCCCTGCCCTGGTAACCCCCTTCCAATAGAGGCCCAAGCAATACAGCGATAAAAAAGCGGCGGCGCACAGACCGAAGAAAAAGGCGGTGGCGCGGGCGATGACACCGGGCGGCAGTACCAGCCCCCAGAGGACGGTGGCGACGATGGTGAAGGTTATCCCCACGGTGGTAGGAAACCCCTCCCCTCCCCTGTCAAACCCCATGGCCTTGCCGTAAAAGTCCTTCCCCAGGGAGGCGCCGCCGACTCGAAACAGCAAGCGTAAGGCAGCCAGAGAGGCCGACAGCACCCCCACCAGAAAGAGGGGGCCAAACCACCAGGGCATAACCCTATCGACATAGAGGGGGATAATCTTGTCCGTATTCCCCCCGGCCACGGCGATGGAAATCTCCCCCAACCTCTGCGCGAAGAGGA
Organism: uncultured Thermodesulfobacteriota bacterium; assembly: GCA_964565525.1. Lineage (GTDB taxonomy): Bacteria > Desulfobacterota > B13-G15 > B13-G15 > RBG-16-54-18 > JAFGNJ01. The sequence continues at coordinate 17,271 of CAZMFG010000031.1, forward strand.
TATTGGTTAAGGGGCCGACGGTGAGAGACACCCCCATAACGACCAGCATGAAGACCCCACCCACCAGCACGGCCCGGTCCAGCTCCCGCTCCGATGAGGCCGTCAGAAACCTCGCCACGAGCGGGGGCTGGACGAGGGTGCCGATCCCCACTCCGTAGATGAGGCTGGACCACGCGATCCACCACAAGGGACTCCCCCACCGTAATCCCGCGGTCCACCCCTCAAGCCCCGCCTCGGCCAACCGCTCCGGGACGAGGGGGGCGATCGCCGTCAGGGCCTCATGGGCGGGGACGATCCCGCCGAGCAAATAGTAGGTCCAGAAACAGAGGATCGCCAACATAGCGAAGACGACGAGTCCATGAGCAGTATCGACATACCACACCTCCGTGAGACCTCCGATAACGATAAAGATGACTACAAAGAGAGAAAAGGCGAGGAGACCTGTGAGGTAGGGGACATGGAATGAGACCTCGATGAGCCGGGCGACCCCGATGAGGATTGCGGCCCCAAAGAGGGGGATAAAAGCAAAGACCACCATCCCGGCGAAACCCTGGATGAACCGGGACTGATACCGCTCACCCAACATTTCCGGAAAGCTCTGGGCATGAAGGGCAATCCCCATGCGCCGGGTCCTCGCGCCGAAGAAGACGAAGGCGATGAATATTCCCAACAGGATGGACAAGAGACACAACCAAAGAAGGGAAAACCCGAACAGCGCCGCCGCACCCCCAAACCCGATAATGGCCGCCGCGCCGATAACGTTCCCCCCGTACGCAAGAGAGAGCACACCCCGCTTGGCGATCATTGAGCCGGAGGCCTTGCCGCCCCCCCTGCGCCCCCGGTAGGCGAGGTAGCCCATGACGATGATATATAAAACGACTACGATGATATTACTGTAGAGACGCATCCCCCTCCCCTATGCTGCCGTCATCGCCTCCGCCGCTTTCTCGTACCCTGTTTCACCCGCCTCACCCTCCTCGGCCTGCGCGACCGTCTGAAGGCGGCCTTCCCCCCCTCCTTCCATGAGATCAGACCATAGATGACACAGAGCAGGGCGACGAGGAACGATCCGATATAGGCGTAGGCAATCTCAGGGCCGGCAAACCCCAACAGCCCCCCACCTGTTTGAAAAATATCGGTGAACTCATTCATCTGCTCTCTGCTAACCTCTGAGGGAACCCTTTACTGGCTTACGTAAATATCTGCCAGATCAGGCCCAAAAGACCGGCCAGGAAGAAATTCCCCTCCACCAGGGCCTCAAAACGCCTCCCAGGGTGAAGCCACCGCCGCTCATACGCCACCAGGCAGAGGGCCAAAGAGAGAACCGTCAGGATCAAGAGATAGGCAAATGGCCCGACCGCACCGGAGAGGGAGGCCGCGATGAGGAATACCCCTGCAAACACGGCGACACCCTTCAGGAGCAGCAGGGTCTTCTCCTCTCCCAGGATAACGGGAAGGGTTTCCGCCCCCACGATGAGGTCTCCCTGCTCTTGAAAGATGTCGAAGAGGGCCGCCCGAATATAGGTAAGGGAAAACACGAAGATGAAAGCCGCCACAGCGGCAAGCAATTCTATCTTTTGGCTTCCCAACAAGGGAAGGAGGGTGATCACCGTACCCCATGCCAGGGCCTCTGAGAGGGTCTTGGATCCAGGGAAGTCCTTAATGCGGGCGTATGGCCACAGATGTCTGATGCCTGCAGGGACGAGGGGAACGCTGTACACAATCCCCAGAAGGTTCAACCCTGCCATGGCGACAAAGATCCCCAGGCCCAGATACCAGGAGAGGGCAAGGGCCGTTACGATGGAGACGATCCCCGATACCACTAACACGGTGCGGTGTTTTTTATAAAAGGTAGCCACCTCCGGGTCGTTGTACGCGCTCGCGCCCTTATCGAGGAACCGGTTCAAGACGTGCATGGCGTAGATGTAGAAAAATGCCAGGGAGGGATAGATGATCCCGGTACTTCTCCCGGAGAGTATGGTGGCCGCATAGGCAAGGGTAAAGGCCCCCACCGCCGTGACCACGTTGCTCAGCAGCAAGAAACGAACGGCCCTGACGAGCCAGCGACCGAGTAAGGTCTCGGTACGGCTCTGTATGCCCTCTATCTCCCTGACGACGCTCTTGATCATCCAGTTGGGGGTCGAGGCCCCCGCCGTGACCCCCACCACCCCCATATCCCCCAGCTTCTCCTTGTCGAGCTCTTGTGCAGTCTCCACATGGAAGGTCGGCATCCCTGCCTCTCTGGAGATCTGGACGAGCCGTTGGGTATTCCCGCTGTTATAGCCGCCCACCACTACCACGCCGTCGACATGACCCGAGAATGCCCTGACCTCCCGTTGGCGGCGATAGGTGGCGTCGCAAATCGTATCAAAGATAAGGGCGTCGGGAAATCGGCCCTTGATGGCCTTCACCACCTCGCGAAAGGTCGGCCCTGCCTGGGTGGTCTGAGCGACGACGAAGAGTTTCTTCATGGGGGGGAGTTGTGCAACCTCCTCCGCATTTTTGATGGCGTGTGCACTGCCCTTGGCATAGCCCATCAGGCCCTTGACCTCGGGATGATCCCTGTCCCCCAGGATAACG
>CAZMFG010000032.1:0-19588 GCA_964565525.1 uncultured Thermodesulfobacteriota bacterium
ATGGCCGAGGCCAAGGGGATCATCATCGCCGACACCAAGCTGGAGTTCGGCCTGCGGAATGGCGAGGTCATCCTCATCGACGAGCTCCTCACGCCGGATTCCTCCCGCTTCTGGCCTGTCAGTGAGTACCGACCAGGTGGGCCGCAGCAGAGCTTCGACAAGCAGTTCCTCAGGGATTACCTCCTCACCCTCGATTGGGACAAGAGCCCCCCTCCCCCTCCGCTGCCCAAAGAGATCGTTGAGAAGACGAGGGAGCGGTATGAAGAGGCCTTGCGGAGGTTGGTCGGTTAGAATTGTAATCTCATCATCCCCTGAAGCCAGAAGGAAAAAGGGCATACGGCGAGCTTTGTGAAAAATTTCTTGACACGGGTGTTTTTAATCGGATATATATGTACGCATCAATAAGGGGTATGTTTTCTTGCAGATAATTCAATAAAGGAGGATGTTATGACAAGGCGCATCTTGATGTGGGCCATCCTTCCGATGCTGGTCATCGGCCTGGCAGGGGTTGCACAGGCATGGCAGGGGAGGATGGGAGGTATGGGTGACCCCTATGGTTTGCTCTCCGATGAGTCCGATTTTTTGATCCACCCGGCAAAGATCGCCAAAGGGGAGGGTATCCGGTTCTACGGGGACTATCGGTTCACGTACCGTGATATGTTCGACTGCGACATCGATGCCGTCAACTCCGGGGGAGCCAGCTATCTCGATCTCTCCGGCGATGGGATGAGACATGACGTCCTGGTGGGCGCTGCTCTCCCCCTGGGCCCGGGGAGGCTGGGGCTTCTCGCCGCCTACGAGGGACGCCGCGATGACTATGATGGGGAGTTCAGAGTTTCTTCCATCGTCCCGTTGGAGCTTACGAGCGATCTCGATGCGTATGCCCTGCAGGTCCTCTACGGCATCCCCCTGGGCAACTTTAAGCTGGGGGGCGAGCTTGGTTTTGCCTACCGTCAGGAGGAAAACGAGAGTATTATATTAGCCAATGTCTATGAAAACTGGTGGAACTTTTTTATCGATGATCACTATTTTGTCCTCCCCTCTTTTGACCAGTATGATTCTAATTACTGGGAGATCCCCATCAAGGCGGGGGTAGAGGGGACCCTCGGCCCTGTTGACATCGAATTCACCGTGAGGGGGGGGTGGATTGTCGCGGGGGATAATACGCTAGAGATTGTAACGCCTGGTGGGGGCTATGATTTAGATGGTGATGTGGAGGGATGGCGGGTCGGGGGCGATTTGTGGATGCGCTACTTCCTGGCAGAGGACTTCTCAATACCCGTACTCGTGAAGGTAGACTATCAGGATAAGACGAGGGATGGAGAATTTGCATACTCTATCGGTTTTATGGACACCGACACCAAAGAGCAAACCCTTGATATCACGGCAGGTGGCGGTGTCGATTGGGAGCCTGCCGCAGGGACGCGGGTAGGTGCCGGGATCTACTATAGCTACCTCCACCATAACACCGATTTCCGCTGGGAAGTATTTGAAGCGGGAGACTGGTGGCTTTGGGATCATACAGACTGGCCCGATGGTGTTGAGCACCGGGGGACACTAGTCCTCGTGGGGGAGCGGAAGCTATCGCCGGCGGTGGCCCTGCGCATAGGGTTGAGCGGCTTCCTCGGCTGGGCCACGGAAGACCAACAATTGCACTATATTGATACTACCACTGTAGATAATCTTTTCTTTGATTATTCTATGGATGGTCTCCACTGGGGGATCGGGGCCTCGTTCGGGGCCACGATCAGGTTTGCACAATTGGCCTTTGAGCCTTTCCTTAACTTCGGCTATCAGTCTTTAGAGCTCTCCGATGATGGGGAGTTGTCTGGTATATGGGGAGGAGTGCCAGGGGCTGCACCGCTTGAGAGGGATGAGTCCCGCAACCAGTGGTCCATCGGCGGGGGGCTGTCTATCCTTTTTGGTTTACCATAACTGTATAGATCGTATAGTTGGATTCATAGGGCGGGGGTGACCCCGCCCTTTTTATTTAGGGTGAAGGGCAATACAAGATGAAGTGAAAAATTTTTAATCAGGTGTCCCTTATCCCTCACGGGATAAAGAGGTTGTTGGTGGCAAAGTTCGGGTCGCTCGTCAGGTTCACGCCAAGGCGGCAAAAAAGGGCATTGCCCAGAGGACAATGCCCTTTTGGAGAGGTTACTTGACCTCTACGTTGGTTTCTCTCTTCTCTGAGGCCTTGTGTTCCTTGACCTCTATCTTCTTTGTCTTTATCTCAGTCTTCGGGAGGGTGATTTTCAAGACGCCATCCTTGTAGTTCGCCTTGACTTTTTCCGACGTTACCTTCTCGGGAAGACGGAAGCCTCGATGGAATGAACCGTACTCACGCTCGATCCGGTGGTAGTGCTCGCCTTTCTCTTCCTCTTCTCTCTTTTTTTCACCTGTGATGCTCAAGATGCCGTCTGCCAGGGTTACCTTGAGGTCTTTCGCTTCAATGCCCGGGATCTCGCCGGTGATGGTATATGCCTTTTCCGTTTCAGCGATATCAAATGCCGGCGCCAATTTCCCTTCTCTGCCGAAGAGCGTGGGAAGTTCCAGATCACCGAAAAACCGATCCAATAGATCAATCTCCGGGACCACAGAGAGGAACCTTTCTTGCCTGGGTATTAATCTGAGTAGTCTGGTCATGATTCTCACCTCCTTCTTATCTTGTAAAAAAACTAATCATTATGGTTCGTGTTTCAAGCCCTGTTTTTATGAGGAACTTCTCACCCTCATCCTTGTATGTTACGTGTAGACACTGTATAGCTAAGTTTAGCTATGTTGTATTTGTCATGTATGGTAGATGGTATAAGGTCAAGGTGAGGGATGTGGTAACCCGTCTCACCCGGGGAATGAATACGTCCATGGGAGACATGGGTCGCCACGTCCGTCCCCCAACAGCCTGAAGAGTGGTCTGAGCCACGATGGGCCCGTATCAGCGAGGCGGAGAAAGGGGGACAGGTGCTGATGCTCACAAAATCTGTAACACGCAGATGAAAGACCACCCCCTGCAGCGTTTGGAAGGTCGCCCCCTCGGTGAATACCAGCTGCATCTCCAACACGTGAAACCGCTGCACCTCAGCGGCTGGCGGGGGTTCTCCCTTGCCCTGAAGGACCGTGAGGGGATACTGGCCCAGCCTCCTGTGGCGGAGGGTATTTATAGCGCAGGCGGAAAAGACGGCGTGAAACCCTGGATGGATATAACGGTGACAGAAGGTATCCAATTCGGGACCGGCAGAAGGTTTAACCTCCGTCAGGCCGGGCTTATCCACGGGATTTTCCAATCCCTTGCCCAGTTGATCCCCCCGGGTGGACATCTAATGGTCTCGTACGAAGATTCAGATCCCCTGCATCGGGAAACGGATCGTGCCCTCAGTGCAGGGATTCCCCCTGTGTTGACACCGCTTGGTTTTCTCCTCTTTATGAGCGGTTTTCGCTTGGTCAAAAACTGGTATCTCTCCGAAGGAGGGCACGAGGGACCGCGCAAGCTGTGGGGTGAAAAGCCGCCGGATCAGTTATGGTCCGTGACCTGGGATACAGAGACGGCAAGACAACTGGTGAACTTCCTCGACGGTTTGCAAACCGGTACGGATTATACGGCAATTGAGACAGTAAAAAAGACCGCACGAAGGGTCTTCTCCTCTCTGGAGATTGATGCTTCGGATATACTCCCTTTCGTTGAAAATTTGTTTTGAAAAATGAACGGCTTATCCCTGGTGACCGCACCATGATAAAGGCAATTTTCCCTTGACAAAAGGGGTATAACTTGTTATCAATTAAGGGATTTTTTGAGTAGGCACGTAGCTCAGGGGGAGAGCGCTACCTTGACGCGGTAGAGGTCGACGGTTCGAAACCGTCCGTGCCTACCATATGTCTTCATTATAGTATGGTACAAGGAAGGGTATCGTTTATTTACCATTGTATTTTTTAACGATGAGGGAAAGGCATCATCCCGTCTCCTCAGTGCCATTGATGAGGGGACGGGATGATGCCTTTCCCTAGTTTTTCGCTCTAGCAGCCAAACGATGGGCAACAAATCGACAGCACAGAAAAAAGAAGATGCCGTTTCTATCGCCACGCTGAGGCATAGCGTGTCGCATGTGATGGCCCAAGCGGTCCAGGAGCTTTATCCGGGGGCCAAGCTTTCCATCGGTCCCTCGACCGATGAGGGTTTCTACTATGACTTCGACTATGAAGGCACCTTCTCTCCCGATGATTTTCCCCGGATCGAGGCCCGGATGCGGGAGATCATCGCCCAAGACCACCCCTTTATCCGCGAAGAGATATCTAAAGAGGAGGCAATCGATTTTTTTAAAGAACGGGGAGAGCAATACAAAATAGAGCTCTTGGAGGCGATCGAGGACGAACACATAACCCTCTATCGGCATGACGAATTCGTCGATCTCTGCCGCGGACCCCATCTCCCCTCGACGGGAGGAATCAAGGCCTTCAAGCTCTTGAGCGTAGCCGGCGCCTACTGGCGGGGGGACGAACGCAACCAGATGTTGCAACGGATCTACGGCACCGCCTTCCTCACCCAAGAGGAGTTGGATGCCTACCTGACTATGTTGGAGGAGGCCAAGCGGAGGGACCACCGTCGCCTCGGGCAGGCGCTTGACCTGTTCAGCATTCATGAGGAGGCCGGGGCCGGGCTGATCATCTATCACCCTAAGGGGGCCCTCCTGCGTTCCATACTGGAGGATTTTGAGCGGCGCGAACATTTCAGGAGGGGATACCACCTCGTCATCGGCCCCCACATCCTGAAGCTGGATCTCTGGAAGAAATCCGGACATTTTGACAACTACAAGGATTACATGTATTTTACCGAGGTAGAGGACCAGGAATACGCCCTGAAACCCATGAATTGCCTGGCCCATATGCTCATCTACAAATCGGGGCAACGCAGCTACCGGGATCTCCCCCTGCGGTATTTTGAATTGGGGACGGTACACCGCCACGAACGATCGGGGGTGTTGCACGGGCTGTTGCGGGTGAGGGAATTCACCCAGGACGACGCCCACATCCTCTGTCGCCCCGATCAGTTGCACGATGAGATCAGGGCAATTCTCACGTTTGTCAAGGACGTCATGGCCGTCTTCGACTTCCCCTATGAGTTGGAGGTGAGCACCAGACCTGAGAAGTCCATCGGAAGTGACGCGGATTGGGAGATGGCCACGAAGGCCCTCATGGATGTGCTGGAGGAAGATGGTCTCGACTACGAGGTCAACGAAGGGGAAGGGGCCTTCTACGGCCCCAAGATCGACGTGAAATTACAGGATGCCCTGGGCAGGCAATGGCAGTGCGCCACTGTCCAGTGCGACTTTACCCTGCCTGAGCGCTTTGACCTCTCTTATATAGGCCCGGACGGCGAGAAACACCGTCCGGTGATGCTCCACCGGGTGATCCTGGGGGCCTTGGAGCGATTTATCGGTATCCTCATCGAGCATTACGGTGGAGCCTTTCCCCTTTGGCTCGCACCGGTGCAGGCCGTCATCCTGACGGTGACGGATCGAAACATCCCCTATGGGGAAAAGGTCTACCAGCGGTTGTGTGATGAGGGAATGAGGGTGGAGTGCGACTTTCGGAACGAGAAATTGGGCTTCAAGATCAGGGAGGCCCAAGTGCAAAAGATCCCCTATATGCTGGTCATCGGCGATAAGGAGCAAGAAACGGAGACAATCGCCCCCCGGCGGAGGGACGGAGCAGACTTCAAGGGGATGCCGCTCGATAGCTTTTTGGACATGGTCCGTGCGGACCGCAAGATTCCAGAGGCCTATTCTGTCAAAAGGAGGTGAAAGGAGATAGAGAATAAAAATATCCGTGTCAACAGAGACATTAGGTCTCTTCAGGTGAGACTCATCGATCCGGAGGGAAACCAGTTAGGGATTGTTTCCATCGAAGAGGCCTTGGGGAAGGCGAAGGGCTTCGAATTGGATTTGGTGGAGGTCTCCCCCAAATCTGATCCCCCCGTCTGCAAGATCATGGATTATGGTAAGTACAAGTATCTCCAGACCAAAAAGTCCCACGAAGCCAAAAGGAAGCAGACGGGAGGCCATCTCAAAGAGGTCAAGGTGAGGCCGAAGACAGAGGAGCACGACCTCCAGGTTAAGCTCCGAAATGTCGAGCGTTTCCTGAAGGGGGGATACAAGACGAAGATCTCCATCGTCTTCCGGGGCAGAGAACTGTCCCATAAGGATTTGGGAGAACGGATGATGGAGCGAATCATCGAGGAGACCAAGGAATGGGGGGTCGTGGAACATCCTCCCAAGTTCGAGGGGCGAACCATGGCGGTGATTTTAGCCCCTCATTAACAGATCCGGAAAGCACCGTTTTTTTAAAATAAAGAATACCAACGGGAGGTGACGTGTGCCTAAAATGAAAACCAGCCGTGGGGCGGCAAAGAGGTTCAAAATTACAGGATCGGGGAACAAGGTCAAGCGACGGAAGGCCTATGCCAATCACATCCTCACCAAGAAGAGCCCCAAGAGGAAACGAAACTTAAGGCATGCTGAAATCGTGCACAGCACCAATATGAAATCGATCAAGAGATTAATTCCTTACGGATAGTGAAGCAGTAGAGAGGAGGACGTTGTCATGCCGAGGGTCACCAGAGGGGCCAGAGGAGCGCGCAAGAGGAAGCGGATCCTCAAGATGGCCGAGGGTTATCAAGGGGCGCGGGGAAGACTCCTGCGCAGTGCTCGTCATGCAGTGGAACGGGCCCTGCAATACGCCTACCGCGACCGGCGGGTCAGAAAGCGGGAGTTCCGGAGCTTGTGGATCGTGAGGATCAATGCCGCCGCCAGGACGCACGATATCACCTATAGCCGTTTCATGGAAGGGCTGCGTAAGGCCAACGTAACCCTTGACAGGAAGGTCTTAGCGGATATAGCCGTCCATGATGCCGAGGGTTTCGCCCATCTCGTTCAGATAGCCAAGCAGAATGTCTGATTCCTTTGAACAAACCCTGCGATCAGTCCGCGAGTCGGCGCTGACAAAATTTGCCCACGCCAGCACTGAAGATGAGGTCGACCAAATCAGGATAGAGGTCCTGGGGAGAAAGGGAGCACTTACCCTCCTGCTCAGGAGGGTTCGGGAGCTCCCTCCTGAAGGGAGGCGTCAGGCCGGCGAACAGGCCAACGCAGTCAAGCAGGAACTGGAGGAGCGGATCGAGGGACTCCTGGTTCACCTCCGTGAGAAGGCACACCAGCGCTCGCTTTCCCAGGAACAGGTGGATATCACCCTCCCCGGCACCCCGCTGTCGCGGGGGGGGCTTCATCCCATCACCCAGGTGATGGCTCAGATAGTGGATATCTTTACCAGGATGGGTTTTCAGGTGGCGGAGGGGCCGCAAGTCGAGTTGGATTACTACAACTTTGAGGCCCTCAATATCCCCCTCGATCACCCCGCCCGGGATATGCACGATACCTTCTATTTTTCCGACGACGTGTTATTGCGCACGCACACCTCCCCTGTCCAGATTAGGGTGATGGAGGATCACCGTCCCCCGATCCAGATCATCGCCCCCGGCGCGGTCTATCGACGGGACTCCGATGTATCGCATACCCCCCTGTTTCACCAGGTAGAGGGGCTCATGGTGGATGAGGGGATTTCTTTTGCCCACCTCAAGGGGGTTTTGACCTTCTTCGTTCATGAGATGTTTGGAGAGGAGATCCCGTTGCGGTTCCGACCCAGTTTTTTCCCCTTTACCGAGCCCAGTGCCGAGGTGGACATCGGCTGTGTCATCTGTCAGGGGGAGGGGTGTCGCGTCTGTAAGGGAAGTGGGTGGCTGGAGATCCTCGGAGCGGGCATGGTCGACCCCGAGGTCTTCCGCATCGTGGGGTATGACCCCGAAGAGGTGACGGGGTTTGCCTTCGGCATGGGGGTGGAACGGATCGCCATGTTGAAATACGGCATCAATGACATCCGTCTCTTCTTCACCAACGACCTGCGTTTTCTCAGCCAGTTTTAGATTCGATGAGAGTAAGCTTCCAGTGGTTACAGGAATATGTCGATTGTGGGCTCACCCCCGCTGAGCTCGCCGACCTCCTCACCATGGCGGGTTTGGAGGTTGAGGCTATAGAGGAGGTGGGGTCCGAATTAAAGGGGGTGGTGGTGGCCCGGATCTCCTCCCTTGTCCCCCATCCCCTGGCCGATCGACTCTCTCTCTGCCGTGTCCAGGTGGATAGGAAGACATCCTATCCCGTCGTCTGCGGTGCCCGGAACATGAAAGAGGGGGATAAGGTGGCCTTGGCCCTGGCAGGGGCCGAGCTCCCCGATGGTGTGCAGGTAGAGGAGACGGAGATTCGGGGGGAACGCTCCGAAGGGATGATGTGTTCGGAGGCAGAGCTTGGTCTCTCCTCCAGCGCCGAGGGGATCATGATCCTCTCCCCCGACGCGCCGGTGGGCGCCCCCCTTGCGGATGTCCTCAAGGTCAGGGATCACATACTGGAGGTTTCCCTGACCCCGAACAGGGGTGATTGTCTCAGCATGATCGGTGTGGCTCGGGAAGTGGCGGCCTTGACCGGCGGGAAATTACACCTCCCTGTGCCTCATCTCCCAGAGGGCGCGGATCGGGTGGAGGATGTGGTTCGGGTGTCCGTGCTGGACCCCGATCTCTGCCCCCGCTATACTGCCCGACTCGTCAAGGGCGTGCACATCGGCCCCTCCCCTTTTTGGCTACGGGCCAGATTGGAGCGGGCCGGGGTAAGGGCCATCAACAATGTGGTCGACGTGACCAACTACGTCATGCTGGAATACGGTCAGCCGCTCCATGCCTTTGATTTCGACCTCTTAGAGGGAGGAGAGATTGTGGTCAAGAGGGCGGCTGAGGGGGAGCGCTTTGTGACCTTGGATGAGGTGGAGCGGGTCTTGCACGACGATGCCCTCATGATCTGTGACGCGGTCAGACCGGTGGCCATCGGCGGCATCATGGGGGGGTTGAACTCGGAGATCCACGAGGATACCTCCCGCGTCCTCCTGGAGAGCGCCTATTTCTCCCCTCAAGGGATCCGACACACCGCCACGGCCTTGGGCCTGCAGACGGAGTCATCGTACCGGTTTGAGCGGGGGATCGACCACGAAGGGGTGCTCACCGCCTCCCTCCGGGCGACCACCCTCATCGCCCAGCTCGCGGGTGGTGAGGCGGCCACGGGAGCCATCGATTGCTATCCGACACCCCTCCCCCGTGCAGAGATCAAGCTGCGCCTGCCGAAGGTCAACACCCTCCTGGGTATGAGCCTTGAGCACAAGGAGGTTACGGGGATCCTCAAGCGCCTCCACATGGAGGTCCGGGAGAATAAAGGAGCGGAATGGGTGGTCTCGCCCCCTCCGTACCGAGGAGATGTCACCAGGGAGGTAGACCTCATCGAGGAGATAGGGCGTCTCAAGGGATACGATCTGATCCCCGTCCAGGCGCCCAAGATGTGGGTGATGCCCTTTCGGGAGGAGCGAGAAGAGGCACTGATGATCAGGGCCAAAGATGTCCTGGTCGGTCTGGGATTCTATGAGGTGATTACCTACAGCTTTATCTCCCCCCATGCACTTGAGGCCCTGCGGTTGCCCCCTGATGATTTCAGACGCCATCCGTTGCCCATCCTCAATCCCCTTGCAGAGGCACAATCGGTGATGCGCACCACCTTGCTGCCTGGTCTCTTGGAGACGGCCAGGTATAATCTAAGCCACAAGACCGGGGATTTGAAGATCTTTGAATCGCGAGAGGTCTATTGCCCCCAAAAGGGAGAACGGTTGCCCCGGGAGAAGCGGTCGTTGGCAGGATTGGCCATGGGCGCCGTCGTCGAAGAGGGGTGGAATATCCCCCCTCAGGAGGTGGACTTTTTCTATGCCAAGGGGTGCATCGAGCGGTTGCTCGCCGAGTTGAGGACCCCTGCTCCGGCCTTTGCCGCCGCCCAGGCGGCACCCTATCTCCACCCTGGTAAGGGGGCGGTTATAAGGCTCGATGACAAGGAGGTAGGGGTGGTTGGAGAGCTGCACCCCGAGGTGGCCGCGGCCTTTGAACTCCCGTCCGGGGTCTTCATCTTTGAACTCGATCTCCCCATCCTTGCGGAGCGCAGCCGGGAGGAAATCACCTTTGTCCCCCTGCCCCGGTTTCCCTCGGTGGCCAGGGATGTGGCGGTGACGGTGGATGAGGGCATCAGCGCCGGGGAGCTCATGGAGGTTATCAGGGAGGTCGATAACGAATATATCGAAACGGTCGAGGTCTTTGACTGCTATACAGGGAACCCCATTCCCCTGGGCAGAAAGGGGTTGGCCTTCCGGGTCAGGTATCGCTCGCCTGACCGGACCTTGACCGACGAAGAAGTGAACGAGTTTCATCGAGCGGTACTGGAGCGGCTCGAACGCGTGCCGGCATTGACGATCAGGTAGGGAGTAATCGTAACCATAAGGAGGTGAGGGGATGACCAAGGCTGAGATCGTGGAGAGTGTGTATGAGAGGGTAGGGTTTTCCAAGAAGGAGGCGGCCGATATGGTGGAGATGGTCTTCGACCTCATGAAGGAGACCCTGGAACGGGGCGAGAAGATCAAGATATCCGGTTTTGGCAACTTTATGGTCAAGGAAAAGGGGGCCCGAAAGGGGAGGAATCCTCAGACGGGCGAGGAGATCGAAATCACCCCCCGCAGGGTGTTGACCTTTAGGCCGAGTCAAACCTTGAAGAAGCTGTTAAATGCGTAAGGGGTCTTTCCCGTGACAGTGGGTAAACACGCCTACCCTGATAAACTCTATTATCGCATTGGAGAGGTCTGTCGCATCACGGGGGTGAAACCCCACGTCTTGAGATACTGGGAGCAGGAATTCAAGCTGCGTCCCGAACGGTTCGGGGGTACGCAGCGCCGTTACAGACGGGAAGACCTGAAGACCATCCTTACCATTAAGGAGCTTCTGTATGAAGAGCGGTTCACCATTACGGGGGCCAAGAAACGATTGCTGGAGTTAAGCCGCCGACGCAGGGGGCAACTCACGATGGACTTTTTGGGAGAAGGCTATAAAGAGCTCTTGCGAGAGGTCAGGAAGGAGCTCAAGGAGATCAAAGAGGCGCTTGACTAAGGAAGGTGAATCTGCCATGATGCGGTGTTGATCGGGGCGTAGCGCAGTCTGGTAGCGCACTGGCATGGGGTGCCAGGAGTCGGAGGTTCAAATCCTCTCGCCCCGACCAGCTATAACGCTTTCTTTTCGTTGACTGTCCTCTGATTTGACCTGTACTTTTCCAATACATGACATCGCGATGAAGATTTTGGTCACGAACGACGATGGTGTTTTTTCAGACGGGTTGCGAATCTTGGCCCAAACGGTGGAGGCCCTGGGCGAGGTATACGTGGTGGCACCTGACCGGGAGCGAAGCGCCGCCGCCCATTCCTTGACCCTCCACCGTCCCCTGCGGGTCGAAGAGATCTCGCCGCGGGTCTACGCGGTAGATGGGACGCCGGTGGATTGTGTCAACCTGGCCGTTTATGGCATCCTGAAGGGGCATCCCGATCTCGTCATCTCGGGGATAAACAACGGTCCAAATCTGGGGGAGGACCTGGTATATTCGGGCACGGTCTCCGCCGCCTTCGAGGCCACCTTTTTGGGTATACCCGCCTTTGCCATCTCCTTGGCCGCCCGGAAGGAATTCCGGTATCACGTTGCTGCCGACTTTGCCCTCAAGGTGGCGGCGCATATCACGCGGGGGGGGCTCCCCGCGGACACCTTCTTAAACATCAACGTCCCCAACGTGGACGAAGGAGAGATACGCCCCTATAAGATTACCAATCAAGGCAAGCGGGTTTTTGCGGATGCGGTGGTGGAAAAGGTTGACCCGCGGGGCAAAAAATATTATTGGTTAGGTGGAGGTGATCAGGGATTTCAGGAGATAGAGGGGACGGACTTCCATGCCATCGCGAACAAGCATATCTCCATCACCCCCTTATGCGTCGATTTGACCAACCATGCCGCTGCGCAGGAGTTGGAGGAGTGGAAGTTATAGGAGGAGAGGCGGGCGATCGGCATAGCAATCCGCTGCGAGATCCGTGTGAGTTGCTGCCTCGGACGCAGGGAGGCGACAGACGTCTTTACATCACAGCAGAAGGGGTTACAATATATAATGGGAAATGAGCTGGCGGGAGAATCCGTACAGAAAGGAGGAGAAGCATGAAGACCACGGTGAGCATCATCAAGGCCGATATAGGGAGTATCGGCGGCCATATCAAACCCAGTAAACAACTGCTAGACAGCGTACGAGCATTTGTGGAAAAGAACAGCAAGGGCTTGATTAATGATCTCTATGTGAGCCATACGGGGGACGATATAGCCCTGCTCTTTGCCCACCAAAAGGGGACGGGCGACGAGGCCGTCCACAAGATGGCCTGGGAGGCCTTTGTGGCGGGGACTGCGGTGGCCAAGGACCAGGGGCTCTATGGGGCCGGACAGGACCTGCTGAAGGACGCCTTCTCCGGCAACGTCAAGGGCATGGGGCCCGCGGTGGCGGAGATGGAGTTCGAGGAGCGACCCAACGAGCCCTTCCTCTTCTTTGCCGCCGACAAGACCGACCCCGGGGCGTATAACCTGCCGCTCTTTCTCGCCTTTACCGATCCGATGTACTGCGCCGGTCTGATGTTGAGCCCTGCCATGGCTCAGGGGTTCACGTTCACCATCATGGATGTTGCATACACCGAGGGGGACAGGGTCATCGAACTCAACGCCCCCGATGACCTCTACGATATCGCTGCGCTCTTACGGGACAACGAGCGTTTTGTGGTCGAGAGCATCCGCTCCCGCAGCACGGGCGACATAGCCGCAGCGGTGAGCACCTCCCGCCTGCACAACATTGCGGGGAAATATACGGGCAAGGACGATCCGGTAATGCTCGTGCGGGTTCAGGGGAGCTTTCCCGCCACCGGCGAGGTCCTCTCACCCTTCAGCATCGGGCACTATGTGGCAGGATTTATGCGGGGGAGCCATACCGGTCCCCTGATGCCGGTGCCGATCAACTCTGCGGTGTCCTATTTTGACGGGCCTCCCATCGTGGCATGCCACGCCTTCTGCGTTCACAATGGCACGTTCACCGAGCCGGCCGATGCCTTCGATCACCCCTTTTGGGACTATGTCAGGGACAAGGTCTCGAGAAAGGCCGTCGAGCTGAGGGAACAGGGATTTTCAGGGATTGCTATGCTCAACTACAGTGAGTTGGAATACGGGGGGATCGTGGAAAAGATGAAACGACTGGACAAGCAGTTCAAGGTCAGGAAATAGGGGAAAGGGGCGGGGGTCATTCCCCGCCTTTTTTTGAGGTAGATCGTCCTCAATGGTAGTTTCACCATGGGAAGGTTAGTGTATATCAAGACCTTCGGATGTCAGATGAACGAGCACGACTCCGAGCGGATGCTCGCCCTGCTGGAGGGGTGCGGTTATCGCGAGACGAAGCATGTGGAGGAGGCCGACGTCATGCTGGTCAATACCTGTACCGTCAGGGAGAAACCGGAGCAAAAGGCCTATAGTATGGTGGGACGCTTTCAACAGCTTAAGGAAGATAATCCCCATGCAATCATCGGTATAACAGGGTGTGTGGCCCAGCAGGAAGGAGAGCGGTTGTTGGGACGCATTCCGGCACTCGATTTCGTCCTTGGGCCGGGAAAGATCCATAAACTCCCCGAGATCCTCAGAGATGCGGAAAAGGGGAAACGGGGAACCTGCTCGGTGGGTTTTGAGAATGGGTGCCCGACCAATCTCCCGACTCCCCACACCGCGCAACTGCGCGCCTATGTTACCATCATGCAAGGGTGCGATAACTTCTGCAGCTATTGTATCGTCCCCACGGTGCGGGGGAGGGAACGCAGCCGCCCCAGCGCTGCAATCCTGGCCGAGATCGAGACCTTGATCCGTCAGGGGACAAAGGAGATTACGCTCCTCGGTCAAAATGTAAACTCGTACGCCAAACATACCCCTGGTGAGTTGACTTTCCCCCAGCTGTTGGCTAAGATAGACGAAATTCCAGGATTGGAGAGGATCAGATTTACCACCTCCCATCCTAAGGATCTCACAGAAGAGACCATCGAGGCCTTTGGATACGTAGAACATCTCTGCGAGCACCTTCATCTCCCCTTCCAGGCGGGATCCAATGCCGTACTGGAGAGGATGAACAGGGGGCATACCAGGGAAGAGTACCTCGCCCAGATCAAGAAAGTACGGAAAGTGTCCCCGCAGATGGGCATTACCGCAGACGTCATGGTGGGCTTCCCAGCAGAGGAGGAGGAGGACTTCGATCAGACCCTGGAGTTGATACGGCGGGTGGAGTTTGACGGACTTTTTTCCTTTAAATATTCCCCCCGTCCGGGAACGCGGGCTGCCCGGTGGAAGGGCGAGTGCACGCCGGAGGTGAAGCAACGGCGTCTGGAGATCCTTCAGGGGCTGCAGCGTGGAATAACGCTGAAGAAGAATAAGGAGTTGGAGGGGTCAGTCAAGGAGATATTGGTGGAAGGACGCAGCCGCAATTCCCCGCATACGATGAGAGGGAGGACGCGATGCAACCGGATCGTCAATTTCCCCGGCGGGTCCGACTTGGTGGGGGCGTTGGTCTTCGTAAAGATCGCGAAGGGCTTGCAGAATTCCTTACGGGGAGAACGCTGTGGATAGAGATAGAAAGGAGATCGGTATGTTTCGGGAGATGAAGGTCAGTGGTTTGACGGTCGATCCTTTTACCAATACCCCCATTGTACTGCTCAAGGACTTGGAGGAGAAAGAGACCGTCCCCATCTGGATCGGATTCTTTGAGGCCAGTGCCATCGGTACGCAGTTGGAGAAGGTCCAGCTCGCACGGCCAATGACCCATGATCTGATGAAGAACCTCCTGGACACCTTAGGGGTGTCGGTGACAAAGGTCGAGGTCAATGACCTGCGGGAGAACACCTTCTATGCCATCATCCACCTGGACATGGGCAAGACGCATTTCACCATCGATGCTCGGCCCAGCGACGCCATTGCCCTGGCCCTGAGGACCAAGGCCTCTATCTACGTACATGAAGAAGTGATTGCGAAATCGAGGAAGATAGATCTGAGCCAACAACAGGAGGGAGAGGGAGCCCTGGACGAACTCTTGGAGGGTCTCTCCTCTCAGGATTTCGGCAAATACAAGATGTAGGTGGCGGAGACGATTATCCCCCCTTTCCCCTTTTAGTATATAGAGTACCAGTCCCGCCCTTGGGGGGAGAGTGTCCGTATATCGTTGCTGGATGTGACCTATGATAGATTTACACACCCATTCTCTGTTTAGTGACGGAGAGCTCATCCCTGCCGAGCTGGTGCGGAGGTTTGAGGTAGCGGGCTATCGAACCCTCGCCATCACCGATCACGGCGATCAATCAAATATCGATCTGATCATCCCCCCCGTCGCCGCCTTTTGTGCCGAGGTCAATCGCCAGGGGGGGATACGGGTGATCCCGGGGATCGAGCTGACCCATGTCCCCCCTCAGTCTCTGCCCGCCCTGGTCAACAAGAGCAGGGAGTTGGGGGCCCAGCTGGTCGTGGTCCACGGGGAGACGATCGTGGAGCCGGTGGCGCCGGGGACCAACAGGGCTGCCATAGAGGCCTCTGCGGACATCCTGGCCCACCCAGGCCTGATCACCGAAGAAGAGGTCTTATTGGCTAAGGAACGCTCCGTATGTTTGGAGCTGACCTCGCGCAAGGGACACTCGCTCACCAACGGCCATGTGGCCCGGTTGGCGCGAGAGGCACAAGCCCCTTTGGTATTGAACAGCGACACCCATACCCCCGGCGACATCTGGCCGGCAACGCGCCTCAGTGAGGTTGTCCTCGGGGCGGGGATGACGGAGGATGATTTTCAAGCTATGATGAATAATGCCGAGCACCTTGCACAGCGATGTCTGACCTCAAGCACATAATAGCCGATTACATCCTCACCTTGCCCCCGTACCCCAAAGGAAGGGAGTGGAGGATTGAGGAGGAAGATCTCGTTCGCCTCTCGGCCAACGAGAACCCTCTTGGTCCCTCACCTCAGGCCGTGGCAGCCGTCACCAAGGCCCTGCGGTCAATCAATCGTTACCCCGATGGGACGGTAGGAGACCTCAAGGAGAAGCTGGCACAGCGCTTGGATCTTGCCCCCGACAACCTCATCATCGGTAACGGTTCCAATGAGATCTTCGAGCTGGCCCTGCGGATCTTCGTACAAAGGGGGGAGGAGGTGTTGCTCCCTGAACCCACCTTCGCCTATTATCGCATTGCCGCCCAGACCCAGGGGGCGCATTGCGTTTCCGTCCCCCTGAAGGATTTTAAGATCGATCTAACAGGGGTGGCCGACCAGGTGACCGCGCAGACGAGGCTGATCTTTTTGAGCAACCCCAACAACCCCACCGGGACCATCTTCACCCGTTCGGAGTTCGATGATTTCCTGGTCTCTCTCCCTTCCCGGGTGGTGGTGGTGGTGGATGAGGCCTACGGCGAATATGTGACGTCCGCCGACTATCCCCGCCTTCAGGAATACCGGCACGGGGAGAGGTGGATCATCACCACCAGGACCTTTTCCAAGTTCTATGGGCTGGCCGGCCTCAGGATAGGATACGGGATAGCGGGGGCTGAGCTGATAGAGCAGATGGAGAAGGTACGGCAACCTTTTAGCGTCAACCTCTTGGCACAGAAGGCGGCGGAAGCCGCCTTGGGGGACGAAAAACACCGGGAAGAGACGGCCCGCCTCAACGAGCAGGGGAAGCGGTATCTGTATGGAGAGCTGACGCGGCTCGGCCTGTCCTTTGTCCCCAGCGAGGCCAATTTTATTCTCGTTCATTGCGGCCCCCCTGCACCCCAGGTGTTGGAGGGGCTCGTGCATGAGGGGGTCGTGGTGCGGGGTATGGCGGGATATGGCTTGGGGGAATATATCAGGGTTACCGTTGGTCTCCCTGAGGAGAACCGCCGGTTTATCAAGGCCCTGGAGCGGTGGAAGAAAGGCGCTTAATCGTCATCGACGGCCCGGCCGGGGCCGGCAAGAGCACGGCGGCCCGTCTCTTGGCCAAGCGGTTGGGATACCGGTATCTGGACACCGGTGCCACCTATCGGGTGGTTGCCCTCAAGGCCACGGAAGGGGGCATAACCCCTGCGATGACGGAAGAGCTGGAGAGGCTGTGCGCCGAGATCGAGATAGGGTTTGAGGATACGGCGGAGGGGCAGCGGGTGTACATGAACGGCAGGGATGTTACCGAGGCCATCAGGACTCCGGAGATAAGTATGCTGGCCTCCAGGATCTCCCAACAACGGGTCGTGCGGGAGGCCCTGGTAGATCTGCAGAGGAGGCTGGGGGGACCTGGCGTGGTCGCAGAAGGGAGGGATATGGGTCTGGTGGTCTTCCCTGATGCAGAGGTCAAGTTTTACCTCGACGCCGATCCCCGGGAGCGGGGTTTCAGGAGGTATAACGAGCTGGTGGGGCGTGGGGTGCCTGCGGTCCTGTCGCAGGTGATCGATGATACCACCAGGCGGGATACCGAGGATCAGACGAGGGATATCGCCCCGCTGCAGCGGGCGCCGGATGCCATCCCCATTGATTCCACCGGTTTGACACCGGAGGGGGTGGTGGAGCGGATGCTTGCGGAGATCGGGAGGACCAGCCAAGGCCGACGGCCGATCCCGTAATTTTTTTTGATTTTTCTCCTTTTTTTGTGGTATATAACAAGTTTCAAGGTCTCTAAGGAAAAAAGCGGAGGGGGTATCGGTTTAATGGAGGAAGAAAAACAAATTAACAACCAAGAACGAGATGAAAAAGAGCCCAAAAAGGATTTAGGTGAAATCTACGAAGAGAGCTTCCGCGAACTCCCGGAAGGGGAGATCATCAAGGGACGGGTGCTTGAAGTAGGGAAAGACTTCGTGACTATCGACGTGGGTTATAAATCAGAAGGGCAAGTCCCGGTATCTCAGTTTTGCACCCGCGATGACACCGTGGCGGTGAAAGCGGGAGACGAGATAGACGTCTATCTGGAACGCAGAGAAGATGATGAAGGGATCATCATTCTCTCCAAAGATAAAGCCGACGAGCTGAAGATCTGGGATGAGATCAGCCGAGCCTGCCAGCAGGGGGATGGTGTGATTGAAGGAAAGGTGGTCTCCCGGGTCAGGGGCGGCTTGACCGTGGACATTGGTGTCCTCGCCTTTTTGCCGGGCTCCCAGATCGATCTTCATCCGGTGCGGGATTTAGACAAGTTCGTCGGTAAGCGCTACACGTTTAAGGTTCTCAAGTTTAACCGCAGGCGAGGGAACATCGTGTTGTCTCGACGGGCCATCCTCGAAGAAGAGCGGGAGGTCCTGAAAAAGGAGACCCTGAAAAATCTGTGTGTTGACACCGTGATTGAGGGTACCGTCAAGAACATCACCGACTATGGGGTCTTCGTCGACCTGGGGGGAGTGGACGGGCTGTTGCATATTACCGATATCTCGTGGGGGAGAGTGGGGCACCCTGCGAAGCGTTTTTCCATGGGAGATCTGATTACCGTCAAGGTGATTAACTTTGATGCGGAGGCCGAAAGGGTCTCGTTGGGTCTCAAACAGCTTACCCCCGATCCCTGGAGCAACGTGGAAGAGCGATATCCTGTCGGTTCACGGGTAAGGGGAAAGGCGGTGAGCATCACAGACTATGGTGTCTTTGTGGAGCTGGAGGAGGGGCTCGAGGGGTTAGTCCATGTCTCGGAGATGTCGTGGACCAAGAAGATCAAGCATCCCTCCAAATATGTGCAGATCGGCGATATCGTGGAGGCGGTGGTGCTGAACGTCGAACCGGAGAAAAAGCGCATCTCCTTGGGTATGAAGCAGATCGAACCCAATCCGTGGGATATTGTGGAGGAAAGATACCCCGTGGGGACGAAGATCGTGGGGCAGGTCAAGACGGTGACCGATTTCGGGGTTTTCATCGGGATTGATGAAGGGATCGATGGCCTGGTCCATGTCTCGGAGTTGTCCTGGACCAAGAAGATCAAACACCCCGCCGATGTCTATAAAAAGGGTCAAGAGGTGGAGGCCATCGTGCTGAAGATAGACAAGGAAAACGAGCGATTTTCCTTGGGCATCAAGCAGCTGCGTCCGGATCCATGGGAGGAGGCCCCCCAAAAATATAAGCCTGGACAGGTGGTTACCGGAACAATTACCAGCCTCACTGATTTTGGGGCCTTTGTGGAGCTGGAAGAGGAACTGGAGGGTTTGATCCATATATCCGAGCTCAGCACGGGGGAGCAAAAGGTGGTGCATCCGTCCGATATCGTCAAGATAGAGGAGACGGTCAGCGTACTTATCCTCAACGTCGACCCCAAAGAGCGGAAGATCGGTTTGAGCATTAAGGCATTACTGCGCAAAAAAGAGAAGGAGGAAATAAAACAATATGAGGGGGGCGAGGAAGGAATGACCCTCAGCCTGGGGGAGATGATCAAGGATGAGATGAAAAAGAACAACACCGCGAAGAAAACAGAAGACGAGGAGGATGTAGCGGCTGAAGGAGATGCTTAGCCACTGTGTTGGTCCTCACACATAAGCACGTTCACATTTAACTATCCACGTTATGGCTGTTACTTCCGCCCCTGCATAAGGGGCGTTTTTATTGGCTGAGGG
>CAZMFG010000033.1:0-18545 GCA_964565525.1 uncultured Thermodesulfobacteriota bacterium
GGCCCTCGAAAAGGCAGGATTCCCCGTTAAAGGGGAACCAAATTTTTTAGAGTAATATTCGCCGTTAACAAAACACGGCGGGAGGAAAATATATCAGATTGCAAAGGGGGTCATCTGACCCCCTTTGCTTTTCGAGATCCTTAGGACCGGCCTCACAGGAGAAGCGAATATTCTCTTTGGCGGCCTTTTGTATATCTGACCCTCATTCCTTACAACAAGTGCCCACCCTCTTTTTCCAATCAGACTTGCCTTTTGCCTTAAGCTGATAGCTAAAAACTGAAACTGGACACTAATCACTTGACAGCCGTTTTTATTAGGTGATGTGCATGAATGCGTAATTGAGCACCCTTTTGGATTTAAGGGAATATACTCAAAAAATTATAACATTCATCTAAGGGGGGCCACGCGATGTACTATATGGGGGAAAGCGCGACCTCCACCAATCTCGTTAAGGCCTCCTGCCCCATCCCCTTATTCTTATCTCATAAGGCTTGGCAGAAAGAGGGCGATCTGAGGAAAGATGATCAAAATGATATTGCATACAATCAAGGCCCCAAGTAGAGGGAGTATCCCCTTAAAGATGGCCTCCAAGGGGACATCTTTGGCCACCCCGCTGACCACGTAGACATTCACCCCCACCGGCGGGGTGATTACCCCCATCTCTGTGATGAGCACGATAATCACTCCAAACCAGATGGGATCATAACCGAGTTTGAGCGCAACGGGGTAAAAGATGGGGATGGTGAGCAGGATCATGGCCAGGGAATCCATAAAACACCCGCCAATGAGGTAGATAAAACAGATCACACCCATGATGGCCCACGGAGGCAAAGGAAGCCCGGCCACCCAATCTGCCAGCAAAAAGGGAATTCTGGTTATAGCCAAAAAATGGCCGAAGATCGTCGCACCAGCAACAATTACCAGAACCATGCACGAGATGCGCACACTCTCCCATATGGCCTTCAAAAAATTATCCCGGTCGAGTTGTCTTCTCCCCACAGCTAGCAACAAGGTAATGCCGGCGCCGGCTGCCCCAGCTTCGGTAGGGGTAAAAAAGCCCAAAAACAATCCACCCATGACCAAGATGAAGATGAGCAGCATCTCGATGACCCCGGTAAGGGATTGCACCTTCTCCCTAAAACTTGTCCTGGGTCCTGGCGGACCGAGTGCGGGTTTGAGGCGGACACGGATATAAATGGTAACAATAAAGAGGGCCGAGAGGAGGATACCCGGCAGGATACCGGCGGCAAAGAGCTTCCCGATGGATTGTTGGGTCATGATACCATAGACGATAAAGATCACGCTGGGGGGGATGAGGATTCCCAAACTGCCCCCGGCAGCGACCGTTCCCGTGGCCAGTTCAGGGCTATATCTATACCGCTTCATCTCGGGGAGGGCTACCGTGGCCATGGTAGCGGCGGCGGCATTGGTAGAACCACAGATGGCGGCAAACCCGGCGCATGCACCAACGGTAGCCATGGCCAGACCCCCTGGCAGATGCCCCAAAAAGGTATAGGCGGTATCATAGAGCCTGCGGCTGATCCCGGCGTGGAAGGCGATCTGCCCCATAAAGATAAAGAGGGGCACCACTGTCAGGTCGTATGAGCCAAAGATAGCAAAGAAATCCTTGGCCATCAGCCGAAGACCGGCCTCCGGAGAACGCAGATAGCAATAGCCGAGAAGGCCCAGAAGGGCCATGACAAACCCGACCGGCATACGGGAAAAGAGGATGAGGAGGAGGAGTAAGAGGCCGATTACTCCCACGGTTACTGGATCCATCTCGTGAACTCCTTACCAATGAACTCTGAATGAAGATCGTCAGACAGCGGAATCTGGATGAAAACAGGTGTCATTCACCCCACAGATACCATACCTTCTCCCTCTTGGTCACCACCTGCAGGATGTCCGCGACAAGGACTAGACACATCACGGCGGCGGAAAGGGCGATCCCGTATACCACCGGGTAAAAAGGTATCCGAAGGGTCAGGGATACCTGGCCAGAGACCCGAAAATCGTTGCCGTACCTCACACCCTCCCACGCGAGCAAAGCGAATAAAAAAAGACTCAACAGATTGGTGATGTGGTAAATGATCTCCTGGACCCGCGGGGGAAACCGCGTGACCACCACCTGCACCGCCACGTGACCGCGTTCAAGGGTGGTCTGGGCCATGGCAAGGCCAGCCACCAACGCCCCGAGAAACCCCACAATCTCATAGGTGCCGGGAATGGGTCGCCTGAATAGACGCAAGAGGATATCCGCACAGGTAAGGCACATCATCCCCACAAGGCTCCATCCCGCCACCCAGTTGAGCGTTCGGGAGAACCACCTCGTTACCTTAATAAATCTTTTCATCCTTGATCCCGCTGAACAGACACGGGGGGCGCAGCCCGGTAAAGAGGCTGACGGCAACCCCCCGTGTTACTTCTTGCGTTACTTGCTGTATTTTGAAATCTGTTTCTGTATGAACTCTACATACTTCGTGCCGGGCAAACCCTTATCTTCCAGGCTCTGGGCATATTC
The DNA here is from genome assembly GCA_964565525.1 of uncultured Thermodesulfobacteriota bacterium. Classification (GTDB taxonomy): domain Bacteria; phylum Desulfobacterota; class B13-G15; order B13-G15; family RBG-16-54-18; genus JAFGNJ01. The sequence continues at coordinate 2,522 of CAZMFG010000033.1, forward strand.
ATCGATCACCGGTCGAACGGCCTTGACCCACCGTTCATTCTCATCCTCACGGAGGGGGATGATCTGGTTACCCTGTTCGATGGTAAACTGCCTGCCGTCCTGATCGACCTTATCCCACCCCTCGGCATGCTTGCGGATCCACTCCTTGCTGACCTTCTCAAAGACCTTCTGAATATCCTTGGGCAGGGAGTTCCACTTGTCGAGGTTCATGATCACATACATGGCAGTGGTGTAGCCGATGCTTTTGCAATCGGTGGTATATTTGATCACCTCTGCCTGGTTCCACCCCTTCAACACCTCCATGGGGGCCAAGGTGGCCTCCACCACACCTTTCTGCAGGGCCTCGTAGGCCGCACCCTGGGGCATGGCAACGGGCACGCCCCCCAGGGCCTCAGCCACCTTGGCACTGAAGCCCGTGCACCGGATCTTGAGCCCCTTGACATCATCCATTGTCTCTATCGGCTTCTTGCTGTGGAGCAGCCCCGGTCCATGGGCGTGGAGATAAAGCAGCTTCACATCCTTGATCTCCTCGGGCTTGAACTCCTCGTAAAAATCATTGGCCACGAACGTAGCGGCCTCGCCGCTCGGGTATCCCATCGGGAGGTCAAGGACCTCCATAGTAGGAAACCGCCCTGCGGTGTAGGCAAACAGGGACATCCCCACATCTGCTAACTCATTCATAACCCCATCGTACATATCCGGCCCCTTGAGCAAGACTCCGCCTGGATAGTAGGTGAACTTCACCCTGCCGTCGGTCCGCTTCTCTATCTCCTTTCCCCACTCTTCAGCCAATACGCTATTAAAGTGGGTGGGCGGAAAGAAATTTGCATAGCTGAGCTCGATGACGGGCCCCGTCTCTTTCTTGGCGCAAGAGTAGATACCAATAGCTGCTATTATGACAAAAATACCAGCCATACCCCACATTAATCCTTTTTTCATTATTCCTCACCTCCGCGCTTAGTTGGTTATCACATATCGTGAAACTTATCCATCCTATCGTGTGCACCGCACAACCTGTATCTCTCACCCCCTCTCTCGTATAAAGCCCTCAGTTTAGACGATCTCATGGAAATTGCAAGCCTTTTTAGAGGGTCAACCGTGACCTTACCCTCATAATCACCTTGTACACCTCTGCGGCAATAAAGATGGTGGAGGCGGAGGCGATGACGATCAACCAATCTCCCGCCTCCAAGGGGAAGGTGCGGAAGGCCCGCTGCAGGACGGGGACATAGAGCAAGAGGGCGAGGATGGCGCACTCCCAGAGGATGGCCAACCAAAGCCACCAGTTGGCGAAGACGCCGATCCGGAAAAGGGAGCGTTGCTCAGACCGGCAGTTGAAGGCGTTGAAAAACTGCACCAGGATCAGGGTGACAAAACAGAGGGCCCGGGCCTCTATCTCCCCCCGCCCCGTCTGGATCGCCCAGATGAAGACGGCGAGGGAGACAACGGCGGTCCACACCCCCGCCCCCACCAGGTAGCGCAGCACCGCAGGGGTAAAGACGGTTTCCCCCTTCGGCCGGGGCGCTCGCTCCATCAGGTCCGCCTCCGGGGGATCGAGGGAGAGGGCGAGGGCCGGCAAGCCATCGGTGGCCAGGTTCACGTATAAGATCTGGATGGCAATCAAGGGGATGACCCCTGCCGGCAGGCCAAAGAAGGGGCCGAAGAGGATGGCCGCCGCCATGAGAAGGATCTCCCCCAAGTTGCACGAGAGGAGGTAGATCAAATATTTTTTTATATTTCCGTAGATTCCCCTCCCCTCCTCCACCGCCGCCACGATGGAGGCGAAGTTGTCATCAGTGAGGACCATATCTGCCGCCTCCTTGGTGACATCGGTGCCGGTGATCCCCATGGCAATACCGATATCGGCCTGCTTGAGGGCCGGGGCGTCGTTGACCCCGTCCCCGGTCATGGCCACGACGTGATCCCGTGCCTGCAGGGCCGTGACGATCTTCAGCTTGTGGGCCGGGGAGACGCGGGCGTAGACATCGACCCCCTCGACCATGGCGTCAAATCGCCCCTCGTCAAACTGGTCGAGCTGACGGCCATTCACAACCGCCCCTCCTTTAGTGATACCCAATTCGGCGGCGATGACCTCCGCGGTCACCTGGTGATCCCCGGTGATCATGACCGTCTTGATCCCCGCCCGCTCGCACGTCTTAATGGCTTCCTTGACCTCCTCCCGAGGGGGATCAATCATCCCCACGAGGCCGACAAAGACCATCCCTTTCTCAATCGACTCATCGTGGTTCTCACCATCGGGGAGGTTGCGGTATGCCAATCCCAGGACCCGCAGGGCATCCCCGGCCATCTCATGGGCGACATCGAGCACCCGCTCCCGCACCTGAGGAGACAACCTCTCCTCTTTATCTCCCCTGGCGATGGAGTCACTGGCCGCCAAAACGACCTCAGGGGCGCCCTTCATAAAGGCGATCTGATTGTGTGGGGAGCGGTGTATGGTGGTCATCCGCTTTCGCTCCGAGGAGAAGGGGACCTCTCCGATGCGGGGATATTGCTGAGCCAGTCTTCCCCCTTCCAAACCCGCCTTCTGAGCGAGGACCACTAAGGCCCCCTCTGTCGGATCCCCTTTTATCTCCCACCCCTCTTCGCCGTGCGTGAGGCGGGTATCGTTGCATAGGGCACCGGCGAGCAAGAGCATCTCCGCATCCCTGTCTTTCATGGGATCGTACGGCTTCCCGGTGACGGAGAACGAACCGTGCGGCTCGTACCCCACCCCGGTCACCTCGATGGTCTTATCGGCCACCCAGAGGCGCCGAATAGTCATCTGATCTTGGGTCAGGGTGCCGGTTTTGTCCGAACAGATGACGGTGGCGCAGCCAAGGGTCTCCACCACCGGGAGCCTCCTCACCAAGGCATTGCGTTTGACCATCCTCTGTACACCGATGGCAAGCCCAATGGTGACCACGGCCGGCAGGGCCTCGGGGACCGCGGCCACGGCGAGGCTGATCCCCCAGATGAGCATCTCTATGACCTGGTGGCCCCTGAGAATACCGATAATACCCAACAGGGTACAAAGGATAAGGGCGCCGACGGCGATCCACTTCCCCATGCGATCGAGGTTTTTCTGAAGGGGCGTCTTGCCAACTTCCACCGTTTGGAGCATCTGGGCGATGGTGCCGAACTCGGTCTCCATGCCGGTGGCCGTGACGGCACCTCTCCCCCGACCGTAGACCGCCGCCGTCCCCATATAGGCCATGTTCCTGCGCTCGGCCACCGCGACATCCCCCTCCAAGGCCACAGAGGCCTTCTCCACCGGGATGGATTCACCCGTAAGGGGTGCCTCATCAACTTTTAGATTGGCAACCTCTATGAGGCGGACATCCGCCGGTATCCTGTCACCGGTACCCAATACGATTATGTCCCCGGGGACCACCTCCCGGGCGGGTATTTCCTGCTCCTCACCCCCCCGGATAACCGTAGCGAGAGGGGCGGCCATCCGTTTGAGGGCCTCCATAGCCCGCTCCGCTCGATATTCCTGGAGGAAACCCAAGCCGCTGGCAAAGAGGACGATGACCCCGATGACGATGGCGTCGACAGCCTCCCCTAAGAAAGCGGAGAGTAAAACGGCGACCAAAAGGATGACGATGAGAAAGCTCTTGAACTGATCGAGGAAGATCTTCAGGGGGGAAACCCGCTGCCCCTCGGTAAGTTCATTGGGGCCGTGCTCTTCCAGGCGTTTGCGGGCCTCCTCATCCGATAGCCCCGTGGGAGAGGTGCGCAGCTCAGTGAGTACCGCTTCCGACTCCATGATGTGCCAGGCAATCTGGTGGCCCTGCATAAAAACGCCTCCGAGAAGTATATAAGGTCCTTACTGCGTATGTTATAACACTGAGAAAGTGAAAAGACAACGATGGGTTAAGCTTGACAAAAGATGGACAAGATGTTAACATTTTTATTAAGTTACGCCTGGATGTTGCCATATCTCCAGTCCTGATGACCTCGCCATAGTGTTAGGTTCTTATATTCTGGAGGATTCGAGGATCAAGAATTTCAGCCGTCACGAAACAAACTAGGGGAGCAGGGAGGCGACCTCCAGGTTGCCGAATCAGGGGAATGGGGGCCCTATCGGACAGATCGAAGTCCTGACGGAAGACACAAGCCAGCACTGAGACCCGTGAATCCTTGAATCCTCAGCGGGAACATGATATCTTCACGGCGTTATGGGGGTAACCCCTCATAACGGTTTAGTTTTACGGGAAAGGGAACAGGTCAATGAAGATCGCCATTGCGGGAAAAGGGGGTGTGGGAAAAACTACCCTGGCCGGCGTGATGGCCCGGTATTTGGCCGAGGAGGGATACAAGGTCCTGACCATCGATGCCGACCCCGACGCCAACCTCGCCTCGGCCCTCGGCTTCCCCCCCCAGCTCCTCAAGGGGATCACCCCCCTGGCTGCGATGACCCCACTGGTGCAGGAGCGGACAGGGTCCCAAAAGGGGACCTTTGGAGGGGTCTTCAAGCTGAACCCCAAGGTCGATGACCTCCCCGACGCCTACAGCGTGACCCACCAGGGGGTGAAGCTCCTTATACTGGGCACTATCCCCCAGGCAGAGGGGGGATGTTTCTGCCCGGAGAACGTCCTCTTAAAGGGGTTGCTCCACCACATCCTGGTCAAGAGGGACGAGGTGGTCATCATCGATATGGAGGCAGGGCTGGAGCACCTCACCCGAGGCAGTACCAAGCATGTCGATGCCTTCATCATCGTGGTAGAACCAGGGCAGCGGAGCATCACCACGGCCCGCCAGATCTTCAGATTGGCCCAGGACCTGGGCGTGAAGAGGGTTTACGCCGTAGGGAATAAAGTGGCCTCCCCTGAGGACCAACAGTTGATCGAGGAGGGACTCAGTGAGATACCCTTTTTGGGACACCTCTCCTTCAATCAGCAGGTGATAGAGGCCGATAAACGAGGGATGTCCCCCTATGACCTGGACGGCATCATAAAGAAAGAAGTACAAGAAATTATCGATCGTTTGCAAGGAGAGACGGGTGCTTAGGACGGCGTTTTTCTGGTGTTGCACGGCAATCGTCACCATAGTGTTGACGATGTGCGTCTTCATCACCTTTGCTTTTGACCGCCGGGGAAAGATGGCTCATCTCTATGCCCGGCTATGGGGCTGGCTGGCCCTCAAGTTCAATGGCGTGAAGGTGCAGGTTACGGGATTGGAACACATCGATCCCAAGAAGCCTTCTATCTACATGTGCAACCACCAGGGGAGCTTTGACATCTTCGCCCTGCTGGCTTACATCCCCGGGCAGTTCCGTTGGCTGGCCAAGGCGGAACTCTTCAGGATCCCGATCTTGGGGTGGGGCATGAGTGGGGCGGGGTATATCAGCCTCGACCGCTCGGAGAGAAAGAATACCTACCGGAGCATGGAGATCGCCGCCCGAAAGATCAGGGAGCGGGCCTCGGTGGTCATCTTTCCGGAGGGCGCCCGCTCCATTGACGGGGTCCTCCAGCCCTTTATGAATGGGGGCTTTACCCTGGCCATTAAGGGAGAGATCCCCATTGTCCCCATCACCATCGATGGGACGTGGGCGATCATGCCCATGACCACCAAAAGGGTCAAGAAGGGAACAATACGGATCGTCATAGACCGAGCCATTGAGACGAAGGGACTCACCATGCAGGATAGAAGGCGCTTGATGCAGGAGGTAAGGATGAAGATCAGGGCCAACCTCCCCGCTTCTGCCAAGGGGCATGCCGATGCAGCATGACGGCCTGCGGGTCATCCCCTTGGGGGGGTTGGGAGAGATCGGTCTCAACATGATGGTCCTGGAGTACGGCGATGACATCATCGTCATCGATGCGGGCCTCATGTTCCCCGAGGACTATATGCTGGGGATCGATATGGTGATCCCCGACATCACCTACCTTCGCCAGAACCTGGATAAGGTGCGGGCCATCATCCTCACGCATGGCCATGAAGATCATATTGGAGCCCTCCCCTTCATCCTCAAGGAGCTGAAGGTCCCGGTCTACGGCACCCCCTTCACCCTCGCCCTGGTGGCGGAAAAGCTCCAGGAACACGAGGGGGTTGGGAAGGTAAACTTTAAGCGGGTGCGGCCGCGGGACCAGGTGGAGATCGGTCCCTTCCAGGTGGAGTTTATCCGCACGTGCCACAGCATCGTCGACGGGACCGGCTTGGCGATCACCACGCCGGTGGGGATCTTGATCCACACGGGGGATTTCAAGATCGACCAGGCCCCGGCCGGGGGGGAGCTGACCGATCTGAGGAAATTCGCCGAGTACGGGGAACGGGGCGTATTGGCCCTGTTGTCCGACAGCACCAATGCCGAGCGGGAGGGACATACCCTCTCAGAGCGGGAGATCGGCCAGAGGCTGGAGGAGATCATCAGGCTGAGCCCGGGGAGGGTCATCGTGGCCCTCTTCGCCTCCAATATCCAACGGATCCAGCAGGTAATGGATACCGCCGTCAAGTATGGCCGCAAGGTGGCCCTCATTGGGAGAAACATCGTCAACAATACCAGGATCGCCCGAGAGCTCGGCTACATGCACGTTCCCCCGGGCGGGCTGATCGACGTGAAAAAAATGGACCAGTACCCCCCGGAGCAGCTGCTCCTCTTTACGACGGGGAGCCAAGGAGAACCCCTCTCGGCCTTGAGCCTCATCGCCACGGCCAACCACAAGGACGTCCAGATCCACAAGGGGGACACCGTCATCCTCTCCTCCCGCTTCATCCCGGGCAACGAGAAGGCCATCACCCACATGATCAATCACCTCTGCCGTCGGGGGGCCTCTGTCATATACGAGAAGATATCGGCCATCCATGTCTCTGGGCACGGCTACCGCGAGGAGCTGCGGATGATGCTCAACCTGATTCGCCCCGAATATTTCATCCCCATCCACGGTGAGTATCGGCACCTGGTCCAGCACGTCCAACTGGCCAAGGAGGTGGGTATAGCCGAAGATAACATACTCCTGGCTGAAGATGGGGATGTCATCTCTCTTCGGAATGGAACGGGGAAGATCATCGATCGGGTTGAGGTCGGAAAGGTCTTTGTCGACGGCAAGGGCGTGGGGGATGTCGAAGATTTAGTATTGAGGGACCGGAGACAGCTCTCCGAGGACGGGATGGTGATCCCCGTCATGGTCATCAATGAGCGTACCGGGGAGGTGGTCTCGGGGCCCGATATCATATCCCGGGGTGTCCTCTTTGAGGAAAAGATGGGCGAGGTCTTGGAACAGGCAAAGGTGGTCATTAAAGAAGCCCTGGAGGGCGTTCCGGTGGAATCCAAGACCGATGATCTAGCAGTGGAGAACGAGGTGCGCCGCGCCCTCAAGCGATTCTTCCGCAAGGAGATGGACCGCCGACCCGTTATCATCCCCGTGATCATCGAGATGTAGGAGATTTCACATGGTGAGAAGGGAATTGGTCAGGGAGATCGGCGGGCTCATCGCCATCGGCGGTGGGATCTTCCTTATGCTGTGTCTCTGCTCTTTCCATCCCCACGACCCCTCCTTCAACCTCTATCAGTCCGTCCCCGCCCAGATCCATAATTTGGGAGGACTGATCGGCGCCTATCTCTCCGACATCCTGTGGCAGGCCTTCGGCTGCGCCTCTTTCCTCTTCCCCCTCGTCCTGGCGGTGACGGGTATGTTCATCTTCCTCAACCGAAAGGCCGAATCCAAAGGGGCCCGCGGGGTTGGGTTTACCCTCCTGCTCATCTCCTCATCGGCACTCCTGGACATCCTCTTCGGGGACGTGAAAGTCTTCTCCTACGAGGGGATAGCCGGCGGGGTAGTGGGCAGGGGCCTGGCGGCCTTCTTGGAGCGATACCTCAGCGTGGTAGGGGCATCCTTCGTGGTGATCCTCCTCTTTATCTCCTCGACCATGCTGACGACGGGCATCTCCCTCAAGAGGGCAGTGGCGGGGATCGTGAAGGCCGTGCGGGCCCTGCTGCGGTGGGTCCTCCATATCAAGGACCTCTACCTGGGCAAATGGCACAAGAAGAGGGAGATTAAAAAAAGCGCTAAAACCAGGCAGAATCCCTCTCACCCCCCCATTATTCTCTCCCCAAAGACCCGGGGGGAGCGCGAACCGCGACAGGAATCCCTCCCCCTCCCCACACCCGCTCGGGGAAAGGGAACCTACCAACTTCCTCCTCTCTCCATCCTGGAGGACAGAAAAGAAAAAAAGGTGACCGTATCTGAAGATGTCCTATGGGCCAACTCGCAGATCTTGGAGAACAAGCTCAAGGACTACGGTGTGAATGGAAAGGTGGCGGGGGTGCGGCCCGGTCCCATCGTGACGGTCTACGAATTTGAGCCCGCCCCAGGGGTCAAGGTCAACCGAATCCTCAACCTGGATGACGACCTGGCATTGGCCCTCAGCGCACTCAGCGTGAGGATACAGGCCCCTATTCCGGGCAAACCGGTGGTGGGGATCGAGATCCCCAACCCCGCGCGCGAGACCGTCTGTCTGAAAGACGTAGCGAACTCCGATCTCTTTCAGGGGAGCGGGTCCACCTTGACCCTGGCCATCGGCAAGGATATCTCCGGCAGCCCCTTTGTGATTGATCTGGCCCGACTCCCCCATTTGCTGGTGGCCGGGTCGACCGGTTCCGGCAAGAGCGTATCCATCAACGCCATGATCTGTAGTCTCCTGTTGAGGGCCACACCGGACGAGGTCAAGCTGCTCCTCATCGACCCCAAGATGTTGGAACTCCCCTCGTATGAAGGCATCCCTCACCTTCTCTTGCCCGTGGTGACGGACCCCAAAGAGGCGGCCATCGCGCTCCGGTGGATGGTGGAAGAGATGGAGCGGCGCTACGCCATGATGGCGGAGCAGGGGATCAGAAACATCGAAAACTACAATCAAAAGGCCAAGGAGGGCTTGATCCGCCCCGCCGAGGGAGAAGAAGGGGTGCTGTCCGTCAAACAGCTGCCCTATGTGTTGGTGGTGATCGATGAACTGGCCGACCTGATGATTGTCTCGGGCAGGGAGGTGGAAGAGTCCATCATTCGCCTGGCCCAGATGGCCCGGGCCGCGGGGATACACCTGATCCTGGCCACGCAACGCCCCTCGGTGGATATCCTGACGGGATTGATCAAGGTGAACTTCCCCGCCCGCATCTCCTTTCAGGTCTCGACCAAGACCGACTCCAGGACCATCCTGGACTCCCAGGGGGCCGAGCACCTCTTGGGATCGGGGGACATGCTCTTCCTGCCGCCCGGCAGCTCCAAGCTGCTGCGCGTCCATGGCGCCTTTGTCTCGGAGGGAGAAATCAAGAGGCTGGTGGAATTTTGGCGCCAATATGGGGGTCCGACCTATGATCGGAGTATCCTGCGTGAGCGCAGAGAGCGCAAGGAATTCGAAGAAGAGGACTACGACGAGAAATACGACGAGGCCGTGTCTTATGTGTCCAAGACCGGGCAGGCGTCCATTTCCCTCATTCAAAGAAAGTTGAGAATAGGATATAATCGGGCGGCCAGGATCGTCGAGCGGATGGAGGAAGAAGGGATTGTCGGCCCCTCTGACGGCGTGAAGCCGAGAAACGTCTTAATCCGTAAACTATAAAGGAAACGTCATGCTTACCCCCAAGATGCAGATCACCATGGAGACGACGCGGAAGCTGCTGCGCATGCAGGCCGTGGGGAAGGTCTCAAACGTGATCCAGAAACTGCACCCCGCAGACCTCGCCCACATCTTCCCCTACTTCAGTGAGGCCGAACAGCGAACTATTTTCAACTTGATCAAGGATCCCGCCAAAGCCGCCGAAGTCCTGAGTGAAATCGAGTGGGTGACGGGCGCCCAGCTCCTGCAGACCATGGAAAGCAAGCGGATCATCCAGATACTGCAGGAGATGCCTTCGGATGACACCGCAGAGATCATCAGCAATCTCCCCGAGGAGCTGGCGGAAGAATTGCTCCAGGGGATGAAAAAGAAAGACCTCGAAGAGGTGGAGGGATTGCTGAGCTACCCTGAGGAGACGGCCGGTCGGATCATGAACCCCGTCTACTTTTCCCTCCCCGAAAACACTACCGTGCGTGAGGCCATCAAGGCGGTGCAGAAGGAAGCCGATACGGAAATGGTCCTCTACGTCTATGTGGTGGACGATCGAAAACATCTCGTCGGGGTGGTCTCCCTGCGCCAGCTGTTGTTTGTCCCGCCGAACAAGCGATTGCGGGACATCATGAGCACGGAGGTCTTTAGCGTCCAGACCCTCGAGGACCAAGAGGAAGTGGCCCGGGTGGTGGAAAAATACAACATCCTGGCCGTTCCCGTAGTGGACGAAGAGAACAAGCTGGTGGGGGTCATCACCGTGGACGATGTCATCGACATCCTCAGGGATGAGGCCACCGAGGACTTCCTGAAGATGGCCGGGACCCGCGAAGAGGAGTTCGTCTACGTCGATGACGTCCTGAAGGTATCCCGGCTGCGGTTCCCCTGGCTCATCACCAACCTCCTCGGCGGACTGATCACCGGTTATCTCCTGTGGCTTTTTAAGATAACCCTCAAAGACGTCCTGGCCCTCATAACCTTTATCCCCGTGATCACGGCCATGGGCGGGAATGCGGGCCTGCAGTCCTCGACCATCATGATCAGGGGCTTTGCCACCGGACGCATCGAGTACGCCCGCTTGACCAGCATCCTCTTCAAGGAATTTCGGGTGGGGATCATCATGGGCATTATCTGCGGCTCGGTAGTAGGGGTCATAGGGGCATTATGGCATGGGAATGTGACTATCGGGATCGTGGTCTGCGTGGCCATGATCATCGCCATGACCGTGGCATGCACCATGGGGGCCTTGGTGCCCGCCTTCTTTCGGAAGATCCACATCGATCCGGCCATCGCCGCAGGTCCCTTCGTGACCACGGCCAACGACATTACGGGGATCATCATCTATATGGGGACCGCCACCATCTTCCTCCAATACATCATTCATTAGAGATGCAGCTGCGCAAAACCGACGGCGTGGTGCTCCACCGCGTCGATTTCGGAGAATCAGACCTGATCGTCACCCTCTATACCGCTGACCTGGGGAAGGTCCGGGGGATCGCCAAGGGAGCCAAGCGGAGCAAGCGGCGGTTTGTCAACAACCTGCAGCCCTTCTCGTATATCAGGATCGTCTTCTCTGAAGGGAGGGGGGGGTTGATCAGAGTGGATGAAGCTGATATGATACACCCCCTTTTCAGGATCAGCGAAGATATCTCCAAGATCCTCTACGGGAGCTATTTCCTGGAGATGGTCAAGGAGATGACCGGGGAGAAAGAGACCCATCCCCAACTCTTTAACCTCTTGGTGACGTTTTTGACCGTGCTCAATGACTTCCCGTGCCGTGAGGAGTATCCACGGGTCTTTGAGCTGCGGTTCCTCGACCTCATGGGGTATCGCCCCCGGTTGACGGAGTGCAGCATCTGCAACCAGATGCTCTCTTCCGACGAGAGCGCGTGGTTCAGCTTTCGCCATGGAGGAGCCGTGTGTAAGAGGTGCCAGGTCAATGCCCGGGGTGCCGTCGTCGTCTCAGGGGAAACCTTACAGGCCATGGAGCTGGCCCTCAAGATGAACCTTAGGGAACTGGAGGGGATTCGGTTCTCCCCCTTGGTCCTCGCCGAGGGGAGGGATATCCTCCCCCGTTTTGTGCAGTACCAATTGGGCAAGGGATTAAAATCATTGCGGGTGATGGAAGCGGTACAAGGAGGATAAGGAGAAACAGGTGACCTTACAAGAGTTGATCTTGTCCCTGGAGCGATTTTGGAACAATCAAGGGTGCGTCATCCAACAGCCCTATGACGTCGAGGTGGGAGCCGGCACCTTCAACCCCGCTACCTTCCTGCGGGTCCTCGGCCCCGAGCCGTGGCGGGTCGCCTATGTGGAGCCCTCGCGCCGCCCCACCGACGGCCGCTACGGGGAAAACCCCAACCGCCTGCAGCACTACTATCAATATCAGGTCATCATGAAGCCCTCCCCCCTCGAGATCCAGGCAATCTATCTGGAGAGCCTGGCGAGCTTCGGCATCGACCCCTTGGCCCACGACATCAGGTTTGTGGAGGACGACTGGGAGTCCCCTACCCTGGGGGCATGGGGGCTGGGCTGGGAGGTCTGGCTCGATGGGATGGAGATCACCCAGTTCACCTATTTTCAGCAGGTGGGGGGGATCGATCTGAAGCCCGTTTCGGCGGAGATCACCTACGGCATTGAGCGGATCGCCATGTATCTGCAGGGGGTGGAGAATGTCTACGACCTCACCTGGACCGACGGCATCCGCTACGGCGACATTCATCACCAGGGGGAGGTGGAATTTTCCCGCTACAACTTCGAAGAGGCCGATGTTGAAATGCTCCTGCACCTCTTTGAGATGTATGAAGGGGAGGCAAAAACGTTATTAGATAAGGGATTGGTTCTCCCCGCCTATGACTATTGTCTGAAGTGCTCCCATACCTTCAATATCCTGGAGGCCAGGGGTGCCGTCAGCGTCACGGAGAGGATGGGATTCATCCTCCGGGTGAGGGCGATAGCCCGCGGTTGTGCCGAGCTCTATCTCCGCCACCGGGAGGAGATGGGCTTTCCCCTTTTGAGAGTGGGGGGTGCGGCATGAAGCAGGGGATGCTTTTTGAGATAGGGACCGAGGAGATCCCCTCCCGTTTTATCCCCCCCGCCCTCGAGGGGATGCGGGAGAGCCTGCTCGCGGAGATGCAAACCCAGCGGATCGAGTGCGGGGAGACGCGGGTGATGGGCACCCCCCGTCGGCTCACCTTGTTCGCCGAGTTGGAAGAGCACCAACGCCCCCTGGAGACGGAAAAGATAGGCCCGCCGAAGAACGTCGCCTTTGACCCCGAGGGCAAACCCACCAAGGCGGCCCTGGGATTTGCCCAGCGGGAGGGGGTGCCGGTGGAAGACCTGAACGTAGTACAAACGGAAAAAGGAGAGTACCTCTGCGCCCGTAAGCGTGAAGGGGGAAAAGAGACGCGTGCAATCCTCTCCGAGGTCCTCCCCCGCGTGATCGCCGCCATCCCCTTTCCTAAATCGATGCGCTGGTCGGACCTGGAGGTCCGCTTCGCCCGTCCCATCCATTGGATCCTGGCGCTCTTTGACGGCACGGTCATACCCTTCAGCGTGGAGCATGTAAAAAGCGATTCCCTCACCAGGGGACATCGCTTTTTACACCCCGAGTCGTTCGCCGTGGAGGGGCTGCAAGACTACCTGGATGGGCTCCGTCGGGCCTGCGTCATTGTGGATCCCGAGGAGCGCGAGGAACTGATCCGCAGCGAGGTCCAAGAGGCGGCCCGGCAGGGGGGAGGGAAACCCCTGAAGTCAGAGGACCTCCTGGAAGAGATCACCTACCTGGTGGAGTACCCCGTGGCGGTCTGCGGGGGCTTTGACAAACAATACCTCCATCTCCCCAGGGAGGTCCTCATCACCGCCATGCAACACCATCAGCGGTATATCCCCGTGGTAAATACAAAAGGAAAGTTGCTCCCTGCCTTTGTCGCCGTGAGTAACACCAAAGCGCAGGACATGGAGGTGGTAAAAAAAGGCAATGAACGGGTCCTGCGGGCCCGGCTCGCCGACGCCCAGTTCTTCTTCCAGGAAGACCAAAAGCATACCCTGGAAGAACGGGTAGAAGCACTCAAAGGGGTGATCTTCCAGGCCAAACTGGGCACCTCGTATGAAAAGGTCATGCGGGTCCGAGAATTGGCCGTACACCTGGCCGAGGAGCTCGTCCCGGAGGCACAAGAGGTGGTGGCCCGTGGAGCCTTGCTCTGCAAGGCGGACCTGGTTACGGAGATGGTGGGCGAATTCCCACAGCTCCAGGGGGTCATGGGGAGGGAGTACGCCCTGCTTGATGGTGAAGCCCCCCCCGTCGCGCAGGTGATCTTTGAGCACTATCTGCCTCGCTTTGCCGGGGATGCGCTTCCCGCCAGTTCAGCAGGTGCAATGGTCGGCATCGCAGACAAAATGGATGCCGTCATCGGCTGTTTCGGTGTGGGTCTGATCCCCACCGGCACCTCCGATCCCTTTGCCCTGCGACGGCAGACCTTGGGCGTCATCCACATCATCCTGGAAAAGGGGTACGTCATCGCGTTGCAGCGGATGATCGAGTGGGGGCTTAAACCCCTGTTGGAAAAGATAACGCGCCCCCCTGAAGAGGTACAGGCCGATTGCCTGGCCTTCTTCCGGGCGAGGTTCGTCGGTCTGCTGACATCCCAGGGGCATCCCGTCGATGTGGTGGAAGCGGTACTGGCCGTCCGGTTCGACGATCTCGTGGATGCCCGCGCCCGCGTGGAGGCCGTAGACCGATTCAGAGGCAGCCCTGAGTTTGAGCCCGTGGCCGTGGCCTTCAAGCGGGTGGTCAACATATTGAAGGGGGTGGATTATAACAATAAGGTCGATCCCGCCCGCTTTGAGTCCACTGAGGAAAAGGATCTTCACGCGCGATATCAGGAGATTGGGGGAAAGTTCTCCGCATTGATCACCGGGGGAGATTACAAAGGGGCCCTCCGAGAGTTGGCCAAGCTCCGTCCGCCGGTAGATGCCCTCTTCGACAATTGCATGGTCATGGCCGAGGACACACAGGTGCGAGACAATCGCCTTGCCCTGTTGGGTGAGATCGCCGGCCTCTTCTCCCAGATGGCCGATTTCTCTCGGCTGGGGGTGGGTGAAGAAGGTTAAGGTACAAGTACAATCTATTATGAGGAGGTTATGATGCCCAAGTACGTCTATTTCTTCGGTGAGGGAAAGGCCGACGGCAACGCACAGATGAAGACCCTGTTGGGTGGCAAAGGGGCGAATCTCGCGGAGATGACCAACCTCGGCATACCCGTTCCCTCCGGTTTCACCATCTCGACGGAGGTCTGCAGTTATTATGAAAAACACGATGGGGGCTATCCCCCTGAGCTGAAACAGGAGGTGAAAGCGGCCCTGCCCAAGATGGAGAAGGTTATGGGGTCGCAGTTCGGCGATTCCGAAAAACCGCTCCTGCTCTCGGTGCGCTCCGGCGCCGCCATCAGCATGCCCGGGATGATGGATACCATCCTGAACCTGGGGCTCAATGACCAGACGGTGCAAGGTTTGATACACCGCACCGGGGATGAACGGTTCGCCTACGACTGCTATCGCCGGTTTGTGGCCATGTACGGCGATGTGGTTTTAGGGCTCAAGCCCCAAGAGAAGGATGAGGAGGACCCCTTTGAGGTGATCCTGGAGGCCAAAAAGGAGGCCAAAAAGATCCACTATGATCACGAGCTGAGCGCGCAGGACCTCAAGGAACTCGTCCAAGAGTATAAGGCGGAGATCAAGAAAAAAGTGGGGGCCGATTTCCCCGAAGATCCGAAAGAGCAGCTCTGGGGGGCTATCGGGGCGGTTTTCCACTCATGGAACAACCCCCGGGCCATTGCCTATCGGGAACTCAACGCCATTCCTGAAGGCCTAGGCACCGCGGTAAACGTCCAATCCATGGTCTTCGGCAATATGGGCGAGACCTCGGGCACCGGCGTGGCCTTTACCAGGGACCCGGCCACAGGCGCGGATGTCTTTTACGGCGAATACCTCATGAACGCCCAGGGAGAAGACGTGGTGGCGGGCATTCGCACCCCCCAGCCCATCAACATGCGGCAAAAGGGAGATAGGCAGGCCCTCTCCCTGGAAGAGGAGATGCCCGAGGTCTACAAACAACTGGATGAAATTCGTGCTAAACTCGACCGCCACTACCGGGACATGCAGGATGTCGAGTTCACCATCCAGCAGGGCAAGCTCTGGATGCTCCAGACGAGGAGCGGGAAGCGCACCGGCTTGGCCGCCCTGCGGATCGCCGTCGACATGGTGCAACAGGGCCTGATCACCAAGGAGGAGGGCCTCCTGCGGGTGGAGCCCGCTCAGCTGAACCAGGTCTTACGACCGGTCTTTGATCCCCAACAGAAGCAACAGGCCATCGACGACGGCAAACGTATCGCCCACGGCCTCAACGCCGGTCCGGGGGCGGCGTCGGGGAAGGTGGTCTTCAACGCCCCCGATGCCGTGGAGTGGGCTGGACGGGGTGAGGAGG
>CAZMFG010000034.1:0-18411 GCA_964565525.1 uncultured Thermodesulfobacteriota bacterium
AGCTGATCGTCACGAAGGTGTAGGAGATGAAGATAAGTCCGAGGACGAGCAGGGAGGCCGTGGGGCGCGACACAAGGGGTATGACCCCGAGAATCACGATCGGGATCCATATCAACCGGGCTGCAGCCGCAGCCCCGAAGGCGATTGCCTTTCTCCTGCCGCTCTTTTCGATGAGATAGGAGGTGGGGAGCTGAAAGACCGTGACGATGAAGGGGAGGGCGGCCAAGAGCCCGATCATCAAGTCGTTCATGCCGAGAAAGAGGGCAAAGCCGGTGAGGAAGACCCCTCCGGTGAGTGTCGCGAACATATTGGCAAAGATACCGTCGTAAAAAGAATGAGTCAGATCTCTTTTTATGCTGCGTGGTGCCATGGTGATGTCAAGTGCTCTATCAAGATACGAAGGTGTTTATCCATGACTGAAGCGAAGGGGTGAGATTATCCGATAGGTGCGGCGGTCTGCCCGCTTGATTGAAGGGATCGTCCCTCCTGGGGGGTGGGTTCCTCGGCCATAAGGGAGAGAAAGGTCGCCGCGAACTTTTCAAAATCTTTTAGTCCTGCCACCCGCATGTATTCGTTGGCCACATGAGGCCTGCCGCCGTGGCCGAGCCCTCCGGCGACAACCGGCAGACCAAGGATGCGGGAGTAGACGAAGTACGGCGCAGCCCACGTGGCCATGGGCCATACCTCGGGTTCCACGCTGTGACGGCGGTATGCGGTGAGCATCCGTTGGACGATGGGCTCTGAGAATTCGGTCTTTGACCACGGATAGCTGTCTCTGACCCGCACCTCGATGTCGTCAAAGCCCTGGTCGAGCAGGTATCGTCGCAGCTTCTCCACTACCTCTTCGGGCTCCATGTTCGGGCCGAAGCGGATGTCGATCTTCGCCGTGGCCCGCCGCGGCAGGATGGTCTTGGTGCCCGGCCCGTAGTATCCCGCGTGAAATCCATCGATGTTGAGGATCGGCGAGTAGAGCCCCCGTTTGAGCAGGTCCACGCCGTGCCAATCGTACTTAAAGCAGATGCTCTTCATCTCCCTGAGGAAGGCCCGTTCGTCAAAGGTCTCGACCAATTTTTTGAGCAACCGTATGTCCTGCCGGCTCGGCGGCGCCACGGTGTTATAAAAACCCGGTATCCTAATATTCTCTTTATTGTCCGTCAGCGAGCTCAAGGCATGGATCAACCGCCACACCGGGGAAGCGACCCAGGCGCTGTCGGCACCGTGGAGGGCGGTCTCGGTGGGGCCTCCGCGCTTCCCTCCCCGGCACACGAGGTCGAGGTAGACGATCCCCTTGAGCCCCAGGTGCATGGAGACCTTGCCCCGGGCATCCTGGGAAAAATCGAAGTCCGCCACCCCGTCCGCCGCAAGCTCGCCTTTGTTGGCCTGGATAAAGGCCTGGATTTGCGGGCTGCCGACCTCCTCTTCCCCCTCAATGGTAAAGATGAGATTGAGCGGGATCACATCCGTTTCCGAGATGGTCTTGAGGGTATTGAAGATGCCGCAGAGGGCGCCCTTGGAATTCGTGGCCCCCCGGGCTATGACACACTCACCGAGTCCCGGCAGGGTGTGTATCTCGGCGGCAAAAGGCGGGCTGATCCAGGTCTGCTCGTCCGCAGGCTGCACATCGTACATCCCGTAGATGATCAGAGTTCTAGGGGCACCCTTATCCAGGCGGCCGAAGACGATAGGTGCAGAGGGATCACCCCAGAACGTAACCTCTCCGCCGATCTCTTCGATAAAGGATTTTACCATCTGGGCGGTCTTGCGGATCCCTTCCCCGGTGGCCGAGATGCTTTTCTGCCTGAGAAAGGCCAGGCAGCGCTCCAGGTGGGCCGGGAAGGCCTCATCGATGGCCGCATGGACCTCCTGTAAGGTACTCTCTGTCATCTTAGGGCGTGACAACGTCGGGTTCCTCCTTTACCAAGGATATGCTTGGTCGTTCCCTCGACACAAATCCTTCGACGCGTCCGCGATCACACAGACGCGTTTTTCTTCGAAGGGTTTGAGTTGTCTCCTATAACGGGGTATATGAAATCCCGTGGGTCATGTGGCTCTTCAAGGAAGGGAGATTGCTCTTTGTTTCATGTCGGTATAGCTTACTTTAGTCTGCTCTCAATCACGGAAAAAGACAAGAGGATACGTGCTGACTCTTATGCCTTGAGCCCCCCGAAGTTTCTTAATAACCGCAGCCCTACCGCTTGGCTTTTCTCCGGGTGGAACTGGACGGCGTGGATATTTGCACGCTGCACGGCGCAGGCGAACTCGATCCCATAGGGGGTCGTGGCGGCGACATCGGCGGGGTCTTGGGGCAGGGCGTAGTAGGAGTGGACGAAGTAGAAAAAAGAGTTATCCTCGATCCCCGCAAAGAGGGGGGTATCTTGTTTGATCTGGATGGTGTTCCACCCCATGTGGGGAATGGGGTAGGGCTGGCCGGTCTGGGGGTCCTTTATATCATCGGGGAACCGCTGCACCCTCCCCGGCAAGACACCCATCCCCTTATGGAGGCCGAACTCGTCGCTCTCCTCAAAGAGGAGCTGCAGCCCCAGACAGATTCCCAAAAAGGGCTTGCCCGCCTCGATGGACCTGATGACCGGTTCCAATAGGTTCGACTCCTCGAGGTTGCGCATGCAGTCGCGGAAGGCCCCTACGCCGGGGAGGATTATTTTGGATGCGTCCAGCACCTCCTGGGGGTCGGCGCTCACCCGCGCCTCGTACCCGGCCCGCTCCACGGCCTTGTGCACGCTGCGCAGGTTACCCATGCCATAGTCGACGATCGCGATCATGACTGGTGGTACTCCTGCAGGGGGCGGACGTCGAGTGCCCCCTTGATGAGGGCCGCGATCCCCTCCACCGTGGCCGATGCCCCGGCGATGGTGGTGACGATGGGGACGTTACACTGGAGCGCCGCCGTCCTGATGGCCACCTCATCGGCCTTGGGCCGCTTTCCGCTGGGGGTATTAATAACCAGTTGGATCTCGCCGTTCTTGATCAGGTCCACCACCGTGGGGCGACCTTCACCTACCTTAAAGACGTGCTTGGCAGCGATCCCGTTACGCTCCAGGACCTTAACGGTCCCGTGGGTGGCCACGATCTGAAAGCCCAAATCCATCAGCCCCCTGGCGATCATGATAATGCCCCGCTTGTCACCGTCCTTGACGCTGACAAAGACCGTGCCCTCCCGCGGCAGGTCCTGGCCGGCGGCGATCTGGGATTTAGCATAGGCCCTCCCGAAGTCGCGGTCAATCCCCATGACCTCGCCGGTGGATCGCATCTCCGGTCCGAGGATGGTGTCTACCCCGGGGAAGCGGTTGAAGGGGAAGACTGCTTCCTTGACCGCCGTATGCGCTATTGCTACCTCCGTGGTGATCCCGAGTTCGGCGAGGGTCTTTCCCGCCATCACCCGGGCGGCCACCTTGGCCCATGGGACGCCGGTGGCCTTGCTCACAAAGGGGACGGTGCGTGAGGCCCGGGGGTTTACCTCCAGTACGTATATTTTATCACCCCTGATGGCGTACTGGATGTTGAGGAGTCCCTGTACCTCCAGCTCGGCGGCCAGGGCATAGGTGTGGGCCTTGAGCTCCTCGATCTGCCTGTCACTGAGGCTGAAGGGGGGTATGGCGCAGGCGCTGTCGCCGGAGTGGACCCCTGCCTCCTCGATGTGTTCCATGATCCCGGCCACCACACACCGGGTGGCGTCAGCCACGGCGTCCACGTCGATCTCGATGGCGTCCTCCAGGAACTTGTCGATGAGGATGGGATGCTCCGGAGCGGCCTCCACCGCCTTTGCCATGAAGGCCTCAAGGTCTTGATCGTCGTAGACGATCTCCATAGCCCTCCCCCCCAGGACATAGGAGGGTCGAACCACGGCAGGATAGCCGATCCTCTGGGCGACCCGCACGGCCTCTGCAGCTGAGGTAGCCACCCCGTTGGGGGGTTGACGCAGGCCGAGCTTGTTCAGCACCGCTTGAAACCGCTTCCGGTCTTCAGCCCGATCGATATTGTCCGGAGTGGTCCCGATGATCGGAACCCCTGCCTCCTGTAAGGCAAGGGCCAGGTTCAGGGGGGTCTGACCTCCGAACTGGACGATCACGCCTTGTGGCTTCTCGCAATCACAGATATTGAGGACATCCTCCAGGGTGAGGGGTTCGAAGTAGAGTTTGTCGGAGGTGTCGTAGTCGGTGCTCACCGTCTCCGGGTTGCTGTTGACCATGATGGTCTCGTACCCGTCCTCCCTGAGGGCCATGGCCGCATGCACACAGCAGTAGTCGAACTCTATCCCCTGACCGATCCGATTAGGGCCGCCCCCGAGGATCATGATCTTGGGGCGCTCCCCCCGCCGGCTTTCATCCTCCTCCTCATAGGTGGAGTAGTAGTAGGGGGTGTATGCCTCGAACTCCGCCGCGCAGGTGTCCACCAGCTTGAAGACGGCCTCGATTCCCTGACTCTTGCGGTATCGGCGGACCTCCCCCTCGTCAAAGCCCAGGATGTGGGCCACCTGGCGATCTGAAAAGCCGTGTTCCTTGGCCCGGCGCAACACTTCCCGCGGCATGTGCCAATCATTCAGGACAGTGATCCTTGACCAGAGGTCCATGGTCCGCAACTCGGCCTGATAGCGCCGGAGCTCCTGCTCCATCTCCAGGATCTCCTTGATGTTGTGCAAAAACCAGGGGTCGATCCGGGTGAGGGAGTGAACCTCTTCTACCCCCAAGTCCGCCTCCAGGGCGTACCTAATCCAGAATATCCGATCACCCCTGGGGGTACGCAGCCTCTCTCTGAGCGCCTCACAGAACCGCTCCCGCTTCTTTGGTGCAGTGGGGATGACGCCGTTGTCCTTGCCGTCCGCCCCCAGGCCAGAGCGCCCGATCTCCAGGGACCGCAGTCCCTTCTGCAGGGCCTCTTTAAAGCTTCTCCCGATGGCCATGGTCTCCCCTACCGACTTCATGGAGATACCGAGGGTATCGTCGGCACCGGGGAACTTCTCAAAGGTGAACCGGGGGATCTTCACCACGCAGTAGTCGATGGTCGGTTCAAAGGAGGCCGGGGTCTCCTTGGTAATGTCGTTGGGTATCTCGTCCAGGGTGTAGCCGATGGCCAGCTTGGCCGCCATCTTGGCGATGGGGAAGCCCGTGGCCTTCGAGGCCAGGGCGGAGCTGCGGGAGACCCGGGGGTTCATCTCGATGATCACCATCCTCCCATCGCTGGGGTTGACGGCGAATTGGATGTTGGACCCGCCGGTCTCCACCCCGATCTCCCTGATCACGGCGATGGCGGCGTCCCGCATCAGCTGGTATTCCTTGTCTGTGAGGGTCTGGGCAGGGGCCACGGTGATGGAGTCCCCGGTGTGCACCCCCATGGGGTCGAGGTTCTCGATGGAGCAGATGACGACCACGTTGTCCTTGAGGTCCCGCATCACCTCCAACTCGTACTCCTTCCAGCCGATCACCGATTCCTCGATGAGGATCTCACTGATCATACTGCTCACGAGCCCCTGGGCGGCGATTTCCTCGAACTCCTCCCGGTTGTAGGCGATCCCCCCCCCGGTTCCACCCAGGGTAAAGCTGGGGCGTATGATGAGCGGAAACCCGATCTCCTCGGCCACCCCCCTGGCCTGATCCATGGTGTAGGCGAGGCCGCTGCGGGGCAGGTCCAGACCGATCCGGGCCATGGCCTCCTTAAAGAGCTCTCGATCCTCGGCCTTGCGGATGGCCTCCTGATCGGCGCCGATCATCCGGACCCCGTATTTCTCGAGGACTCCTTCCTCTGCGAGCTCGATTGACACGTTCAAACCGGTCTGTCCCCCCAGGGTGGGGAGCAGGGCATCAGGGCGCTCCCGCTCGATGATCCGGGCCACTACCTCCGGGGTGATGGGTTCGATGTAGGTCCTGTGGGCCATCTCCGGATCGGTCATGATGGTGGCGGGGTTGCTGTTGACCAAGACCACGAACAAGCCCTCTTCCCTGAGGGCCTTGCACGCCTGGGTGCCGGAGTAGTCGAACTCACAGGCCTGGCTGATGACGATGGGACCGGAGCCGATGATCAAGACCTTGCGGATGTCGTCCCGTTTGGGCATCTCAGTCCCCCCGATACTCCTTCATCATGGCGATAAAATCTTGAAAGAGCCCCTGGGCGTCGTGTGGGCCGGGGGAGGCCTCGGGGTGGTACTGGACCGAGTAGATAGGAAGTTCCTTGTGACGCATCCCCTCCAAGGTCCCGTCGTTGGGGTTGATGTGGGTCAGTTCCACCTCTTTCTCATTCATGGATTCGAGGTCCACACAGAAACCGTGGTTCTGGGCCGTGATGGCGATTCGCCCCGTCCGGAGGTCTTTGACCGGCTGGTTCCCCCCCCGGTGGCCGAACTTCAACTTAAAGGTCTTTCCCCCAAAGGCGAGCCCCAGGATCTGGTGCCCAAGGCAGATCCCGAATATGGGGCGTTTGCCCAGCAGCTTCTGTACCTCCGCGACGACAGAGGGTACTCCGGCAGGATCACCCGGCCCGTTGGAGAGGAAGACGCCGTCGGGATTCAGTCGGAGGATCTCTTCGGCGCCCGTGGCTGCCGGCACCACGGTCACCTCACACCCGAGCCCTGCCAAGATACGCAGGATATTGCGCTTGGCACCGAAGTCCATGGCAACGACCTTGAAGGGGGAGAAGTCGGGTGATTGTTCCATCGAAGGCCAGCGGTACGGCTCCTGGCAGGTGACCTCTTTGACCAGGTCCCTCCCCACCAGGCCGGGTGCTGCCTGGGCCTTGCGCACCAGTTCTTGAGGGTCCAGGTCTTCGGTGGAGATAACCGCCCGCATGGCCCCGGCAGAGCGGATGTGGCGGGTGATGGCCCTGGTATCGACCCCCTCCACTCCTATAATATTGTACTGCTTCAGGAAGTCCTCTAAACTCCCGTGTGCCCGCCAGTTACTGAAGTTCTTGATGTACTCCCGCACCACAAACCCCTCCACGTGGGGGCGCGTGGACTCCACATCCTCGGGGTTGACCCCGTAGTTGCCGATAAGGGGATAGGTCATGGTGACGATCTGCCCTTTATACGACGGATCGGTCAATATCTCCTGATAACCGGTCATGCTCGTATTGAAGACGATCTCCCCATACCGCTCCCCCCTGGCCCCGAAGGCCTTTCCCTCAAAGATCCTCCCATCCTCCAGGGCAATGATGGCCTTTATCTCTTTAGCTGACATATTGCCATCCGGGTTGATTCAAAAAAAACCCCCTTCCGGGGGTCCTCTGCGACCATATACTGACTTTCCCTTCCCTTTTTTCATTCTTCAATATATTACTATCATACTGAAAGGGTAGAGTCAATCTCTGTTTCCCCTTCTTCTCGGTCCACCCATCCCCCCGACAGGAATTTACTTCACAATGATTAAAGACATCTAATGATGAAGAATGTTTGATCTCTATCCAGATTCACAATCTTGTGTTTATCGTATTCTCGATCGTTTTTATCGTGCGTGATCTTCACCACCGGGCGCATCGGGCTTGTCCTGTTTTCTTCAACCACCTCTGCCTTCTCCCCACCGTTCAACTCCACATGGGTCCCCACCGGGAAGAGGAAATGGGCGATCAACGATTTGAGCACGCTGGTAGGGAATTTTTGTTTCTCCTTCTTTATAATCTCCTTTATCGCCTCCAAGGAGGAGTACCGTTTCTTTCTGTAGGGGCGGATGTGCATAAGGCTATTGTATATGTCAGCAATGCCTATGATATAAGCGAATTCATGGATGTTCCTCCCTAAAAGCCCTTGGGGGTAGCCGGTGCCGTCCATCTTTTCATGCTCTTGCAGCACCACATTGGCGATCTCATCTATCGGCTTGAGAAGCTCGTACCCAAAGAGAGGATGTTTCCTTATCGCATCCATTTCAGAGGGGGAGAGGGGTTCCTTCTTAGTCCATATCTGTGCTGGCATATCCTGCATCCCCACATCGTGCATAAGGGCTGCCAGGGCTAGACGCTTTAACTCATCATCACTGTAACCCATCCCCAGAGCCACCTTTACTCCGAGAGCCGCTACGTTTACGCCGTGGGAAGGAAGGTACATCTCAGGTACTTTCCCGAATAGCACCTTCTTTATGATCCCCTTGTCCGCCTTGAGGGACCTGATAAACTGGGGAATCTGCGGTTTGAGCCTCTCTTCCATCAGGCCCAGCGCGCTCTTTTCCCCCTTTTTATGGCAAAATTTGTTCCATATGTCTATCAAGCGGTTGTAGAGATCTTCTCCGACGACTATTTGTCTCTTGTCCTGACGAGGTCTTTGACCGGTGTTCATGAGATCTCTCTCCAACAAGGTAGCTCTGCTTTTGCGGATAGCGTAGGTCTTAGAACAGGATGACCTCCAGGTGTGGCCCTTTGTGGTTTTGAATTTGCCGGCTGTTGGTTATTCATTAACGAGCAGATGCCCTTACCTCTTGGGTTGACATCCCCTCGTCTCCCTTACCATTGGTTCAAAAAAACCCCCTTCCGGGGGTCCCCTTTGACCTTACAAACCTTTCACTTCCCAATTTTTCATTCTCTCATTATTTATCATACTATAGGCTCAGAGTCAATCGGTTTTCTATTGTCATCTTTTCACCTTCATCTTGTCGTTGTCCTTCCGACGTGCATGTGTTAGGATTTTATCCTTAATTTAAATAGAGAGAGGACATACAGCGTATGGCAAAGGCGGACCTCGCAAAGCTGAAGATAGACAAGGACAAAGCGGCTTTTCGACCGAGAGGAAACAAAAATATTCGGTATCCCCTCCTGATACTGGGGGGACTACTGCTGGTGTTATTCCTTGTCTTCGGCATCTTGAAGGCCCCCGTACCAGTCCGGGTAGCTACCGTCACCCAGATCTATCCCTCTCAGACCTTTACCATCCTGAATGCCAGCGGCTATGTCGTCCCTCAGCGCAAGGCGGCCCTCGCCTCCAAGGTAACCGGCCGCCTCGTGTGGTTGGGGGTTGAGGAAGGAAGCCGGGTGGAAAAAGATCAGGTGGTGGCGCGCCTCGAAAGTCAAGACGCGGTAGCTGCCAAAAACCAGGCAGCTGCCCTTGTTACGGCGGCCCGTTTTAACCTCAACCTGGCACGGGCGGAACTAAAGGAAGCAGCCCTTGCCTTCAATCGACATAAGGAACTCCTGGCAAAAGGTGTCATCGCCCAGGCAACCTACGACGCCGTCCGCGCCCGGTACGAAAAGGCCGTGGCGGGCGTTAAGGCGGCAGAGGCCACGGTGAAGGCCAACCTCGCCGCACTGGAGAGTGCGGATATCGCGTTTGAATATACCAACATCAGGGCCCCCTTTGCAGCGGTGGTGCTGACCAAGAATGCGGATATAGGGGATATTGTCACCCCCATTGGGGCGGCCGCCAATGCGAAATCGGCGGTCGTCACCATCGCCGACATGGATTCGCTCCAGGTCGAGGTGGATGTATCGGAATCGAATATCCAAAAAATCGCCATTGATCAACCCTGCGAGATCCAACTCGACGCCCTGCCGGAACAACGGTTTCGCGGCGTCATCCACATGATCATCCCCACCGCTGATCGAAGCAAAGCCACGGTCACGGTTAAGGTTCGCTTTCTTGACAAAGACAGTCGCATACTGCCCGAGATGAGCGCAAGGGTGGCCTTTCTCTCCCGCCCGGCGACCGAGGAGGAACAACGACCGCGGACTGCCATCAGTAAATCTGCCCTTGTCAATCGCAAAGGTAACGAGAGCGTATTTCTGATTGAAGGGAAGAGGGCAACGGAAACGCCGGTTCGTTTAGGAGTTGCAATGGGGGACATGGTCGAAATTCTCGAGGGGGTGCAGGCCGGAGATAGGGTCGTGCTGAATCCTCCCGATCGATTGAGGCATGGCTCAAAAATAAAGATTGAAGAAGAGTGACCTATCATGATGTGGAGTCACATACTGGCTAAAGAGCCACCTTCGGGAGTCCCGCTTTGGCGGGAAAAGTTTAATGTACCCCCCTCCCCCATCAAGGGGGAGGGCGAGGGAGGGGGTGAATAGGGAAATGTAGTCCCCCTCCCCTTTATCCCCTCCCACCAGGGGAGGGGATAATAAGGAAAATTATTTTCTCAGTATAATGAAACGTAAAGCACTAATCGTCGAGATAGAGCACGTGCATAAGTCCTACCGCAGGGGTGCGCACACGATCCCCGTCCTGGAGGACATCTCGCTCGCTATCGATGAAGGGGAGTTCCTGGCATTGATGGGGCCATCCGGTTCAGGGAAGAGCACCCTGCTCAACCTGATAGCCGCCCTCGATCAGGTGGATAGCGGCACCATTCGGGTGGGCGGCATTGACATCACCGTCCTCTCCGAAAGCGAACTGGCTGCGTGGCGGGCGGTCAACGTGGGATTCATCTTCCAGTTTTACAATCTGATCCCGGTGCTCACCGCCTTCGAAAATGTCGAACTCCCCCTTCTTTTGACCGGCCTCTCCCGGGGAGAACGAAAAGAACACGTGGAGATAGCGCTCCAGGTCGTCAATCTTGCGAGTCGCATGGACCACTATCCTGCCCAGCTCTCAGGAGGAGAACAACAGCGGGTCGCCATTGCCAGGGCCATCGTGACCGACCCCGTCATATTGGTCGCCGATGAACCGACCGGGGATCTGGATAAGGATTCGGCCAAGGAGGTCCTCGATTTGATGGAGCGGCTCAACAGCGATTCTCGCAAAACCATCGTCATGGTCACCCACGATCCACGCTCCGCTGAAAGGGCAAAGGTGATTCGACACCTGGAAAAGGGATTCTTGAATAATGTACATCCTCAAGCTGCTCCTTAGAAACGCCTTCCGCCATAAGCTCCGTACCGCTCTGACCATACTCAGCATCACCATAGCGATCCTGGCCTTTGGGCTGCTCCGGACCTTCATCAGCGCCTGGTATGCAGGGGCCGAGGCCTCCTCGGCAAGCCGCCTGGTCACCCGAAATGCCATATCCCTCATCTTTCCCCTCCCCCTGTCCTATAAAGATAAGATTCGCCAGATCGACGGTGTGAAACTGGTCGCGGGGGGGAGATGGTTTGCGGGTATCTACATCGACGAGAAGAACTTCTTTGCCAATTACGCCATCGATGCAAAAAACTACCTGGCACTCTACCCGGAGTTCATATTTCCTCCAGATCAAAAAGCGGCCTTCCTCGCCGACCGAAGGGCCTGTTGCGTGGGGCGGAAATTGATAGAGCGATACCGGTGGAGAATCGGAGACATTATTACCTTGAAGGGAACCCTCTTCCCGGGTACCTGGGGGTTTGTCCTGCGCGGCATATACGACGGCAGAGATACGAGCACGGACGAGAGGCTCTTCTTTTTCCACTGGGACTACTTGAATGAATCGTTGAAAAAGACAGCCCCCCGCCGGGCCGACCAGGTGGGCTGGTACGTAGTCGAAGTGCAAGATCCGAACCGTGCGGCTGAAGTGGCTCAGGCCATAGACAGGACCTTTGAAAACTCGCTTGCCGAGACCCTCACCGAAACCGAGAGGGCCTTTTTTCTCTCCTTTGTCTCTATGGCAGGTGCCATCATTGTAGCCATCCAGTTGGTCTCCTTCGTGGTGATCATCATCATTATCGCCGTGACGGCGAACACCATGGCTATGACGGCTCGGGAACGGATCGGAGAATACGCCGTCTTCAAAACGCTGGGTTATAGGGGCTGGCGTATCGCCGGTATGATCATCGGGGAATCCCTGCTCATTACCATGATCGGCTGTCTTTTCGGCATAGCCCTAACCCCTCCCGCGGCACAGGTCTTGGGCAAGATTATCGGCACCTACTTTCGCGCCTTTCAGGTGGACATGGCGACCATCTACATCGACATAGGGACCGCACTCCTGGTCGGACTTCTCGCGGCCATCGTACCCACCTGGCGCGCGGTAAAGATCCGCATCGCCGACGGGCTGAGGAGGATCGGTTAAGTGCGCATTCCCCTCTCATACAGTTTCCGCAACCTCTGGACGCGTCGTTTGACCACCGCGCTGACGATCTCGGGCATGGCCCTCGTCGTATTCGTCTTTGCCGCCATTATCATGCTGGCCGAAGGGCTGGAAAAGACGCTCGTTGAAACGGGTTCGTATGACAACGTCGTCGTCGTACGCAAAGGGTCAAATTCCGAGGTCATGAGCTGGGTGACCCGATACCAGGCATCTATCATTGAAACCCTGCCCGAAGCGGTAATAGGGGATGATGGTAAACCCTTCCTTGCAAAAGAGATGGTTGTCCTCATCACCCTCCCCAAACGGGGGACCAATATCCCATCCAATGTGGTGATCAGGGGAATCGGCGCAAGCTCACTCGCCTTGCGACCACAGGTGAGGTTGATAGCAGGGCGCATGCCCAGGCCTGGATTGTCGGAGATCATCGCCGGCAGAAGTATCGCAGAGCGGTTTAGAGGGGGCGGCATCGGCGAAATCATCCGTTTCGGCATGCGGGACTGGATGGTCGTAGGGACCTTTGACGCCGGCAGCACGGGGTTCAGCTCGGAGATCTGGGGAGATGCGGATCAACTCATGCAGGCCTTTCGCAGGACTGTCTACTCATCCGTCATCTTCAAGCTGCGCGATCCAGCCGACTTTGAACGAGTGAAGGAGTGGATCGGAACAGATCCGCGCTTGTCGTTGGAAGCAAATCGTGAGAGCCGTTTCTATGCGGAGCAATCGGAAGACATGGCTCGATTCCTTCGTATCCTGGGGACGACATTGACCATCATATTTTCTCTCGGTGCCGTCATCGGCGCCATGATTACCATGTATTCGGCGGTGGCCACCCGTACCGCTGAGATCGGAACCATGCGCGCCATCGGCTTTGAGAGGATCAGCATCTTGGGGGCGTTTATCGTCGAG
This sequence comes from uncultured Thermodesulfobacteriota bacterium, assembly GCA_964565525.1. Lineage (GTDB taxonomy): Bacteria > Desulfobacterota > B13-G15 > B13-G15 > RBG-16-54-18 > JAFGNJ01. The sequence continues at coordinate 12,834 of CAZMFG010000034.1, forward strand.
GCCTTGCTGCTGGGGCTGATCGGCGGCTGCGTCGGTCTCTTTTTGGCCTCTTTTTTACAGCTGCTCACCATTTCTACGATAAATTTTCAGACCTTTTCCGAACTCGCCTTTAGCTTTACCCTTACCGTAAGCACGGTATGGAAGAGCCTCGTCTTTGCCTTGACCATGGGCTTTGCCGGAGGCGTGTTGCCGGCAATCAGGGCATCACGGATGAATATCGTCGAATCCCTCCGCGCCAGCTGAAGGGTATTCCATCAGCCCCTGCACAAAGGGTCATTGAGTTGTCCATGAGGGTCCCCTGTGATAAAATACCGTGCATACGAAGGGATCGTGTGAGACCGCGGGAGGAATAACATGCGAAATCCATTCCGAGAAACGTTACTCCCTCTGAAATGGAAGAGAGATAATCCATGGGTTATGGGGATCATGGGCGTGGTTGTGGGGGCCCTGTTAACGGGGATTATCTTCTCAGTACTATATGGAGAGAGACAGCGACAGTTGTATACAGACAGACAGGACATCGCCATAGATATCGCCGATACCTATCTAAAGAAAAATATGGCCGAAGATGCACTGGCGCTATACAAGGAGGTCCTCACCGAGGTATCGGAACAGAAGGAGCCTCTGCTCTATGGCCGTCTCAAGAACAACGAAGGGGTCTGTTACTACCAGCTGGCCCTCATCAAGGATAAGGAGACCAACCTCGTGAAGGCGGTCAGTGCCTTTGAAGAGGCATTAGAAATCAGGACAGAAGAGGAGTATCCCCGTGCGTATGCAGCCACCCAGCACAATCTGGGAACCGCCTACTGGAATCTCTCCCAGATTAAGGACAGGGAAGTGTATCTGTCAAAGGCCATCAGCGCCTTTGAGCAGGCCCTCAAGATCAGGACCCTCGAAGCTGACCCCCGTGCGTATGCCGCCACCCAAGATGATCTCGGAACCGCCTACCGGGACCTTGCCGCAATCAGAGATACAGAGGGGAACTTGACCAAGGCCCTTACGGCCTATGAGGAGGCCCTGCGGGTTTACACGCCGGTGGAACACCCTGTCGGCTATGCTGCGACCCAGGACCATCTTGGGGCTGTCTACAGCGCCCTTGCCGAGGTCACCGCCAAGGAGGAGAATGTGGCCAAGGCCGTTCGCGCCTATGAAGAGACCTTGCGCATATACACCCCCGAGCAGTATCCAGTAGACTATGAGATTACGCAAAACCATCTCGGCGCTGCCTACAGCGCCCTTGCCGGGGTGCAGGATAAAGAGGCCAATCTGGCCCAGGCCATCAGCTCCTATAACAAGGCCTTGCGGGTCTACACCCAGGAGCACTACCCCATTGGTTACGCTACCACCCTGAACAATCTCGGAACCGCCTACCGAGATCTTTCAAAGATCAAGGACAAAGAGGATAATTTAGTAAGGGCCGTCACTGCCTATGAAGAGGCCCTCACGGTCCGAACCCGTGCACGATATCCCGTGGATTATGCCGCTACCCAGAACAACCTTGGGGCCGCCTACTGGGGACTTTCAGAGGTGCGCGCGAAAGAGGAGAACCTGGCCAGGGCCATCACCGCCTATGAAGAGGCCCTGGTGGTCAGGACACTCAAACAATACCCCCTGGACTATGCCGCTACCCAGAACAACCTCGGGGCGGCCTACTGGACCCTCGCCGAGGTCCGGGACAAAGATAAGAATTTGGCCAGGTCCATCAGTGCCTATGAGGAGGCCCTGCGGGTGTATACCCTGGAGGAGTATCCGGTGGATTATGCGATGATCCAGAACAACCTCGGGGCGGCCTACTGGACCCTTGCCGAGGTGAAGGACAAAGGGGGGAACCTGGTCAAGTCCGTCAGCGCCTATGAGGAGGCCCTGCGGGTGTATACCCTGGAGGAGCATCCGGTGGATTATGCGATGATCCAGAACAACCTCGGGGCGGCCTATCGCAGCCTTGCCGAGGTCAGGGATAGAAGGGAGAACCTGGCCATGGCCGTCAGTGCTTATGAGGAGGCCCTCAAGATCTACACCGCAGCCAAGTATCCACTCTACCACAAACGGGTGGCGGCAAGTTTAGAGGTGACCAGGCAGATGATGAGATGATGTTCGGTGTGGAACTTATTTCCTTGTATCATCTCCAGACAATAACAAGGCCCCTTGTATAGAGGGGGCCGATATATCTTGTTGCGGTATTACGTGCTCCGTATCCGCACGTGTTAAACTTTCAGTGCCACATGCCGATTTCGCTCTGCGTTCCCAGATTCTTGATCTGTCATCCGTATGAATTCATCCGGATTTGAGGCTTTCGATATGGCATCCTGGTAACTGATAATTCCCTGTTGGTAGAGATGCTTCAGAGATGCATCGAGGGTCTGCATGCCATGCTGTGCGCCCGATTGTATTATATTCATTAACTGATGAGTCTTGCCCTCACGGATGATGTTTCGCACTCCTAATGTCCCTGCCATTATTTCAAGGGCGCATGCTCTTCCCGTTCCATCAACCCGAGGAATGAGGACCTGAGATATGACCCCTTCCAGGATGATCGACAACTGCATCCTGATCTGCTGTTGTTGATAAGGAGGGAATACGTCAACTACCCTGTCTATCGTGGCCGGCGCTCCGATGGTATGTACGGTAGCGAATACCAGGTGTCCTGTTTCCGCAGCGGTAACGGCCAAGGCGATGGTTTCCAAATCTCTCATCTCTCCTACCATGATGACATCCGGATCCTGACGGAGGACATGTTTCAAGGCAGCGGCGAATGAATTGGTATCCGCCCCGAGCTCTCGTTGCCGAATAAGGCTCTTTTTGTTTCGGTGTAAGAATTCTATGGGATCTTCGATGGTAACAATATGTTCAGCCTTATTTTCGTTGATATAGTCGATCATGGCGGCCAGGGTCGTGGATTTTCCGCTTCCCGTGGGTCCGGTGACGAGGATCAATCCCCGCGGCTTATCGCAGAGCTTCTTCAACACCGCCGGCATCTCCAGCTCATCTAAGGTCAAGGGCCTGGCAGGAACGGCCCTGAACACGGCACCCAGTGTCCCTCTTTGGAGGAGAATATTCCCCCGAAATCGAGAGACGCCGGGCAGACTATAGGAGAAGTCCAATTCTTTTTCTTTCTCGAACTTCTCTTTTTGTTCTGGGGTCAAGACAGCATATACCATTTCATGTACCATCTCAGGGTTTAACGGGGGAGTTTCCAGACTCGTCAAGGTCCCATTGGTGCGGAACGTGGGAGGACTCCCTACCCCCAGGTGTAAGTCCGATGCGTTGATCTGGACCATTCGCTCCAGTAACTTATTTATTGCCTGGCACGTAGGTTCCATGGTTAGCTGCTCCTTTCGCTTTCCCTCGTGTTAGAGAGGGTTGCCGTGTGAGTTTTTAGCGTGGGCACATATCCCACCCGCAGGATACGCTACTCTCTCATGCTGCTGTAACATACCGTACCATATTGGTAGATGAGTGTTGCTTGATTTGAGAGCATGGTTGGTGGATATAACGGGCTGACATTGGCTATAACGTCCGCCTCTTTCTTTGTGGCGCCTTCTTTTGGATTGACGGATAGTCTAGTCTAGGGTGAGCAATTTTTGTACCATACTGAGATGTTTCACAAGGTTTTGTAATCATGATGTTTTTTGGTTTCCATGAACCTTGTATGAGATGGTACGTGACGTTTTTTGTCACTTTCAAGCATAATATTAGGCCTCTTTGTTTCATCACAATTTTTGCCTCCTCAATTCCTCAGACTGATAGTCTTTTAAAATCAATACCTTGCGAAAACACACAGTTCTCTTCCGTTGGCACGTAAAATGCTAAAATATAGCAGTACAGAAATATGATCGGAGAAATGACGAGATTTGTACTCCAGCGGAAAGCTGTCACCGGATGACGTGAGATGAGCGATACGCCTATCAACGTCTTGTTAATAGAGGATAACCCCGGCGATGCCCGACTGATACAGGAGCTGTTGGCCGAAGGGGGAGGTACCCGCTTTGCGTTGGAGTGCGTCGATCGGCTCTCGACCGGGCTGGCGCGCTTGGTCGCCAATGATATCGGGTTGGTACTACTCGATCTCGGCCTGCCCGACAGTCAGGGGTTTGACACCTTTGCCAGGACGTACGCACAGGCACCACGGGTGCCGATCGTGGTGTTGAGCGGTCTCGCCGATGAAGCAATGGCCACGAAGACCGTTCACGAGGGAGCGCAGGACTATGTGGTGAAAGGGCACCTGGATAGCTATGCGTTGGTGCGCACCATCCGCCATGCCATCGAGCGCAAACGAGCGGAGGAGGATTTACGTGGGCAGGCCCTCATCTTTGAGAATATACACGATGGTATCATCGTGACAGACTTGGAAGGCAACATTATACGTTGGAATCCGGCAGCGGAGAGGATGTTCGGTTATTACAAAGATGAGGTCTTTCAAAAGACTCTCGGCATACTGCCGACGCGGTTTATTACAGGAACATTGCGCGAAGGCCGCTGGACCGGTGAGATGAACTTCACCCACAAGGATGGAACTGAAGGCATTTGCGAGACAAGCGTTATTCCCTTGCGTGATGAACGCGGTACTCTAAGTGCTGTCTTTGGGGTATCCCATGACATCACCCAACACAAACAGGCGGAGCAAGAATTGCAAAGAAGTTACGATAAGTTGCGGGAAACCTTCATTGTAACGGTCAACACGTTGGCTTCAACCGTTGAAATGAGGGATCCCTATACCGCCGGCCATCAACGGCGGGTGACCATTCTCGCCTGTGCCATTGCAGATGAAATGAAGGTAACGGAAGATCAGTTTGATGGGCTCCGCTTGGCCGGTCTGGTCCATGATATCGGCAAGTTCAACGTGCCCGTGGAGATCCTCAATAAGCCCGGTCGAATAAGCGAGACCGAATTCAATATCATCAAGACCCATCCCCAGGCAGGCTACAATCTCCTGAAAGAGATAGAATTCCCCTGGCCCGTTGCCCAGATCGTGCTCCAGCACCACGAGCGGCTGGATGGTTCGGGATATCCCCAGGGGCTCAAAAATGGCGGGATCATGCTGGAAGCGAAGATCTTGGCGGTGGCCGATGTGGTGGAGGCCATGGCCTCTCACCGACCCTATCGACCGGCCCTCGGCATTGAGGTTGCGTTAGAGGAAATTAAAAAGAACAAGGGCATCTACTATGACCCTGATGTAGTTGATGTCTGCTCGAGACTCTTTATCGACAAGGGGTTTGCGCTCGGGCAAGAGATGTAGAAGCTACTTCCCTCTCCTTTACTAACTCTCAGGCTCTGTGATACGCGTTCATTGGTTTTTTTATCTTCCCCTTTTCTTTTGGCAGGAGGCATGAGAGGATGTCCCCAATATCGCTACAAGTGACGCTTTTTGTCAGTTTCAAGGATAATATTTGCCCGCCTTATTTCCCCTCAATTTCCCCTCCCAAATTTCCCCGATTGATTTGCTTTTAAAATCAGTATGTTGTGAAAAAACTACATAATTCTTCTGTTGGCACGCAAAATGCTTTTATGTTAGGATAGTAATATAAAAGTATAAACAGGAGGCGGAATGAGGTTCATACTGAGGGGCGAGGAGTTGGAG
>CAZMFG010000035.1:0-7643 GCA_964565525.1 uncultured Thermodesulfobacteriota bacterium
TCACATCCGCAAAGCCATTGATCTTTGCCTGATCGATCAGGACCCAGTCGGTCGTGCCGTTATCCTGCCCGATGAGTAACTTGAATTTCTCTAACGGTAATTTTTCCGGCACAAAAAGCCTCCTTTCTACTCTTAGACCTTGCTCTCCTTCTCCCCCCGCAACGCCTTCTTCATCACCTTCCCCACTAAATTCTTGGGCAGGGCCTCGAGGAACTCGACGATCTTGGGTGACTTGAACTTTTTAAGCTTCTTCTGGCAATGCTCGATGATCTCCTCCGGCGTCGCCTTCTCCCCCGGATTCAAGACCACGCACGCCTTGATCTCCTCCCCGTAGACCTCATCCTTGACCCCGATCACCGCCGCCTCCGCAACCTTGGGGTGGCTGAAGATGACCTCCTCGATCTCCCGCGGCGCGATGTTCTCCCCCCCCTTGATGATGAGGTCCTTTTTGCGCTCCGTGATGAAGAAATAGCCGTCCTCGTCCTGGTACCCCACGTCGCCGGTGTAGAGCCACCCTCCTTTGAGCACCTCGGCGGTCTCCTCGGGCTTGTTCCAGTACCCCTTCATCAGCATGGGGCCGGTGATGATGATCTCCCCCTCCGTGCCCCGGGGCACCTCGTTCCCCTCGTCGTCCACCACCTTCATGTGGGTCCCCTTCATGGGCAGGCCGATGGACCCGGTCTTTTTCGTCCCGTCATAGGGGTTGGTGCAGTTGTTGGCCCCGGCCTCGGTAAGGCCCCACCCCTCGACGATCTCATGGCCGAATTTCTCCTGAAAGCGGGTCTGGGTCTCCAGGGTGAGGGGGGCTGAGCCGCTGATCCAGTACTTCATGGAGCTGAGGTCGTACTTCTCCGGCTCCGGGTGCAGGAGCATGTAGATGTACATGGTGGGCACCGCCGCCAGGATATCCGCCCGGTACTTTTCGATGGCGGCGAAGAGGGCGTCGATATCGAACGTACTGAGCAGGACGGTCTTGCTCCCCCCCAGGAGGATACCGAAGGTGATGCTGGCGATGCCGTATGAATGGCACAGGGGCAGCACGGTGACGCCCGTCAGCCCCGGGGAAAAGGGCAGCGTCGCCCGCTGCATTTGGGCGTTGGCGTGGATGCTCCCGTGGGTGTGCATCACCCCCTTGGGCGTGCCGGTGGTCCCTGCGGTATAGATGAGGGCGGCGAGGTCGTCGTCCGCGGTTTGCTCTATTGCCGGGAGCTCCTCATGCCCCTCCACCAGCGCGGAGTAGGAAAGGACCCCCTCGGGGACGTCTTTGCCGATGAGGATGACGTTCTTGATGTTCGGCGCCTGTTTGCGGCAGGCCTCGATCTTGGGCAAAAAGGCCATGGTGCTGATGATGGTCTCCGCGCCGCTGTCGCGGTAGATGAAGGCGGTCTCGTCGTCGCCGACCATAAAGTTGATCGGCACGTGCACGGCGCCGAGCGCATAGACCGCCCCGGAGCTCACCAAGACCTCCGGGCAGTTGGGCATCTGGATGATGACCCGGTCCCCCCGGCGAACGCCCAGGTCCCTGAGCGCAGCGGCCAGCCGCAGCCCCTGCTCGCGCAACTGGACGTTGGTATATTCCGTGCCCTCATAGATTATGTTCACGTGCTCGCCGAAGCGCTCGATCTCGTTTCTGGTCAGCTCTGCCAGGTTCATCTCCTATCCCTCCTTCGAGAATATGATGGAACCCTCATGTGCAAAACGAGCGGGAAGCGGTGAGGGTCGCCCCGCCTTATTTCTCGTTCCATTTCCGGCTCTCCGGCGGCAGGATGCCGGCCGCCACCTTGGCCATGGTCTCGTAGCGCTCCATCGGGGACTCTGCAAAGATCATCATCTTCTGGGCCGCCATGGAGCCTTCGGCATGCACGGTGGTCACCTCGTGAAACGCCGAGTCGTGGGAGCAGACGTGCCGCATGGTCTCGTGGATCATCTTCATCCGCTCGAGGGTGCTGTACCGTTCGTCCCCCCCGAGGTAGTGCTCGAGGTACTCGTGGATATCGGGGTTCTCCCAGTCCTTTTTGTCCGGCGTGGTGGCGACGATGCCGCCGCTGATATCCTGGATGAGCTCGACGAACTCATGGTACTTGCTGGCGAAGTGCAGCTTGGCCATGTTGGCGATGAGGGGATTGGGTACCGCGAGATCCCCGTACATAACCGGGTCCATGGCCGCCGCCTTGGTCAGGGCGCGCAGCGTCTCCACGTAGGCGGCGATGTCCGCCAGCTTGTCCCGTATATGGCTCACCTTATACAGGCCGTTGTACTTGGCCATGGCCACGGCGCACCCCGCCATCACCTCCACGGAGGGTATCTTATAACTGATGGCCGTGAAGCGGTGGAAGGTGGCGAAGGTATAGGCGAGGAGCATCGAGTACTGCCACTCCCCGCACAAGAAGACCCGGTCCCACGGCACGAAGACGTTGTCGAAGACGATCATGGCCTCGGTCAGCTCCCTGACCGGCCGGTCCGCATGGAACTCGTGGTCCGACCACGGCCCCCTTCCGTTGCGGCAGATGAAGGTGACGCCCTCGGTGTTGGAGGGGACGGCGAAGCTCACCGCATACTCCCCCTCGTTCTCGCGCATCTGCCGGGTGGGGACCACGATGATCTCGTTGGTCGCCGGTGCGCTCGTGATATGGATCTTGGCCCCCTTGACCACGATCCCGTCCTTCTGTTTGTCCACCACCCGGAGATAGTAATCCGGGTGTTTCTGTTTGGACGGCTCTTTGGAGCGGTCTCCCTTGACGCAGGTGACCGCGCCGCAGGTATGCAGGTCGTTTTTGCGCAGGTGCTCCAGGAAGTTCATGGCATTTTCCTGGTATTCCTTCTTCCCCAGCTGCCCGGCCACCACGAAGGCGGCGTTGAGGCAGTCGGTGCCGATGTCCTTACCGAAGGGGAGGCCGCCGGTATTTTCTATGAGACAGTGGATCATGCGGGTCCGGTTCACCAAATCCTCCGCGTTGTGCGGCGTGACGAAAAAGCGGTTGATCGGCTCGCCGGTTTCGGGGTGGGGGGCGGTCAAGAGGTCGCGTATTGCCGGATCCTTCGATTGGGCCAACTCGTAGCCGGCGGCGATGGTGTCGCAGGTGACGCCGAGGACCCGGTGTGCGGTGATATCATCCACCCGCTCACCTGCGATATAGACCCTCCTGCCGTCCCGCAGGCTTTCCTTGTACTCCTCGTTCGTTCGAATACTCATGATTGTCCTTCCTCTCGTCTTATTGGTATTACGCTGGTATGGTTCAAGCCTCCTCCGCCGTCGCGGCGGCCCTTTTCCCCAGCTCATACGCCTCTTGTAAGGCCGCTTCGTTACCCGCTATCTCCCCCTTTGCCGAGGCTGAGGCCTGCACCGCACCGAGCCAGGTGAGGCCGGTAAACTGACAGGTGTTCCGGAAGCTGTGCACGATGGGGTCGGCGGTGGCAACGTCCGAGTCCCCGCACACCGTGATGAGGCCGATCCGCTTCCCCTTCATCCGGGGCCAATAGGCCTTGTGCCACCGCCACTGGGCGTCGAACAGGGCGCACCAGCGGTCCAGGTAGGCCTTCATCTGGGCGGTCATGGACCAGAAATAGACGGGCACGCTGTGGATGACGGCGTATGCCTCCAGGATCTTCGGGTGGATCGCGGGCATGTCATCGTCGATGGCGCAGACCCCTGTCTCGTTGCATTTTTCGCAGGCCAGGCAGCCGGAGATTTTTTTCTTGCAGAGGATAATCTTCTCCACCCCGGCCCCGGCGTCCGCGGCCCCGGCCAGGGCCCGGTCCAGGAGGACGTCGCTGTTCCCCCCGATGCGGGGGCTCCCGAGAATGCCTAATACGTTCATTCGATCCTCTTCGCAAAAAAGGGGGGTAACCGCGGGCTTCCCCGAGATCACCCCCCCCTTTATTGGGTCTCAGCGCTTTGTCTTTTTCTTCTTCGCAGGGGCCTTTTCCCCCTTGGGGCGTTTGGAGAGATACCGCCAGAAGAAGATGATCGCAATGAGAAATACGATGATGATGATATACTCGATCTGATACGTCTTGAAGAGATCGACATACTGGTTTAAATCACCCATGCGTATACCTCCTTAAGTCTTTCAATGTAAGTTGCTCTGATCAAACGTAAAACCGTAATCCCTTTCCCTTGCCTTCCCCCGCAGTGCATGTTAGGCGGCTTTTAACCCTCGCACATGGAGTATTTCCTCGCCGCGCATCAGGCGAACATCATCCTCCTTGAGCGTTACAACTCCCACCGTGCGTCCTTCTCCAGTTACGAATTCTACCTCGATCCCTTTACCGGAAGCATACGTGTGGACGATTGCCCCAATGTCTCCCGCCTCAAGACCATGCTCAGGAATAGCACGCCTCAACACAACGGTGTCATGTTCCTTGAACATCCTCTGCTCCTTTGCTTAATTTCATGCCGGATAGGCAGTGACAAATTTCGGCGCGTCACTTCCTCTTTCAATTATCCAAATAGTTATGATCTCCGTTAGTACGTCACGCGGGGTCCTGAGACTTCCCTTCACAATGTACTTCGTACCAAATTCAATGTCAATGGTTTCAGAAACGTCATTTTCACGCGCGATTTCTAATAATCCGTCACTAAGCTCCGCGACGCTGTTTTCACTATATCCCAAGGAGCGGAAATAATGGGCTTTCGAGCGGCCGACCGGATGAGCCTCGGACAGCAAATAGTCAGTCAACTTCTCTTTGGGGATTATGGCCTTATCATGATTTGGCAACCTCATAGAATTCGTTCATTCCATGGAGGAAATAGTGGTAGTTACACTGTCGGTACTATACCATACGCAACACCCGTCCAGTCAACGCTTTTCTGCCCATCCGAGCGAATGGTCCATGGGGCTTGCCTCAGGCACGCGAACTTGCTACTATAAGGGCTCTTTATCCGAAAGACACAAAGGGGGGGTTACGCATGCTGGCAAAGATACTGAGCAGCGCCGTGTTGGGGATCGACGGGTATATCGTGGAGGTAGAAGTGGATATCGCAGGAGGGCTTCCTTCGTTTTCGACGGTCGGCCTGCCTGAAGGCGCGGTCAGGGAGAGCAAGGACCGGGTGAAGGCGGCCGTCAAGAACGCCGGCTATGAATTCCCCCCGCGCCGCATTACCGTCAACCTGGCCCCCGCCGATATAAAAAAGGAAGGCTCGGCCTTCGACCTCCCCATCGCCCTGGGGATCCTCTCCGCCCAGGGGATCATCCCCAAAGACCATCTGCAAGCGTACCTCTTTTTGGGCGAGCTCTCTTTGGACGGCGCCATCAAGCCCATCCGGGGCGGCCTCCCCATGGCCATCGCCGCCAAGGCAGCGGGGTTGCGGGGGATCTGCCTTCCCAAGGCCAATGCGCGGGAGGCGGCGGTGGTGGACGGCATCGAGGTCCTGCCGGTGAGCGGGCTCGGCCAGGTGGTGGGCCTGCTGCGGGGTGAACGGGAGATAACCCCCATCAGCGTCGACATGGAGGAGGTCTTTCGAGAAGGGGGAGACTACCCCGAGGACTTCGGGGACGTGAAGGGGCAGGAGCACGCCAAGCGGGCCTTGGAAATAGCCGCAGCCGGGGGGCACAACATCCTGATGATCGGCCCCCCGGGCGCGGGCAAGACCATGCTGGCGCGCCGGCTGCCCACCATCCTCCCCCCCATGACCATTGAGGAGAGCCTGGAGACCACCAAGGTCCACAGCGTGCTAGGGCTCATCCCCCAGGACCGGGCCTTGACCGTGGTCCGTCCCTTCCGCACCCCGCACCATACCATCTCCGACGCCGGCCTCATCGGCGGGGGGCAGATACCGCGCCCCGGCGAGGTAAGTCTGGCCCACAACGGGGTCCTCTTCCTCGACGAGCTGCCGGAGTTCAAGAAGAACGTCCTGGAGGTCCTGCGCCAACCCCTGGAGGACGGGCGGGTCACCATCGCGCGGGCGATCACCTCCCTCACCTACCCCGCGCGCATCATGCTGGTGGCGGCCATGAACCCGTGCCCCTGCGGCTATTACAGCGACCCCCAGCACGAGTGCACCTGCACCATCCCCCAGATCCAGCGGTACCGCTCCCGGGTCTCCGGGCCCTTGCTCGATAGGATCGACATCCACATCGAGGTCCCGGCGGTGAGGTACCAGGACCTGACCCAGTGGCAGGAAGGGGAGTCCTCGAACCGGATCAGGGAGCGGGTCAAGGGGGCGCGGGCGATCCAGCACGGGCGGTTCCAGGGCAAGCGGATCTTTTGCAACGCCCAGATGACCTCCCGGCACCTCAAGCGCTACTGCCGGATCGACGAGGAGGGGGATCGCCTCTTGGAACAGGCCATGACGAAATTCGGCCTGAGCGCCCGGGGATACACCCGGATCTTGAAGGTGGCCCGCACCATTGCCGATCTGGAGAGGGCCGAGGCCATCAGCCCTCACCACCTCTCCGAGGCCATCCAGTACCGGACCCTGGACCGGGGGATCCTATGACAGGGCATGATGAGATGAAGGCGATCATCTTCGACTGGGGCGGTGTATTGTGCGAGGAGACCGCACGGGGACTGATCTCTTATTTTACCAAGGTCCTCGCCGTGACACCCGAAGCGCTGGTCAATGCCTTCAGGCCGTTTGCGGCGGCGTTTCAAAAAGGGCAGATCTCCGAGGATGAGCTGTGGGAGGGGATGTCCGCCGCCCTGGGTGTCGAGCGCCCCCTCAACCCCTCCCTGTGGGGGGAGGCCCTGCGCGCCATCTACTGCCCGAAAGAGGAGATGTTTGCCCTGGCCTCCGCTGTCAAAGAGAAGGGCTACACGGTGGGACTCCTCTCCAACGCAGAGATGGCGGCGATGCACTTCTTTTATGAACAGGGGTACGCCGCACTATTCGATCCAGCCGTCTTCTCCTGTGCGGAGGGGACGAGAAAGCCGGAACGGCGGATATACGAGATCGCCTTAGAACGATTGGGCACGAAACCGCACGAAACGGTCTTTATCGACGACAGAGCTGATTTTATCGCGGGCGCGCAACAGCTCGGCATCCATACGATCCGCTTCGAAAGCCCTGACCAGGTGAAACGGGATCTGGTCTCACTATCGATATCGATCGAATAACAACCAAAAGATAATCCCCATGCTGCCCATCAGGAAGTAACGGCTTAAAGGGAAGAAGGGGCAGGTCGTGTGCAGAGAGGCCAGCCCCCTTTTTATGTGTCTGAATGCTACTTCGGCTCAGTGGGGAGCTGCTCCTTGACCCACCGCTTCCAGCCTCCCTTGAGGACGAATACCCTCTGAAAACCCTCCTTGATGAGCGCGCGTGCCACCCGGGCACTCGTGAACGCGAAGGGTCACGCGCAGTACAAGACCAGGGTCTTATCTTTTGCATACTTCACCGCCCAGCCCTCGACATCCTTTGGATCTTCGCGCACCGCCCCCGCAATCTTTCGATCACTGGCCTCCCAGTGGCCTGCACGTCGAACATCCACGATGATGAGATCCGGGTCTCCGAGCTTTGCCTTGAGTTCCTCATGCGTTATTGTGGGGGTGCCCGCTACGGCGATTCCGGCGGCCAGCAGAACGGCCACGGCCACACCCACAACCAACACTGCCATCTGCACTGTAACCCCTCGCATACCGCACCTCCTTTGTTGAAAACCGCAAATCCGCTCGACAAGGATGCCCGGCTCACGCAGGCCCGCGGC
>CAZMFG010000035.1:7743-16638 GCA_964565525.1 uncultured Thermodesulfobacteriota bacterium
GTTGAAAACCGCAAATCCGCTCGACAAGGATGCCCGGCTCACGCAGGCCCGCGGCTTTTCAGATACAATCCTCGAAAACGCCGAGAAGGTCGTGCGCCTTTGAGCCCGGTACCTGCCGCAGCCCCATCAGCTGCCGCTGCGCGGCATCCCGCTTCTCATAATCCTTAAAAAAGAGGAGCGGGACTTACCCTTTCCCCCAATTGTGTGGGGGAAAGGGAAAAATCATACTATAAACTGACCTGCAATCCCTTGGAACGCAGATACTCCTTGACCTCTCCGATGCGCAGGATGCGATAGTGAAACACCGAGGCGGCCAATAAGGTCCGGGCGCCCCCCTGCACGACGGCCTCATAAAAGTGCTCCAGCGTCCCCGCCCCCCCTGACGCCACCACCGGTACCTCGACGGCATCGGAGATGGCCCTGGTGAATTCCAAATCATAGCCCGCCTGCGTCCCATCCCCATCCATGCTCGTGGGGAGGATCACACCCGCACCCAACCCCTGACACTCCCTGGCCCAGGCAACGGCGTCTTTCCCCACCGGTTTGGTGCCGCCGGAGACCACCAACTCAAATCCGGACGGCATCGCTTGATTCCTTCGGGCATCGACGGCCACCGTCACCCGCTCCGCGCCGAACGCCTGTGCCGCTGCGCTGATCAGACCGGGATCCTTCACGGCGGCGCTGTTCATCGAAATCTTGGCGGCGCCGGCCTCCAAAACCAGTTCGATATCCTCCAGGGTGGAAATCCCCCCGCCCACCGTCAGGGGGATATCGATGACCGCGGAGACGGCCTTGACCCATGTCAACCGGGTCTTGCGGTTCTCCAGGGTGGCCGCGATGTCCAGCATGGCCAGTTCATCGGCCCCTTCGCTCTGGTAAAATACGGCGTTTTCCACGGGGTCGCCGGCATCCTTGAGATCCACAAAGTGGACGCCCTTGACCACCCTCCCCTCCTTCATATCCAGACACGGCATGATGGTAATTGGTCCCATCTGTGCTCCTTTCTCTCCTTGCCTCACAGCGCCGGCTGCTTTTATAGTAGCTATAGTACCATGCTAACAACACGGATCAACCTCTTTTATTTCATTATTCCCTTCCCAAACTAATCTCCTTTTTCTATTGACTTCCGAGAGTTTTTTCATTACCCTCCTGTATTTACATTATCTCCTTTCCGGAGGACAGGGGTGAAAGAGAAAAGACTCGAATTCTTTAGAGCACTCTTGAATGAGCAGATGAAGGAGCTCATAGAGGAGGCGGCCAAGACCATCAACGACATGACGATCACCGAGGGGGAATTCCCGGACCCTACCGATAGGGCATCGTGGGAGTCGGACCGCAACTTTTTGCTCAGAATCCGCGAGCGTGAACGCAGGCTGATCACCAAGATCAGAGAGGCCCTGGAGAGGATAGACGAAGGGACATTCGGCATTTGTGAGCGGTGCGGCGCGCCGATCTCCGAAAAGAGACTGGAGGCCAGACCGGTAACGACCCTCTGTATCAACTGCAAACAAGAGCAGGAAAACCTGGAAAAAAAAGGGATAACCTAATCGCCCTGTCGCCACCTTAATCCCTATGCCCGAGTTACGCAAAGACCCCATCATCGGAAGATGGGTCATCATCGCCACCGAGCGGGGAAAGAGACCCTCGGACTTCGTCAGCGAAACAAGAGAACCCGGCGACAGGTTCTGCGCCTTGTGCCCCGGCAACGAAGCAAAAACCCCTCCGGAAGTATATGCCCTCAGGCCTGAGGGCTCACCCCCCAACACCCCTGGGTGGCGACTGCGCGTCGTCAAGAACAAATTCCCCGCCCTCGTCGCCGACGAGCGGCTGGAGCAGACCAGCACCGGCGTATTTGACTGGATGAGCGGGGTGGGAGACCATGAGGTCGTCATCGAGACTCCCCACCACAACACCAGGCTCTTTGACCTCGCCGTTGAAGAGGTGGCGGACGTCATCTGGGCGTATCGAGAGAGGATGCGCGCCCTGAAAGGGGACGCCCGGTTTCGCTTCGTCCTGGTCTTTAAAAATCACGGTGTCGCTGCCGGGGCCTCATTGGAACATTCCCATTCTCAGCTGGTCGCCTTGCCCATCGTCCCCAAACGGGTCTTTGAGGAAATGGAAGGGGCGCGGACCTACCATGCCGATCACCACCAGTGCATCTTCTGCGACATCATAAAACAGGAGATCGCCGCAGGGTCCCGGATCATCGAAGAGAGAGACGGCGTCATCGCCATAGCACCCTTCGCCTCCCGGTTCCCCTTCGAGACGTGGATCATCCCCCAGGATCACCGTTCCTCCTTTGAAGAAATGGAGGACTATCGTGGATTGCCCCAGGTCCTCCGGGGGGTCCTGCGCAGGATGGACCGGGTCTTGAAAGATCCCCCCTTCAATTTTGTCATTCATACCTCCCCATTCGGAGAGGACACTCAGGCATACTACCACTGGCACCTGGAGATCATGCCCCGGGTGACCAAGGTGGCCGGCTTCGAATGGGGTACCGGGTTCTACATCAACCCCACCCCCCCTGAGGAGGCGGCTCAATACCTGCGGGAGGCATCCCCCTGAGACGGATGCTGCGGCACCTACCGTGACGAGAAAGTATGAGACGCGAAGGACCGACAATCAAGCGCCTGACAGTACGGGCCATATCCACCGGCATCCACAGTGCTATAGGAAGAATTTTCTGTAGCTCTATCTAATAAAATACTTGACAAAAACACTATTTTGGCCTAAGTAATACTACATCTCCATATAAGGCACCAAAAACCAAGGCCGTAATAAGTATCGATGACCTAACCGTCGGTGGATGCTTCAGTTTCGGATTGACGGATAGGTAACATCTTAATATGCCTTTCACTTCTGAGGGGCTACAGAATGAAAGACAAAGATAAAACCAACGATCAACTGATCCGTGAATTAAGAGTGCTGCGTCAACGGATTGCCGAATTGGAGTGTTCAGAAGCTGACCTCCGTGCGAAGATAGCGTCATTGTCGGAGAGTAACGGGAAATATTACGACCTCTTCAAGAACGCACGGGACGCCCTCTATATTACCGACCGAGACGGCAGGTTCATCGATGCCAACCAATCTTTCTTGAATCTCTTTGGCTATACGAGTGAAGAATTAAAAAATCTGAAGGTACAAGAGACGTACGCCCATCATAATGATCGACACACGTTTCAGCAGGAAATAGAGCACAAGGGATTTGTGAACGATTATACGGTGAGGCTCCGCAGAAAGGATGGGAGGGAGCTGGCTTGCCTGATCACGGCGGCGGTGCGACGTACGGATGAAGGAAGCGTTCTGGGGTATGAAGGTATCATCCGGGATATCAGCGAATACACGTCGATGACAAAGAAGATAAAGGAAAATGAGAGGAGATACCAGGAGTTGGCCGATTTGCTCCCCTTAGCTGTCTTTGAGACCGATGAAAGCGGCAATTTTTTCTTTATCAATCGTCAGGGATTTAAGATTTTCGGTTATACCCCTGAGGATACAGATAAGGGCCTGAATGCGCTCCAATTGTTCATCCCCGAAGACCGAGATGGTGTCAAGAAGGACATGCGGAGAATACTCGGCGGAGAAAAACTAGATGGTCGCGAATACACAGGGCTGAGAAAAGACGGCAGCACGTATCCTGTCATTATATATGCCGATCCCATTACCGTTGATCAAAGGGCTGTGGGGTTGAGAGGGGTCGTCATCGATGTCACCGAGCGCAGGGAGACGGAGGAGAGATTGCGAGGCTATCAAGATCGACTCAGATCTCTGGCGAACGAGTTGTCGTTGGCCGAGGAGCGGGGACGAAGGCGCATCGCAACATATCTGCATGATGATATCGGCCATAGCCTGGCCCTGTGTAAGATCAAATTGGGATCGCTTCAAGAATCGCTGCCACCCATCCATCGCAACGGCTATTTAGACGAAATCAAGTCGATCATCGAGCACGTGATCCAGGGCACGCGATCTTTGACATCAGAACTCAGCCCTCCTGTTCTCTATGAAATGGGTCTGGTGCCGGCAGTGGCATGGTTGGCTGAGAACATCAGCAAACAGTACGGGATACTGGTCAACGTTCACTATACCAGCCAGCTCAAGAAATTGAATGACAATCTTCAGGTCCTTCTCTTTCAAGCAGCACGTGAGTTGCTGACAAATATTGTCAAGCATGCACAGGCACAAAGCGTGGAAATATCCATTCAGAGTTACAACAATAAAGTAAAAATCGAGGTGAAAGACGACGGCGTTGGATTTGACACCGCCCACCTGCTCTCCACCATTACTAAAAACGGCGGATTTGGTCTCTTCAACATTCGAGAGCGATTCGATCATCTCGGGGGGCATGTGGATATCCACTCTCAACCCGACTGCGGAACATGTATTACTGTTGTTGCGCCGCTCGGGGCCAAAGAGTAGTGGGATGAGCATCAGGGTCCTCCTCGTAGATGACCATAAAATTATTCGTGAAGGCCTCCGTAGTTTACTGAATAAGACGCCCGACATAGAAGTGGTTGCGGAAGCAGAGAACGGACGTATGGCCCGGCAGTTGGCCCGAGAGGTGATGCCCGATGTAATCGTCATGGATATCTCCATGCCGGGTTTGAACGGGATTGAAGCTACTCGCCAGATTCTTGCCGCCTTTCCTGACATCAAGGTAATTACCTTATCCATGCATCCCGACAATCGGCTGGTAGTGGGAATGCTGGATGCGGGGGCATCGGGTTACGTGTTGAAGGATTGCACCTTCGAAGAACTGGAAAAAGCCATCCGCACCGCGATGGCGAACCAAATCTATTTAAGCCCGAGGCTCATAAGGGACATAGTCGAGTACCAGGTGCGTAATTCATCACAGACTAAATCATCGCCTTTTTCCATTCTGACAAGTAAGGAACGAGAGGTACTTCAGCTTGTGGTTGAGGGCAGAAATACAAAACAAATCGCATGGCTCCTCAATGTAAGTACAAAGACCGTCGAGGCCCACCGTAACAAAATCATGACAAAGTTAAATATCCACAGCATATCCGGGCTCACCAAATATGCCCTCCGCGAAGGGCTGACCAGCCTCGATGACAAATAGGCGTCGGTAAACCCACTATCTTTCCCTTAAGGATTCTCATTTCCCCTGCAATTCAATAAGGTATTTCGAAGCCAAAAATCAGGGATTCCCTTATTGCAACTACACATGATGGATTGTAAGGTTAAAAATCTTACCTTCCATACAGGGTAGAATGGCGTTCTGCGGCAAAGGCAAAAGGCCTTAGCACATACCGTCGTCTTGCCTCAGAAGACGAAATTGACGTGTATGGGTGAAAAAAATCATTTTCACGGAGGCAGCCGGCATGGAGTCGGAAAAGGGAGAATTGGTGTTCGGGAGCGGTGAGCATGAGGCAGGGGTCCTTTCATTCCCCTTCCCCCATGAACATATGCCGAGGCCCTTTCCTCGGGATCTTAGAGAAGAAGGAGGGGTGCTTCCCCTCTTCCGTGACGGCGTACAGAAGCAGGGGTTTTACCGCCTGGCCAAGAGGTGCTTCGATATAGGGGGCTCCATCGTGGGGCTTGTGGGCTTCGGCCTCCTCTTTCCCCTCATCGCCCTGGCCATAAAGCTCGATTCCCCTGGCCCCCTCTTCTATCGCCAAGTACGCACGGGGAAGGGGGGAAGACCGTTGCGCATTCGGAAACTGCGAACCATGGTAGCGGACGCCGAACAACATGAAGACCTCTGGTCAAATCACCATGACCCCCGGGTGACCAAGGTCGGCCGCTGGCTGCGCAAGACCAGGCTCGACGAGGCACCCCAGTGCTGGAACATCCTCAAGGGGGAAATGAGCATTGTAGGCCCCAGGCCGGAGCGACTCAACGTAGTGGAAAAACTCGAAGCGGAGTTCCCCCTCTACCACCTGCGTCATCGCGCAAAACCGGGCTTGGCAGGCTGGGCCATGGTCAATCGCGGGCATATGTGCAGCCTTGAGGACGCCAAGGTCAGGTTGGAATGCGACCTCTTCTATGTACGGCATCAATCGGTGTGGTTTGATGCGTTGATATTCTTTCGGGCCTTCTGGCATTTGGTAGCGATGAAGGGGGTCTAATGATCGCCGTCATTGGGGCCTCCAGCAGCGGGTTGTATGCGGCGTGGCGCCTGGCACAGGCAGGTCACCAGGTACGACTCTATGAGAGGACACCCGCCGTGAGCCCCCATCCCCGCAGGCTCATCGTCACCTCCGCCCTCGCCCGGCTCCTGTCCCTATCCCATGAGCTGGTCCTCCATCAAGTGAACGCCTTCGAATTCTTCGCCCAGGGCAATAGGGGATATGTCCGGCTCAAGAACCCCGACCTGATTATCGAGCGGGCAGACCTCATCGCGTGGCTCGCCGAAAAGGCGCGAACAAGCGGCGTTCATATACAGGAGGGATGGGCCTTTTCCGGCCTCGCATCGGAGAATGGCCAGGGGGCAGCCGTCAAGCTGTGCCATATTGCGACGGGAAGATACAAAACAATCCATCCCACGGTCCTCATCGGGGCCGATGGGGCACTCAGCGCGGTGAGAGAGACCCTGGGACCGGCATACCGCCTCCCCACCGTCGCCCTGCTTCAAGCAAAGACCCTCCTCCCCAAAGGATACCCCCCGGACCTGGTGCGAATCTGGTTCAAAAAGGAGATGACTCCCTACTTCTATTGGCTGGTCCCCGACTCCTCGCTGACCGGGATCGTTGGAGTGATCGTTGATGAAGGGGATGGGCAGAAGGCCCGGCAGGCCCTCGACGGCTTTATCAACCAGATGGGGTGGAAGGTATTGGACTACGAACACGGTTATACAACGCTATACGTGCCGAGCTTTAGACCGGAAGCCCGTCGGAATGGACTCCGGATCTGCCTCGTAGGCGACGCCGCCGGACAGGTGAAGACCACCACCGTGGGGGGGACCGTGGCGGGCCTGCGGGGGGCGGCGGCCTGCGTGCGGGCGATCACACAGGATACCCCCTATTGGCGCGAGCTTGCACCTCTCAGGAAAGAACTCCGGATCCATGCCGTTATTCGGAGATTTTTGAATCCCCTGGATGACAAGAGGTACGGGGAGGTCCTGTCCTCTGTGGACGGAAATGGAGCGCTACTCGGGGAGTTCTCCCGCGACGAGGTATCCTCCCACCTCATCCCCCTCCTGATCAAAAACCCCCGTTTTTCCTTGAGAATCGCAAAGGCGATGATAAAAGGAATCTAAACGTGACGCGTTACGGGTGATACGTAACGGGCTATAGAATGAAAAGCCATAAAGATTTAGACGTTTGGAAGAAGGCTATGGAGCTGGCAGAACAAGTATACAAGCTGGTAAAAGCTTTTCCCAAAGAAGAAATGTATGGTTTAACCGCACAGATCAAGCGTTCAGTGGTGAGCGTACCGAGCAACATTGCTGAGGGGGCAGCGAGAAACTCCCGGAAGGAATTTATGCAATTTCTCTACGTAGCATTGGGCTCCAATGCCGAAGTTGAAACTCAGCGTTTACTTGCTGGCCGGTTGGGCTATCCTGTTCCGACTGATTTGTTCAAAGATATAGATAGGATACGCCAAATGCTATTAGGTCTCATTCACCATGTCAGGGAAAGAGAAAAATGACGGATCACGCTATCACGAGTCACGCTTTCCGCATCACGTATTATGCATTATAGCTCTTGCACGACCTTATCCCACGTAAGATAATGTGATCTGAAGAATTATACGGTGAAACTATGAATTGGTATGCCATCTATACAAAACCGAAACAAGAGGATCATGTAGCTTCTCGTCTGCAGAAGTACGGAATTGAAGTCTTAAATCCAAAGAGCAGGTTCAAGAAATACCGTGGAGGCAGACTGTCGGAGGTCGTCGAACCCTTTTTTCCCTGCTACGTATTCGCAAAGTTTGAGTGTAATACGTGCTCTCGTCTGGTGAAATATACAAAGGGCGTGAAATACGTTGTCGGAAAGAATAATCCTATCGCAGTACCTGACGCCATTACAACAACCATAAAGGAAAATATGCAAGAGGATAACGTCGTCTTTGTTAAGCCCGGTACATTTGAAAAAGGCGCCCGCGTGAAGATAAAAGACGGGGCCTTCAAGGACTTCTGTGGAATCTTTGAGAGGACCACCAAGGGCTTCGAAAGGGTTTTAATACTCCTCGATGCCATGTGTTATCGACTTGAAATCAGTGCCTGTTCTCTGGTGAGGGTATAGATTCGTTCGGTTTCCGTTATAAACTGTGTGTAGATTGTTGCTGGTGTTAAATAAGGAATTGGTTTCTCTATGGCATGCCCTCAAGGGCATGAAGGGCGGTAGCCTGTCCATTTATCAAGATCATGGTCAAAGCGATCTCTTCAATCTGGGGAATGGTCCTCGTCACTTTTTACGTCTCACACCTTGACGGGTTACGAATTGCGTGTCACGCAGGTGGCTTGTCTGATCAGTAAAACCAAAATGGACATACCATGAAAACAGCCCTCATCACCGGCATTACCGGGCAGGATGGTTCATATCTGGCAGAGCTTTTGCTCTCCAAGGCGTATGCGGTCCAGGGCCTTATCCGGAGGTCGAGCAGCTTCAACACCCATAGGATCGACCACATCTATGTTGACCCCCATGAGCATGGTGCTCGGCTCTTTGTCCACCATGGGGACCTCTCGGATTCAGGTCAACTCGTGAATCTCATCTACAACGTACAGCCCGATGAGGCCTATCACCTGGGGGCGCGATCCCACGTGAGGCTTACAAATCACAAATTGATGATCAAAAAATAAGCAACACCTAAAACAATATGGTAACCCCTTGGGTCATCTTAAAAAACGGATAAAAAATTGTTTGTAAAAGTGCAGGGTGAAGAAGAATTGAGGAAGACAATTGCATAGTATATAGTAATAGTATATAG
>CAZMFG010000035.1:16738-18358 GCA_964565525.1 uncultured Thermodesulfobacteriota bacterium
GCAAGAAATATATCTTAAGATTGAGTCTATAACTAGTAAGTTGGCCGGCTTAATCAACCATGTAAAAAGAAAGGTAGCTGAAAAGTAAACTTGTTACTATTATCTTTTTCGTTTCACCATTCACTCTTCATGGCTTTATAAAGAATGTCCAATTACCTCGTAACCGGTGGGGCCGGCTTCATCGGCTCAAACATTGTGGAAGAACTGGTCAGGCACGGCCACAGCGTGCGGGTGCTGGATAACTTTGCTACCGGCAGGCGAGAGAACGTGGCTCCTTTCTTGGATAAAATCGACCTGATCGATGGCGACATCCGGGATGAAGAGGCCTGCCGCTGCGCTGTCGATGGCATCGATTATGTCTTGCACCAAGCTGCTATGGTAAGCGTGCCACGTTCCTTAGCTGAGCCGGTCATGATAAGCGATGTAAACATCATGGGCACCATGAAGCTGCTCACAGCAGCGGCCAAGGCTCGAGTACGCCGCTTCGTATATGCCGCTTCGTCATCGGCCTATGGCGATCAGTCCGTGTCGGTTAAAAACGAGCAACTGCTGCCTATGCCTCTGTCTCCGTATGCAGCTGCCAAACTAGCCGGTGAGTATTTGTGCCAAGCCTACAGCCGTTCAATGGGGCTGGAGGCGGTTGGGCTGCGTTACTTTAATGTCTTCGGTCCGCGCCAGGACCCCATGAGCCAGTACAGCGCCGTGATACCGCTGTTTGTAACAGCCGTAATCGAAGACCGACGACCGACGATATATGGAGATGGCCTCCAGACCCGCGATTTCACATTTGTTGCCAACAATGTGCAGGCGAATATCCTTGCCGTCACAACCGACAAGCCGGTGGCGGGCAGAAGCATCAACATCGCCTGCGGTACATCGTATACACTTCTTGATCTGTTGCGGGCTATCAACACTGCCCTGGGAAAAAACATCGAGCCGGTCTTTGCCCCTGCGCGCAAAGGCGATGTCAAACACTCGCTTGCCGATATTAAGCTTGCCCAGGAGCTTTTGGGTTATGACGTCGAAGTTGATTTTAACGAAGGTATCCACCGCACCGTGGCATGGTATTCAGAGAATAAATAAACTTTAATGTCTGATCTTCATACTTCAATTTTTTTAAGATTCATTCCCGAGGCACTGCAGAAAAAGAATACCCTCATGGAGACAATCCCCTACTTCTTCTGGTTGGTCCCCGACTCTTCAAAGACCGGGGTCGTCGGGGTGAGCATTGATGACGGGGAGGGGACCGAATAGGCCCTCGACGGCTTTATCCGAATATAACGTTGAAATGATACTATGCAGCTAAACAAGGCTTTGATTTCTAAAATAAAAGATCGTACAGCCGCCATTGGAATTATAGGCCTTGGTTATGTCGGTCTTCCTCTTATGATCCGTTTCGGCGAAGAGGGTTTCAGGATTATCGGTTTTGATGTTGATGACAATAAGGTCGAAAGATTAAATAGCGGTGAAAGTTACATCAAACATATTCCCTCTGAAACAATAAAACAGTTAAGAGGCAACGATACGTTTCACGCGACCTCAGATTATGAAAAACTCAGAGAAGTCGATAGTATACTCATCTGCGTCCCTACCCCTTTAAACAACAGAAGGGAACCGGAT
>CAZMFG010000036.1:0-7330 GCA_964565525.1 uncultured Thermodesulfobacteriota bacterium
TGTCCATCTCCAGGAGCGTGGGGGCCGTATCCGCCTATCTCAACAGGATCATGACGGGTCAGCGTATCAACCGCTTTCGGGAGGACATCAAAAACTTTCTGCAGGAGGTCCCCGGCATCGGCACGTCCGTGCTAAAATTTGTCAAACAGGCCGAGGAGTCGTTAAAGGGGTTAATGGTACCCGGTATCCTCTTCGAGGAGCTCGGTTTTCAGTATTTCGGCCCCTTGGAGGGCCACCATCTCGATCACCTCATTGAGACCTTTCGGAACGTCAAAAAACTCAAGGGGCCAATCATCATCCACTTGCTCACCAAAAAGGGTAAGGGATATACCTCTGCCGAGGCGAATCCCGACATATATCACGGGGTGGGCACCTTTGAAAAGGAGACGGGGAAGATCTATACCAAACCCTCCCCCCCGACGTACACGGCCGTCTTTGGCAGGACCTTGGTGGAACTGGCTGAGGAGGATAAGCGGATCGTGGCCATTACCGCCGCCATGCCCCTGGGGACCGGGCTCGTGGAATTCGCGGAGCGCTTTCCCGATCGTTTTTACGATATCGGCATCGCCGAGCAGCACGGTGTGACCTTTGCCGCCGGGCTGGCCCTGGAGGGGATGCGCCCCGTGGTGGCAATCTACTCCACCTTTTTGCAGCGGGCCTATGACCAGATCGTCCATGATATCTGTCTCCAGCGGATCCCCGTGATCTTTGCCATGGATCGGGGGGGGATCGTGGGGGAGGATGGGGCTACCCATCAGGGCCTCTTCGATCTTTCGTATCTGCGCCATATCCCCGGGATGGTCCTGATGGCCCCCAAGGACGAAGATGAGCTGCGTCGAATACTCGTAACCGCCATCCAGTATGAAGACGGCCCCATCGCCTTTCGCTATCCGCGAGGGAAAGGGTATGGGGTGCCTCTGAAAGGGGAGATCACGCCGTTGGAGATCGGCAGGGGGGAGGTCCTGCGGGAGGGTGAGGATGTCCTCATCCTGGCCCTCGGCTCCACCGTTTACCCCGCCCTCCTGGCAGCGGACATTCTCGATGAAGAAGGGATCAGGGCGACGGTGGTCAACAGCAGGTTTGTGGTCCCCCTGGATGGAGAGTTGATCGGCGATCTGGCTGGCAGACACCGAGTCCTGATGACGGTCGAAGAGAATGTGGTGGCGGGCGGTTTCGGCAGCGCCGTGTTGGAATTCCTCCGTGCCAAAGGCCACCCTCTTCCCCCCGGGCGTTGCCTCGGCATACCGGCATGCTTTGTGGAACACGCCCCGCAGGACGTACTGCGGAAAAAGTACCACCTTGACCCCGAGGGGATCGCCCAGGAAGTGCGGGAGGCCTTGAATCATGGAACGGGAGCGGCTCGATAAGGTGTTGGTCCAACGGGGGTTGGCCCCGAGCAGGGAGCGGGCGCGGTCTCTCCTTATGGCAGGTGTCGTTGTGGTCGATGGGCAGCCCCAGGCCAAGGCGGGGACCCTGATCCGGCCGGAGGCAGCCATCAGCCTCACCCATGACCCCCAACCGTACGTCAGCCGGGGGGGGCTGAAGTTGGAGCGGGCCCTCGATTTTTTCCGCATCGACCCACGGGGAAAGGTGGCCATGGATGTGGGGGCGTCCACCGGGGGGTTCACCCACTGCCTCCTGCAGCGGGGCGCCCGGCGGGTCTATGCCGTCGATGTGGGGTATGGACAGCTGGCCTGGAGGCTCCAGCAAGACCCCCGCGTGGTCAACCTCCAGCGCCGCAACATCCGCTACCTGGGTTGGGAGGAGGTGGGGGAAGAGGTGGACCTGGTCGTCGTCGATACCTCTTTCATCTCCCTGGAGCTGGTCATACCCCCCACCCTCACCTTTCTCGCAGAGGGGGGCGGTCTGTTGACCTTGATAAAGCCCCAGTTTGAGGTGGGCAAGGGGGAGGTGGAAAAAGGAGGGATAGTGCGGGACACGGAAAAGCACCGGCGGGTCGTTGAGAAGGTCACCGGCTTTGCCGAAGGGCAGGGATTGATTCCCCAGGGGGTCGTGGAGTCCCCCCTCCAGGGCCCCAAGGGGAACAGGGAGTTTTTTCTCTACTGTGAGCGTCCCCATGGGAGCAATCAGGGTACCGAAACCGGTTAAGTTGATTATGAGCCTTATGAGTGCCGATGACCATCTCTTGCATCAGGTTGAAGAGACATTGGCGGGCAGATATGGTGCGGTCGATTTCCAGAGTGAGATCCTCCCCTTTGACGTAACCGATTACTATACCGAGGAGATGGGGGAGGGACTGTTTCGACGGTTTTGCACCTTTCGTCCCCTCATTCCCCGGGATGCGTTGGTGAGGATCAAACGGGAGACCAATGAGATAGAGGAGCAATGGGCCATCCAGGGAAGGAGGAGGATAAACATCGATCCCGGCTATATCTGTGCGGAGCACTTGATTTTGGCCACGACGAAGGGGTATACTCACCGTCCTTACCTGGGTGAAGGTATCCACGCAGACCTCACCCTCATCTACCGCGATGGAGAGTTTCGACCCCTGGAGTGGACATACCCCGACTATGCCTCGCCGCAGATCAGGGAGATCATGCAGGGTATCAGAAAGCGGTATCTGCAGGGACTAAAGGAGGAGGAAGGGTGATAAAGAGTATGACCGGCTATGGAGTGGCAGAGCGGGACCTCCCTTTGGGAAAGGTGACCGTGGAGGTGCGGTCCATCAACCACCGATACCAGGATATCTCCCTTCGGCTCCCGAGAGGGCTCTTTGCCCTCGAGCCCAAGGTTCGCGACTTGATGAAAAAGTGGATCTCCCGGGGTCGGGTGGAACTGATCATGAGGATCGACCCATCCGCCTCCACCGTTCCCCGCTACCGCCTGGAGGCCGATACGAGCTTGGCAGAGGAATACCTCCGCCTCTTGAATACCTTAAAGGAGAAATTCGGCCTCCAGGGGGAGGTGACGGTGGATCACATCGCAGGGGTGCGGGAGATCGTGCCCTTCCTGGAAGTGAAAGAGGACACAGAGCTCTATGGGGAGGATATCGCATCGGTCACGGAAGAGGCCCTCAGGGCCATGGATGAATCCAGGCGGAAGGAAGGGGAGGTCCTCGAGACGGACCTCATTGAGAGGTTGGAATCGGCCAGGAAGCTGATGGATGAGATCAAGGGGAGGGCCCCCTCGGTGGTCGACGCCTATCGGGAACGGTTACGGGAACGGGTGCGAGCCCTCTTGGAGGGGAGCGACTTCGATGAGCGCAGATTTCATCAAGAGGTGGCCTATTTCGCCGAACGGTCCGACGTCTCCGAAGAGGTGATCAGGATGGAGAGCCACCTTCGGCAATTCGAATCCAAGCTCAAGGAATCAGGGCCGACGGGGAGAGGCTTGGATTTTATCCTCCAGGAAATGAACAGAGAAGTGAACACCATTGGGGCGAAGGCCACCGATGTCGACATCGCCCATAAGGTAATAGAGCTCAAAGGTGAGTTGGAGAGGATGAGAGAGCAGGTACAAAATATTGAATGAGAGGGAGTACGATGAAGACAAAATTATTGAACGTCGGTTTTGGCAACGTGGTGGTCACTGCGCGCGTCGTGGCGATCGTCAGCCCCAACTCGGCTCCCATGAGGAGATTAAAAGATCACGCCAAGGATTTGGGCAAGCTCATCGATGCATCCCAGGGGCGCAAGACCAGATCCATCATCGTCACCGATAGCGATCACGTGATTTTGTCGGGGATCCAGCCCGATACCTTGGCGCAACGCTTGGCCACCGGTATAGAGTAAGACGAGGGGGAGTGGGCACAAGGGAAGGAATGAAAAGAGGAGAAAAAGGGATCCTCTTCGTCGTCTCAGCCCCTTCGGGGGCGGGGAAGACGACCCTCGTGCGAAGGGTCATCTCAGAGCTGCCGAGGGTGCATCTATCGGTCTCCTGCACGACCAGGGTCCCTCGGCCAGGGGAACAAGAGGGGATTGACTACTTTTTTATCTCCCCTGATGAATTCAACGCCATGGAGCGAGCGGGAAGGTTCATCGAGTGGGCCCGGGTACACGGCGACCTCTATGGCACGCCGAGGGCCAACCTGGATATACTCCGGCACGGTGAGGATCTGGTCTTGGAGATAGATACGCAGGGGGCGAGAAAGATCCGGGAGGAGTTTAGCGACGGGGTCCTCATTTTTATCCGGCCGCCCTCCCGTGAGGTTTTAAAGGGGAGGTTGCACGCGAGGGGTGGGGATGCCGAGGAGGCCATTGAGGCGCGTCTCAAAAATGCCCAAAAGGAACTTGATCAAATGGCCTGGTACGATTATATTGTAGTTAACAAGGAAATCGAGGAGGCGACGAGGCAATTGGCCTCCATCATCATCGCTGAACGGTGTAAGAGCGCGCGGATATTAACAGACACGAGAGGAGAGACCTATGGCACGGATAACGGTTGAGGACTGTCTGGCGCGGGTGGAGAGCCGCTTTTCGTTGGTGATCCTGGCTGCCAAACGGGCCAAGATGCTCCTGAGGGGAGCTCCCCCTCTGGTGGATAGCGATAATAAGATCATTGTCAACGCCTTGCGTGAGATCGCCGCAGGAAAGGTCTCGTATACGTACGAGCCTGAACATGGTGGTTTAGAGACACAAGGATCCAAGGTACAGCTTGTGGAGGAAGAAGGAGCGAAGGAGAATGTCGAATGAACATTGCGCCACCCCTTACATCTTTTTAATGTAGCTGAGAGGAGGGAGAGATCATGGGAGTGAAGATAGGGATTAACGGCTTCGGCAGAATAGGTAGGGTTATCATGAGGGCTGCCCAGCGAAAGGGTGCTGATCTGGATTTTATTGCGGTCAACGATCTTACGGATGCCCGGACCCTTGCCCACTTGCTTAACTATGATTCGGTGCATGGTCGGTTTCCTGGCACGGTGCAGGCAAAGGATGGCGGCATCGTCGTCAACGGCAAGGAGATCAAGGTGCTGGCAATCAAAGAGCCTGCCCAACTCCCATGGAAGGAACTGGGAGTGGAGGTTGTCATGGAGTGTACGGGGTTGTTTCGGGAAAGAGACAAGGCCGCCAAGCACCTTGAGGCAGGGGCCAAGAAGGTGATCATCTCCGCTCCCGCCAAAGGGCCTGATATCACCATCGTCATGGGGGTCAACCACCAGGAGTACGATCCGAATACACACCACATCATATCCAACGCCTCCTGCACCACTAATTGTTTGGCACCAGTGGCCAAGGTCATCCTCGACAATTTCGGTATCCAGCGGGGTTTGATGAACACCATCCACGCTTACACCAACGATCAGATGATCTTAGACCTACCCCATAAGGATCTGCGCAGGGCCAGGGCGGCCGCTCTCTCCATGATCCCCACCACCACCGGGGCGGCAGCGGCCGTCTCGTTGGTCCTCCCTCAACTTAAGGGGAAATTGGACGGCATGGCTCTGCGAGTCCCGACCCCCAACGTCTCCGTTGTCGATCTGGTGGCAGAGATGGAGAAGGATACGAGCGTAGACGCCGTAAACGCGGCCTTCAAGAAGGCCTCCGAGGGTGAGTTGAAGGGTATCCTGGGATACACGGAAGAACCCCTCGTGTCGGTGGATTTCAACGGAAATGAGCTCTCCTCCATTGTGGATGCCCTCAGCACCATCGTCATCGAGGGGCGGATGGTGAAGGTCTTGGCCTGGTACGACAATGAGATGGGGTATTCGACCAGGATGGTGGATCTGGCCCAGTTCATCTCTTCATAAGTGCAGTCCGAAAGGAACGAAGTTGTGGCTATCAAGTGCATCGACGAGATCGAAATAGCGGGCAAACGGCTCTTTATCCGGGTTGACTTCAACGTACCTTTGACGGATAACGGCGAGGTGAGGGATGATGCCAGGATCACCGCCGCCCTTCCCACCATCCGGTATGCCGTAGAGAAAGGCGCCAAAGTGATTCTGGCCTCACACCTGGGACGTCCCAAGGGGGAAGTGGTGCCTGAGATGAGTCTTGCCCCGATCGCCCGCCGTCTCTCTGATCTCCTGGGCCAGGAGGTCACGATGGCCCCTGATTGTATCGGAGCGGAGGTATCCTCCCTGGTGGAGAAGATGAAGGAAGGAGATGTCCTCTTACTGGAGAACCTCAGATTTCACCCCGAAGAGACCCAGAACGATCCGGGCTTCGCCAAACAGTTGGCAGGGCTTGCCGATATCTATGTCAATGACGCCTTCGGTACTGCACACCGAGCCCATGCCTCCGTCGAGGGGATCGCCCATCACGTGAAAGTGGCGGTCTGTGGGTTGCTCATGAAACGGGAGTTAGAGTATCTGGTCAATGCCTTGGCCTCCCCGGAGCACCCCTTCGTTGCTCTTTTTGGGGGAGCCAAGGTATCCGATAAAATAGGGGTGGTCAAGAATTTGATGGGCAAGGTCGATACCATCCTCATCGGTGGCGGCATGGCCTATACCTTTTTGAGAGCAAAGGGTTACGAGGTGGGCAGATCACTGGTGGAGGATGATAAGGTACCGCTTGCCAAGGGGATTTTGAAGGAGGCCCAGGAACGCGGGGTGGATCTGCGCCTCCCTGTGGACCACGTGGTGGCCGAAGAATTCACCCCCGATGCTGCATATAAGGTGGTTACCAACAAAGAGATTCCTCCCGGCTGGACGGCCATGGACATCGGTCCCCAAACCATCGCGGACTTCTCTGAGGTGATCAAGGGTGCTCGTACCATCGTGTGGAATGGTCCCATGGGCGTCTTTGAGGTGGAAACGTTCGCCAAGGGCACCGAAGAGCTAGCCAAGGCGATAGTCGCATCCGGGGCCGTCAGCATTGTGGGTGGAGGAGATTCCTCTGCGGCCCTCAAGGCCGTGGGTCTGGCCGATAAAATAACCCATATTTCCACAGGGGGAGGGGCGAGCCTTGAGCTTCTGGAAGGAAAGACCCTTCCGGGCATAGCCGTTTTGGACCGATAAGGGTAAAGGAGTATATATGATGCGCACACCTATCATGGCAGGGAATTGGAAGATGTATAAGACGGCGAGGGAGGCGGTCGATTTCGTGACCCGTCTGCAGAAAGAGCTGGGAGATGTAAAGGAGACCGAAGTAGTGGTGGCCCCTCCCTTTGTCGCCTTGGCACCGGTTGCCGAGCGCCTGAGCGGCACCGCAATCGCCCTCGCCGCCCAAGACTGCTACTGGGAGGAGGAGGGTGCCTATACCGGGGAGGTATCGCCCCCCATGTTACGAGATGTGGGGTGCCGCTATGTGATCATCGGCCATTCAGAGCGGAGGGCCTATTTTGGCGAGACCGACGAGACGGTCAATAACAAGGTACACGCGCTCCTCTCCCATGACCTGCATCCCATCGTCTGCGTGGGAGAATCCCTCGA
>CAZMFG010000036.1:7430-10038 GCA_964565525.1 uncultured Thermodesulfobacteriota bacterium
GTTGATGGCCCAGGCCGACATCGACGGCGCCTTGGTGGGAGGGGCCAGCCTTAAGGTAGATGCCTTTGCCAGGATCGTGCGATTTGAGAGGAAATAGGAGGTAGTCGTATGTGGGGAGTCCTTACCTTTATACACGTCATTGTCTGTGTGCTGATGATCATGATTATCCTCTTGCAGACGGGCAAGGGGGCCGAGATGGGCGCCGCTTTCGGCGGCGGTTACAGCCAGACCCTCTTCGGGAGCTCAGGGCCGGTGGGGTTTTTAAACAAGCTCACCACCGTGGTGGCCGTTTTCTTTATGTTGACGTCACTTGTATTGGCCTTTTTGGCCGGCCATGTCCCTACCAAACCTTTGGGGGATGAGGTGCCGCAGCAGGAACAGCAGGAGGCACCCCTGACCCCCGGTCCGGTCCAAGAGGCTGAGTAGAAAAAAAGGGTTTGGCAAAAGGGGAGTTGGTCGATATAATTTAGCTTGTATATGTGCCGAAGTGGTGGAATTTGGTAGACACGCCATCTTGAGGGGGTGGTGGGTAACTCCCGTGCGGGTTCAAGTCCCGCCTTCGGCACCATACAGTATGCAAAAGAGGAGATGATTTGCCATCTCCTCTTTTTTATTAAGATGACCATGAGGCACGGCTGATTATTGACATCGCAGCGGGTTAGCCTATAGAATGCAAAGGCACACGGACCGATTCAGGACAGGGACGGTGTTTTGCGCAGTCTGGTGAGGGGGATATAGTGAGGGGATCCGACGGAAGAGCGAAACGTATCCAGTGAGGCTGAAGACATGCGGTATGCACGGTTGAGAGGCTGAAGACATGCGGTATGCACAGTTGAGAGGGTGAAGGTATGAGGTATGCACAGTTGTTATTGCCCACGTTGAGAGAGGAGCCGGCCGAGGCGGAGGTGGTGAGCCACAAGCTGATGTTGCGCGCCGGTTTGATCAGAAAGCTGGCCGCGGGCATCTATACCCTCCTCCCCCTGGGGGTGCGGGTCATGCAGAAGGTGGAACGCATCATTAGGGAGGAGATGAATAGGGCGGGGGCTCAGGAAGTGGTGATGCCGTGCGTCCTGCCGGCCGAACTCTGGAAGGAGAGCGGCCGATGGGACCACTATGGCAAGGAATTGCTCAGGGTAAAGGATAGACACGACCGGGACTATTGCTTTGGTCCTACCCACGAGGAGGTGATCACCGATCTGGCCCGCCGGGAGGTCAGATCGTATCGTCAACTCCCCATCAACCTCTACCAGATCCAAACCAAGTTCAGGGATGAGGTGAGGCCGCGGTTTGGGGTGATGCGCGCCCGGGAGTTTGTGATGAAGGATGCCTATAGTTTTGATGCCGATGAAGCCGGCGCGGAGCAGAGTTATGAACGGATGTATGATGCCTATACGAGAATATTCCAACGCTGCGGGCTGCGATTCAGGGCCGTGGAGGCGGATACCGGCCTCATTGGGGGGAGATTTTCTCATGAGTTCATGGTTTTGGCCGATACGGGTGAGGATACCATCGTGAGCTGCGATGCCTGCACCTATGCGGCCAATATGGAGCGGGCCGAGATCGGGAGGGTAGCGGAAAAGACGAACGAGAAGCCAAAAAAGCTGGAGCGGATGCAGACCCCTGATAAAAAGAGCGTAGAAGAGGTGACAGCATTTCTCGGTGTCCCGCCGGAGAGACTGGTGAAGACCATTATTTTCGAAACTGAACAGGGGGCCGTGGCCGCACTGGTGAGAGGGGACCATGAGATCAATGAGGCGAAGTTGCGGCGGCACGTGGGGGCAACGCAGCTGGAGCTGGCGGGGGATCAGGTGGTCGCCGACGTCACCCACGCGCCCAAGGGATTCGCCGGGCCGGTGGGGCTCGACCTCAGGATCATCGCCGACTACGCCTTGGAGGGGATGAGGAATATGGTAGTTGGCGCTAACGAGCTCGATGCCCACCTGGTCAACGTCAACCTGGGGCGGGATTTCCACGTCGAGGAGTTTGCCGACATCCGTCTGGCCCGGGCAGGTGATCCCTGTCCACGGTGTCCGGGGAAATTACAGGTCTCCCGAGGGATCGAAGTAGGTCATATCTTCAAGTTGGGGAGCAAATACAGTGAGGCCATGGGGGCTACCTATCTCGACCCAGAGGGTAACGAGCGAAATCTGATCATGGGGTGTTACGGGATCGGTGTGGGCAGGACGGCAGCGGCTGCCATCGAGCAGAACCACGACGAGGACGGTATCATCTTCCCCTTGGCCATCGCCCCGTTTCATGTCCTGATTTTGCCCGTCAACAACAAAGACGCCCAGATTATGGAGGCGGCAGAAGACCTCTATTGCCGCCTCTCAGAAAAGGGTGCCGAGGTCCTGTTGGATGACCGGGATGAACGGCCGGGGGTGAAATTTAAGGACGCCGATATCATCGGCATTCCCTTGCGCCTGACCGTGGGGGAGAAGAACCTGCGCAAGGGGAAGGTGGAGATCAAGGTGCGGGGGTCCGGTGAGGTCATGGGTGTAGGCCTCGAGGAGGCCCCGGAGCGGATCATGGAGATGATCTGTGCGGAGGCATGAGGATTTATGCTCTGGGGACGAGTACCCGCTTCACTCAGTGAGGTATGAGAAAG
>CAZMFG010000036.1:10138-18189 GCA_964565525.1 uncultured Thermodesulfobacteriota bacterium
GAGGTATGAGAAAGTGGAAGCGAGAGAGAAGGGATGAAGGTGGATGTATTAGGTGATTGGCGGCGTACCCACACCTGCGGCGATCTGAGAAAAGAGGACACCGACGCGCAGGTCTGTTTGATGGGCTGGGTTCAAACCCGAAGGGACCACGGCGGGTTGATCTTTGTGGATCTGCGGGACCGATATGGGGTGACCCAGGTGGTCTTTAATCCCCAGGTAGCCCCTCAGGTCCATAAAAAGGCCCACTTCCTGCGCAGCGAGTATGTCATCGCGGTCCAGGGAACGGTGGGGATGCGGCCAGAGGATATGGAAAACCCTCACATTGCCACGGGGGAGATAGAGGTAGTGGTCCATGGGTTAAAGATCCTCAATGAATCCAAGACACCATATTTCCCCATCGATGATGAGGCGGACGTAGCGGAGAACGTCCGGCTTAGATACCGATATCTTGATCTGCGCAGGGGACGGATGCAGGACAACCTGCTCCTGAGGCACCGGACGGCCAAGGTGGTGCGGGACTATTTTTCGTCTCACGGCTTTTTGGAGATCGAAACGCCCTTCCTCACCCGCAGCACCCCCGAGGGGGCGAGGGACTATCTCGTCCCCAGCCGCATGAATCCTGGCAACTTCTATGCCTTGCCTCAGTCCCCCCAGCTTTTCAAACAGCTCTTGATGATCTCCGGGTTCGACCGGTATTTTCAGATCGTCAAGTGCTTCCGCGACGAAGATCTGAGAGCCGATCGCCAGCCGGAGTTCACCCAGATCGATGTGGAGATGTCTTTTGTCGGCCCCGAGGACATTCAGGGCTATATGGAGGGGATGTTGGAGGCCGTCTTCGGTGAAATCCTGGGGATTCAGCTCACCAGGCCTTTCCCCCGGATGGGCTATCAGGAGGCAATAGCACGGTACGGCTCAGATCGCCCCGATGTGCGCTGTGGCATGGAGCTGGTCGAGGTAACCGATGTAGTTGTCCACTCTCAGTTTCAGGTATTTACCCAGGCAATAGATGAGGGCGGAATCGTCAAGGGGATCAACCTCAAAGGGGGCGGGGGGCGCTCGCGCAAGGAGATCGAGGACTTGGTAGGTGTGGCTCAATCCTATGGCGCAGGAGGGTTGGCCTGGTTCAAGGTAGAGGCCGAGGGTTGCCAGTCACCTATTGCCAAATTCTTCCGCACCGAAGACCTGGTGGAGATCGCCGCCCGGCTGGAGGGGAGGCCTGGTGACCTCCTTCTCTTTGTCGCCGACCGCTCGCAGGTCGTCCATGAGGCCCTGGGCCAGTTGCGCCTGCACCTGGCCAGGGAGGGAGGTTTGATACACGAGGATACGTATCAGTTCTTGTGGGTGGTCGATTTCCCCCTGCTGGAATACGACGACGAGCAGAAACGATATGTGGCGGTCCATCACCCCTTCACCGCCCCACGGGACGAAGATATAGCAAAGCTCACCGATGCCCCCTTAGAGGTCAGGGCCCAGGCCTATGACATCGTCCTCAACGGCGCAGAGATCGGGGGGGGGAGCATCAGAAACCACCGCGCGGAGATTCAGCGGCAACTCTTTGATGTCTTGGGTATCGGAAAGGAGGAGGCAGAGGCGAAATTCGGCTTCCTCATGGAGGCCCTCGATTATGGCGCCCCTCCCCATGGGGGGATCGCCTTCGGGTTTGATAGATTGGTGATGCTGCTGTGCGGCGCCGATTCCATCCGGGAGGTCATTCCCTTTCCCAAGACCCAAAAGGCAACCTGCCTCCTTACCGGTTCCCCCGCACCGGTGGATCTACGACAGTTAACGGAGCTTTCTTTAAAGGTGAAGATCTAATCTCCCGAGGGCACCCCTCTTCTTACTGATCCGTAATACCAGTTCGTCCTCGGGGTGGATGATATTCCCTCTGATATTGTTCCACCGCCGTATATCTTCTACCCGGAGATCGTAGAGGAGGGCTATGTCCCACAGGGTGTCCCCTTCCTTCACGACATAGCGGATCTCCGCAAAGAGGCCCTTATCCTCTTCCAAAATCCTCTTTGGAGCAGCCTCCTTCGGCGTTATCTCTGCCTTCTTCGTCTTTATTTCGGAGGATAGGGCCTTGTCTGCGGGGATGGGGATGATGATGGAGGTCCCTGCGCGAAGGTGTCTGGGGCTTCTGATACGGTTCATCTGCATGATGGCGCTTACCCCTGTTCCGTATCGTCTGGCGATATGGGAGAGGGTATCCCCTTGCCGCACGTAGTGTCGGCGAAAGGTAATGCGCTCCGAGGGCTTGAGCTGGGCGAAGTTTTGCACAAATGTCTCCGTTTTCCCCTCCGGTATCTTTACCTCGTAGTTCGGAAAGTAGGGGGGTGTACACCACCTCCTAAGCTCTGGATTGAGGGCCTTGATGACCTCATATTCCACTTCACAGCAGCGGGAGATCACTCGCAGGTCTGTGGCATCGGGGACCGTTACTTTTTCGTAGCGGATGGGTTCATCATACGCTATGTCAGCAAAGCCATATTTTTCAGGCTCCTTGGCGACGAGGGCGGCGGCGATCATCTTGGGGACGTAATTCTTGGTTTCCCTTTTCAAGTATCGGTGTTTTGTCAGTTCCCAGAAGTCCTCCGTTTGATAACGCTTTATGGCCCGGGAGATCTTTCCTGCCCCGGCGTTGTATCCCGCTGCAGCCAGATACCAGCAGCTGAATTGATCGTAGAGGTCCTTGAGGTGTCTGGCAGCGGCAATGGTCGATTTTTCAGGATCCCTCCGCTCATCAACCCACCAGTCGACCTTGAGGCCGTATTTCTGCCCCGTTCGGGAGATAAACTGCCACGGTCCTGAGGCCCTGCGGCGGGAGTAAGCCTTGGGATTGAAGCCGCTCTCGATCAAGGCCATATAGACCAAGTCCTCAGGGAGTCCGTTTGCCCGCAGGTGTTCCCGCATCATGGGGATATATCTCCCCGATCGTTGCAGCCAGAGGGTGAAGGGCTTCCGATGGGTGGTCTGGAAATATTCGAGGAAATACTCAACCTGATCATTGACCACGATGGGGATATCGAAGGAGACCTCTTTCTCTTCCTCACCTATCTCCAGGGGGGTCTTCTCCTGTTCCTCGGCAGCCTCTGAAGGGGGAGCCTCTTTCTTCAGAAAGGGAGTGGTGCAGCCAGCAATGATGAAGAGTAGCAATCCCATGAGCACAATAGATTTTTTCACCTTCTGCCTCCCCTGTCGGTGGTTTTGAGTGCGATAGCGTAACGGAGATGACTATTCTTGTCAAGCATGGCGATCGTGGAGCGACGAACGTGAAGATTATCCCTTTTTAAGTTTATATTTCTTGATCTTGTTGTAGAGGGTGACGCGGTCGATCCCCAACTGCTCGGCGGATTTTTGGACATTCCAGTTATTTTCCTTGAGGATTTTTGCTATATGTTTTTTTTCGATTGATTTTAAGGTCTTGTCCTTTCCCGCTTGTGCAGCCCCTTCTTCCTTCATGACCTGAGGCGTGAGGTGCAGATCCTCCGCCTTAATGAGATTCCCCTTGGTGATGACCATGGCGCGTTCTATGATGTTCTCCAGTTCCCGCACATTCCCCGGCCAGTCATATTCCATCAAGAGATCGAGCGCCTCTTCAGAGATGCGCTCGACTTTCTCACCCATCTCTATGTTGAACTTCTCTATGAAGTGGTGAACGAGCAGGGGGACATCTTCCTTGTGCTCTCTGAGGGAGGGGAGCTCTATGGAAATGACGTTCAGGCGGTAGTAGAGGTCGTCCCTGAATTTTCCCTCATCTACTGCCTTTTTCAGCTCGCGGTTGGTGGCGGCGATGATGCGGGCGTCGACCTTAATGGATTTTGTTCCCCCCACCCGCGTGAACTCCTTTTCCTGGAGGACCCGGAGGAGGTTGAGCTGCAACTTGGGGCTGATATCTCCGATCTCATCGAGGAATATTGTGCCGCCATCGGCAAGCTCAAATTTCCCCTTCTTTTGTGCGACGGCGTCGGTGAAGGCCCCCTTCTCATGCCCGAACAGCTCACTCTCCAGCAAGGTCTCGGTGAGGGCAACGCACGAGACGGGGACAAACGGACCGGCGGCCCGCAGGCTCTCATTGTGGATTGCCCGTGCCAGCAGTTCCTTCCCCGTCCCACTTTCGCCGAGGATGAGGATATTGGAATTGCTCTTGGCGATGGTATTGGCCAAGTCGAAGACTTTTTGCATCTTGGCGCTCTTGCTGATCAGATCGTGAAATTGATACTGTTTCTGTAATGCCTTGCGCAGATAGGATATCTCTTTGATCAGCGATTGACTCTCAACCAGCCGCTTGACGAGTAATGACAACTCCTCGGGGTTGAAGGGTTTGACCAGGTAGTCATAGGCCCCTATCTTTATGGCCTGCACGGCCGTGTTGACCGTCGCATAGGCGGTGATGATGACTACCTGGGTCTCGGGCCAGGTCTCTTTGATTTTTCCCAACAACTCCAGGCCGTCCATTTTGGGCATCTTGAGATCAATGAGGGCGATATCCCACGGCCGCTTCTCGAACTTCTCCAAGGCCTTGAATCCATCCTCAACGGCCTCTACCTCGTACCCGTCCTCCCGCAGCCAATCGAGGAGGGATTCTCTCACAATCTCTTCATCATCGACGACCAGGATGTTTGCTTCTGCCTTCATGCTTTATCTCCCTGTTTCTTCCCTTCTTTGTTATGCGCCCTTATTTTCATTGTCGGTCATCACCTGTTTTCCGGCGAGGGGCTTATTTCGGTTGCCGGGGCCTCTGTTGGCAAGGTGATGGTAACGGATGTCCCTTTTCCCACCGTGCTCTTGACCTGGATCGTGCCCTGGTGAGAGTTGATAATCCCATACACCACCGAAAGCCCCAACCCCGTCCCCTTTTCTTTCGAGGTAAAGAAGGGATCGAAGATCTTGGAGAGATCCTTCTCCTCGATACCCACCCCGTTATCCGCAATCTGCACCTTCACCACCTGCTCCTTTTTCAAAAGCTCGGTGGTGATGGTCAAAGTAGCGTTATCTTCCATGGCCTCGCAGGAGTTGAGGATGATATTGAGGAAGACCTGCCTCAACTGCATGGGATCGGCCATAATGGGGGGAAGCTGGCCGTATCTCTTCTCCAACGTGATCTCTTGCAGGGCTATCTGATTGGCAAGGAGGGAGAGTGCCTCGTCCACCACCGCATTGATATCCACATCGGTCTTTAATGAGGGCTCTCGCTGCCGGGCAAAGTCGAGGAGGTTTCTTACAATGGTGCTGCACCGCTCCGTCTCCCGTTCCATGATTCCCAAATAGGAGAGAAACTTCGGGATCTCACCCTTCTTGAGGGTGCCATTGGCCAACTTTCTCTCGATCAGCTTGGTATAGGTCAGGATCCCGTTCAAGGGGTTGTTTATCTCATGGGCGATGGTGGCAGCCAACTTCCCGATGGAGGCCAACTTCTCCGACTGCAAGAGCTGATATTGGATCTCCTTCAGCTCATTAGTCCTTTTTGCTACCTTTTTCTCTAAATTTTTTATGAGATCTTTGATCTCCCTATCGGCCTTTTTCAGCCTCTGGGTCATGGTATTGAAGGATTCGGCCAGTTGTCCGAGCTCATCCTCTGAGTGGGAGGGGATGGTGTGGTTGAAATCCCCTGCCGCTACCCTGGTTGTGCCATCAACCAACTCTTTGACCGGTCGATAGACCGCCCGCTGGATGAACAGGACGATGATGGCGGAGACCGTGAGGATGGTAATGACCATGAGCAGTATGGTTGTGCCCCTGATCTTCTTTATGCTCTTATCGGTCGCGGCTAGCGAAAGAGAAATGTCGAGAACCCCCAAGACCTTTTTATCTCGGGGATGGTAGTGACACGCAGCTGTATAGCAATCAGGCTCATTGTAGATCGGGGTTATAATCCCCAGGATCCGATGACCATCGACCCTAAAGATCCTGCTCCTCTCGGGGATGGCCAGCCTCTCCAGGGGCTTATCCACGGCGTGGCAGGCGTAGCAGGCCTCGGCCTTTTTGTTCACCATCTGCCCCATCTCTTCCTTATCGGAGGAGAACATGATGGACCCCTCTTTGTTGAATATTCTGATCTTTTCTATCCCCTCCTGGGCGCCAATGGTCTCGATGGAGTTGTAGAGGGCCTCCCGATAGTTGTGCAGCATATCAAACCGGAGGCTCCTCGTCAGTGTGCCGCTTAATTGTTTGGCCCCCAGGATTGCCTCATCGAGGAGGTGTTTTCGTTGGGTGTTTAAGTTTGCATAGGCGAAGACCCCTATTACCATGACCGTGATTGCTCCCACCCAAAGGATGAGCTTGACGCTTAAACTTCGATACCATGAAGGTTTAAATAGTACCATACGTTCACCAAAGACCAGGCTGGAGTTATCTCATGACGGAATGCTTGCTCTCATCTCCCCAACATATTGTTAGTGTTCCTGTTCCTGTCTTCCGTTTTTTTTCTCACCTGGTCGTCCATAGAGGGGCTTGTTTCAGTTGCCGTAGCCTCCGTTGGCAAGGTGATGGTAATGGTGGTCCCTTTTCCCACCGTGCTCTTGACCTGGATCGTGCCCTGGTGAGAGTTGATAATCCCATACACCACCGAAAGCCCTAACCCCGTCCCCTTTTCTTTCGAGGTAAAGAAGGGATCGAAGACCTTGGAAAGATCCTTCTCCTCGATACCTACCCCGTTGTCGGCAATCTCTACGCGCACCGCCTTCTTTCGCTTGTTTGATACAGCGGTGGTGACGGTTACCATACCTCCGTCTTGCATGGCCTCGCAGGAGTTGAGGATGACATTGAGAAAGACCTGCCGCAGCTGCATGGGGTCGGCCATGATGGGGGGGAGTTGGCCGAACCGCTTCTCCAACGTGACCTCTTGCAGGGCTATCTGGTTGGCCAGGAGGGAGAGGGCTTCCTCGAGCACCTCGTTGATATCCACATCAGGCTTCAAAGAGGGTTCCCGCTGCCGGGCGAAGTCAAGGAGGTTCCTCACGATGGTGCTGCACCGCTCCGTTTCCCGCTCCATGATCGTCAGATAGGAGCGGAATTTGGGAATTTCATTTTTCCTGAGGGTGCCTTCGGCCAACTTTCTCTCAATCAGCTTGGTATAGGTCAAGATGCCGTTCAGAGGGTTGTTTATCTCGTGGGCGATGGTGGCAGCCAACTTCCCGATGGAGGCCAGTTTCTCCGATTGCAAGAGCTGATATTGGACTATCTTCAGCCTCTGGGTCATGGTGTTGAAGGATTCGGCCAGCTGTCCGATCTCGTCATCGGAGCGGGAGGGGATGGCGTGGTCAAAGTCCCCTGCCGCCACCCTGGTCGTCCCAGCAACCAGCTCTTTGACCGGACGATCG
Source organism: uncultured Thermodesulfobacteriota bacterium (assembly GCA_964565525.1). Classification (GTDB taxonomy): domain Bacteria; phylum Desulfobacterota; class B13-G15; order B13-G15; family RBG-16-54-18; genus JAFGNJ01. Next base: position 17,458 of record CAZMFG010000036.1, read on the forward strand.
ACCGCCCGCCGGATAAACAAAACGATAATGGCGGAGACCGTCACAATGGTGATGATCATGAGGAGGATGGTTGTACCCCTGATCTCCTGCATCCTCTTGTCGGTGGCAGCCAGAGATAAGGAGATATCGAACACCCCCAAGACCTTCTGGTCAGGAGGATGGACGTGGCAGGCGGCATTGTAGCAATCGGGCTCATTGTAGATGGGATTTATGATTCCTAGGAGTCGATGACCGTTGGCCTCGAAGATCCTGCTCCTTTCCGGTGTGTCCAATCGCTCCAGGGGCTTATCAACGGAGTGACACCCGAAGCAGGCCTCGGCCTTTTTGTCCACCATCTGCCCCATCTCTTGCTTGTCGGAGGAGAACATGATGGCCCCCTCTTTGTTGAATATTCTGATCTTTTCTATTCCCTCCTGTGCGCCGATGGTCTCGATGGAGTTGTAGAGGGCTTCCCGATAGTTGTGCAGCATGTCGAACCTGAGGCCCTTTTTAACCGTGTCGCTTAACTGTTTGGCCCCCAGGACACTCTCACTAATCAAATGTTTCCGTTGGGTATTTAAGCTGACATAGTTGAAAATCCCTATCACGATGACGGTGATAGCCACTACCCACAAGATGAGTTTAGCACTCAGTCGGCGATACGGCATCTGATATTCCCTTACCATAAAGTATCATATTATCCTGTTAAAGTCCACGGTATGGGCACTGAATGCGTACAGGGAATTACTCCCG